>CALEJF010000008.1 GCA_937898625.1 uncultured Clostridia bacterium | reverse complement strand
TGGAGTTTGTCGGGAGGATTAAGTGATGTGACCTTGCCTCCCTCAATGAGGGAGGGGAATATTAAATCAGTTAGACAAATTCAAATTTGCATCATAATTTAGGCAAAGAAAAAGCGTGGTCAAAGACCACGCTGGTTACCAATCTAATTGTAAGTGATATGGGTCTGTTTTATACCCAAACTCAGCAATATATCTTACGGTATGTGTTTCATCATTATAGGCAAAAAACAGATATTCATAATCGCACATAGCCTCTGTAACATCTATTTTATTTTTAAAATGAACACATTGCCAATCTCCCATAGACTCTATACAGACAACATTATCTTTACTTAGTATTCTTTGCTTTTCTTTTTCATAATCACTTTCATATATTGATTCCGTATTATGGTCAAGCTGCCACTCTGCATATATATCCATTCTATAAGCATCTAAAAAATCATCAGAGTAAGCATAAAAATACTTGGTTGTAGAGTTTTTGCTATACACAATTTGCTTTACTGAATCAGGCATCTTGTATGGAAAAACTTGAAAAATTTCTTCCCACTCGTATTTCAAGTATTCTTCATCCACCACTAAATAGTTATTGGGATTAGATGTTGTTGAGCAATATCCAGCTATAAGATGTAACAGAAATGCGAATGGTGAGAATAGCAATGATATTACCCATAAAATTGTAATAAAAATGCATAGAGCTTTTTTTCTATCTTTTTTCTTGCCTATTTTTTTCTTCTTTTTACAGAACAAGTATATTATTAAACACAACACAAATTGTATTAAAAAAAAGTATTGTATCGGATAAAAAATCAGTTTACGTACAAAATCTGTATCATAAGGAAGGAACGCGGTATATTTATATCCAAATCCAAACACAACCAGCAATAGTATCAGTATCATTGAACCACACGACAGCACCATTCCGATTACCGAAATTGCTGTAAAAACGTGTTTCTCTTTCTGTTCCTTGGGTGAGAGTTCCATGTCTTCTGTTGGTACTTTTTCGTCTGCTAAATTACTTGAAAGTCTTTCACAGATTATTTCGACAGTAATATTTTCGTCGTCAGCAAGAGTGCCGATTTTTTCAATTATCTCACTACTGAACTGTATTTTCTCATTTGTTCTGTTTATGTATTCTTTAATTGTATTTTGTGCAGTTTCGCCACCCATTTGCAAGGCTTTGATTTCTTGAATTGAAAAATCTGCTTTACGGAGCAAAGCGATATTTTTTAGTTGTTCAACATCATTTTCAGAAAAGTCAATACTTTTTCTGCCATTGTAATTTTCGTCACATTCGGGTTTTACAAGGTCATTTTCAATATAAAGTCTTATAGCACGGTCAGTAAGGCCTGTTTCTTTGATAACCTGTTTAATTTTCACAGTAACTCCCCCTTTACAATGACGATTTTACATTTTTACCTTGGGTAAAAGTCAAGAGTTTTTTGAATTTTTCTCTTCCTCCGTCATTTTCTAACGAAAATGCCACCTCCCTCGTCAGAGGGAGGCGTAAAGAGATTTATTTTGTTTCTGCTTTTGCTTTGTCTTTTTCTGCAAGGTTATTTGTGTTCATTGAATTGCGGTAAACTACAAATCGGCAGAAGAGATATTCCGTAACAAGATTACAAGCCATTGTTACGGCTTCAACTATGTAATTGTTAACTCCTGCATTCTCGGCTAATTGGCCGAGGTACAATGAAACCGGAGTGAACACACAGTAGAAAAGTGCCACTTTAAGCATTGCAATTGGTACATTTGTTGCAGACTTGAATGTGAATTTTCTGTTTACCGTAAAGTTGTAAAGAACTGACAGGATGAGTGAAGGAAGATATGCTTTCCAATGCTCACAGTCTGTAAGTTCGTGAATGATTGTATAAGATACAATCTGTATAATACCTGCACCCATTGAAAAAGCAACAAATTTTGCTACCTGAATCGCTGTTTCTTTAGGTGTGAGTTTTGCTTTTTCTTTATTCTCTGACATAATGATAATCCCCTTTCTATTTTTATAATAAAATTATAGCACACAGTTTTATTTTTGCAAGAAAAAAGACTCTTACTGTTTAAGTAAAAGTCTCTTATTATAATTATATCACTTTCAAAAGTTCCTCGACTATTTCTTTTGCAACCATCATTTTACACCCAAATCTTGATTGTTGTGGCAGGAATTCAAAATAATAATCATAGACTTTATCTTTAAAACTAAGGGCAAACCACACACTACCGGGTTTGGATGCGTTTTCATTTTCAGGGTCAACATTTTCGAGTGAGCCTGTTACGCCAATACCGATATCTGCATTATAAGATTTACGACAAGCATCCGCCATAGCACAAGCAGTTTCTTTTGAGTAAACTGTATATTTTTCAATAATTTCTTCGGGTACACCCTGCATGATTTTCGCTTCATTACAGTATGTGACAAACGCACCTTTCAGTACCGCAGATGCACCTTCGGTGTCCGTTAAAAGAGATGCTACAATTCCCGATGTACAGCTTTCCATTGTTGTAATTGTAAGTTTTTTATCTATTAACAATTTGGTAAGTTTTGAATATGCATTCCTGATTTCCTGCTCATTACACATTTTAACTATCTCCCGTATAGATTAATCGACATTATATAATATAACAATTTATATCTTTATTATCACTACACAAATATTTTACCATTTATTTGGACATAAAACAAGAGGACAGCAAAAACCGTCCTCTGTTGCATTATTAGTCAAGTGGTTTCATTGTTGGGTTTTTTAACCTCATATATTATATCTTACTATACATTGCCATAACTTACTATAACATGGAATGATTTTTTTAGACTATCCTGTTTTTTACTGCTCTTTACTATATTTCACGTTCCAATTGATGTAAGCTATTTAGCTATAATTCTTTCAATTATGAGTTCTTATAAAATCTGTCAAGACATTCAAACTCCGTTGTTCTTAGTTCCTTTGTAACATCAGTATAGATATTTAAGGTTGTTGAAATATCTTTATGACCAAGAGTATCCTGTATTACTTTTATATTAACTCCTGCTTCGCACATTCTTGTTGTAAAGGTATGACGAAGGGTATGACAACTGAAATGCGGAAGTAAAACCTTGGGATTATCACATTTTAAGAACTGTTCATCATTACAATCTCTTATTATTCTTCTGATAGCCTTATTAAGTGTACCTTGGTGCTGTGTATTGCCGAAACGATTAACAAAGACAAAATCGGTGTATCCATCAATTTCAGCTTCACATTTAATATCAAGTAATTCTTGCATTTCCTTTTCCATTATGAAAGCTTCTTTTACAAAATCAAGCATCGGAACCTGTCGGTTACTTGCAGTCGTTTTTGGCGTGTTAACATTGAAGTAACAACCATGCTTACTCGCTTCACTTCTATGAGAATAATATACAAGCGTGATAACAAAAATGACAACTCATTTCTCAGCAGATTCACCCGTGAGGGCATACAGGGCTTTGAGGGATTTCCGAGGGTATTGACCATAATCGCAAGAGGATATATGTTCAAGAACGGCAGTGCTGACCTTGAATATTCAAGACGGGCAATTTCTGCTTGGTGCAGTATTCCCGACAAGGATAACTCGAAAGAAAAAGAAGATTGGCGTTTTACAACAGATTTTAGGGAGTATCACAATGAATTTCCTGAGCTTGTATCAGAAAACGGTGAAGGATGGTTTTACAGACATTTTCACAATGCCATGAATTTTGTCATAAGCAATCCCGATAAGTTCACAGCAAAAGAGTATGAGAAATATATGATTATGGATAAGAATTTCGATACCGCTTGGCGTTACAAGGTTACCCGTATGCATTTCAGCACTTATTACCTGAAAAGCAAAGGTGCTTGGATATTGAGATTTGATGATATTCTTTCATCTGCATTAGAGCTTGGTGAACTCAAAAACAATGATTTTGAACTACCCGAAGAAACAACAGCAAAAATATTCGATTTTACAACAGCACCAAGCACAGCTTATGCACTTGAAACGCTCATAAAATATTACTATGCTAACCGACAAGAGGACACAGATTGGGTTGTACTTCCCGTTGCAAATTTTGATGCATATTTCGGCTCAACCTCATTTTCAAAGAAACGACTGACCGAGCTCGTCAAGTCCGGTGCCATTGAGCGTGAGAACAGCTACAATGTCAGTAGGTATAGGTTGAATGAGATTTTTGAGGTAGAAACCATTAGCTAAGCCCTTTGAACATAAATGTTTATTCATTGCATTTAGTGAGTGATGCAATTTCTATTAATAACTCTTTGTGAACAAAAGCATATTTCACAATAGTTCAAACTGTGAAAAAGCACCGATAAAAATTATCGGTGCTTTTTGTTTGACTACATTCAAGTTTATGTAGCCATCATAAATATTGCAACAAAATTATACAAATTAAAAGAAAGCTTTGTGCAATGTATAATAATAGAAACGAATATAATAATTACTCTTTACATGGTGTTGAGAGTTTTGCCTTTTCGCAGGAATACTTGATTTCACGCTGCATAATTCTTCGTGCATCGTAGATGTTTTCTTCTGCAACATTTGCAACAACCATAAGTTCAATATGTGTTTCCGAGAGAACATCTACACCTCTGTAAACAGGTGCTTCCTTGAATATTTTTGGATATTCTGATGGAAGTTCTGACAAAGCTTCTTTTACAGCACTTTCAGCAACTTCAAGTGAATCCTCGTAGCTTACAGGTACATTAACAACTGCTACAGAGGTATTATCTGAAAGGTTAACAAGTGAACTGATTTCACTGTTGTTGATAATACGCACATTACCACCAAGGTCTTCAATGCTGACTGTACGCAAACCTATTGATTTAACTTCACCACGGAAACCATCAATAGTAATAATATCGCCTATTCCGAATTCGCCCTCAAGAATTATGAAGAGTCCAGTGATAATATCTTCAATAAGTGATTGTGCACCAAATCCTACGATAATGCCAAGAACACCTGCTGAAACAAGAATACCTGTTGTATTTACACCAAGGCATCCTAATGCAATTATAAATCCAAGAATATAAATGCCATAAACAAGGAATTTGCCAACAAGTTGGTGTAATGTTTCTGTACGGTGTTTTTTAAACTTAATTTTACTTACCACAAATTTTACAACTCCACCAATGACAAAAGTTGCGAAAATAGTGAGTAATGCTGCGCCTACCGATTCAACAGTTATACTTTTAACCACTGAATTAGAAAAGAACTTTTCGACAAAACCATTTACCACTTCTCTGATTTCAAAAGGTACAAATGTAAGTTTTGAGATATTAAAAAGTCCTATAACCACAGCCAAAAGAACGAGCAAAAGCATAAATACTCCTACACTGTTTTTTCCTGATTTTTTGTTCATATAATTACTTCCTTTCAAACTTTTGTCACTAATACGGAGTCTGTGTAGTTTCACCACAGTGTTCACATTCATATTCTTCGTATGGCATATCCGGTTTTTGAACCCAACTGTGACCTGTTGGTTCAGTCATCAATTGTTGCACAATCCATTCACCACAGACATCACAATACACACCTGTTGAGAGTCCCGGGTCAGTACATGTTGCATCATAACCCTCTGCAGTCACTTCATTATGACCTGTAGCAGGAAGAACTTGAGATTCTACAATTGTTTCGCCACACATTCCACATATTTCGGATTCTGTAAAGCCATCTTCCGTACATGTTGGTGCTTGTCCTTCAACAATTATAATCTCTTTATGTCCTGTTGCCGGGATTGGTTCTGATTCAATGACTAATTCACCACAGATAGTGCAATATCCTTCTTCCGTGCGTCCAGCTTCAGTACAAGTTGGAGGCACACCTTCAATGTATGAAAGGTCTTCGCTGTGTCCCGTAGCAGGAATTATTTCCGGTTCAACAAGAACTTCATTACAAATTCCGCAAATGTATGAATCTGTATATCCGTCTTCCATACAAGTCGGTTCCTTACCTTCAACAAGAACTGGCTCACCATGACCATAAGTCGGAACAGTTTCCTGTGCAACAATTATTTCACCACATACTGAACAATGACTACCTTCTGTTAAACCGTCTTCTGTACAAGTTGGTTCAACCGCATTATCAATGACTTCGGTGTGACCTGTTGGTTCAATAATCAATTGTTGAACCATCCATTCACCACAGACATCACAATACACACCTGTTGAGAGTCCTGGGTCAGTACATGTTGCATCGTAACCTTCTGCAGTCACTTCAATATGACCTGTTGCAGGAATTTCCTCTTCTTCAATACCCTCGTCACATTCTGTACAAAGGCGTCTTCTGAAACCTGCAGATTCACATGTTGCTTCTTCTAATGTTTCCCAATCACCATAATTGTGACCGGTTGCAGGAAGAACTTCGGATTCAACGAGTACTTCTTCACATATTCCACAAATCTGTGACTCTGCGAAACCATCTTCTGTACAAGTCGGTGCCTGTCCTTCGATTATGATTATCTCTGTATGTCCAGTTGCAGGAATTACCTCTGATGGGACAATAACTTCGCCACAGTTTGTACAATGTCCTTCTTCTGTGAAGCCATCTTCCGTACAGGTAGGTTCTCTACCCTCAATATATGATAAATCTTCACTATGTCCTGTTGCTGGAATTATTTCTCTTGCAACAGTTTCTGTTCCACAATCGGCACAGTATGCATAATCGGTGTAACCATCTGCAGTACAAGTTGGTTGAACACCCGTTTCTTTAACAATGTTCTTGTGACCAGTTGCAGGTACAATTTCTTGTGCAACAATTATTTCACCACATACTGAACAATGGTTACCTTCTGTTAAACCACTCTCTGTACAAGTAGGCTCAACTGCATTATCAATAACCTCTGTATGTCCAGTTGCAGGAACAAGTGTTTCTTGAACAATCCATTCACCACAGACTTCACAATGTACACTTGATGTGTAACCATCTTCTGTACAAGTTGCATCCTTGCCCTCATTTGTCACTTCTTCATGACCAGTTGCAGGAATAACTTCTGATTCAACAAGTATTTCGTCACATATTCCACAAATCTGTGATTCAGTGAAGCCATCTTCTGTACAAGTCGGTGCTTGTCCTTCTATTATAATTATCTCTGTATGTCCTGTTGCAGATATTATTTCGGATTCAACAATAACTTCATTACAAACTCCACAAATGTATGATTCTGTGTATCCATCTTCCGTACAGGTTGGTTCTTTACCTTCTATAAGAACACGCTCTTCGTGACCTGTTGCCGAAACAACTTCCTGTGCCACAATTATTTCACCACATACTGAACAATGACTACCTTCTGTTAAACCATTCTCTGTACAAGTCGGCTCAACTGCATTGTCAATAACTTCTGTATGACCTGTTGCTGGAATTATTTCTGATTCGCTAATAATTTCATTGCATACAGAACAATAACTTGATTTCGTGAAACCACTTTCAGTACAGGTCGCATTCTTGCCTTCAGTAATAACCTCGGTATGACCTTTAGCAGGAAGCACTGTTGATTCAGTAATAACCTCTCCACATACAGAACAGTATCCTGATTCTGCATAACCATCTTCGGTACATGTCGGCTCTTTACCCTCGGTAACAACTACTGTATGACCTTTAGCTGGAATTGGGGTACTTGACTTAATCTGCTCACCACATTCATAACACTTACTTGATTCAGTATAGCCTGACTCTGTACAAGTCGGCTCTTTGCCTTCAGTAACAACTACCGTATGTCCTTTAGCAGGAATTGGGGTACTTGACTTAATCTGCTCACCACATTCAGAACACTTACTTGATTCAGTATAACCTGATTCTGTACAAGTTGGTTCTTTACCTGTTATTATAACTTCTTTGTGTCCTGTTGCAGGAATTGAGGTGCTTGACTTAATCTGCTCACCACATTCAGAACAGTATCCTGATTCTGCATAACCATCTTCAGTGCAGGTCGGCTCTTTGCCTTCAGTAACAACTACTGTATGTCCTTTAGCAGGGAGTGGAGTACTTGACCTAATCTGCTCACCACATTCAGCACATATACTTGATTCGGTATATCCTGACTCTGTACAAGTCGGTTCTTTACCTGCTGTTACAACTTCGGTATGTCCCTTTGCAGGGATTGTGATCTTTTCTTTAATAACTTTTCCACAATCAGCACAATAGCTTGAATCCGAATAGCCTGTTGCGGTGCAAGTAGCATCAACACCACTAACTATTGCAATTAAATGTTGATTTGTTGCAGGAATTTCTTCTCTGTCTTTAATTACCTTATTACATTCCGAACATTTAATTGTTTCTGTGTATCCATTTTCACTACATGTGGCAGGTTTACCATTAACAATTGTTTCTTTATGTTCTTTTATTGGTATTTTCTCGGTTTTAAGTACCGTTTTACAGATTTTACACTCTGTATGTCCTGAACCTTCGTTAGTACATGTACTTTCAATATCCGTTATCAGATAACTTGAAATATGACTACCATTTTGTATTTCTCTTGACTCAAGTTTTTCATTACAGAAAGTACAGAATCTTGATTCAAGTCCATTTTGAGAGCAGTTTGCTAGTTTTTCCGTAATCCAGTTACCTGAATTGTGTTCAGTAATTGGGATTTCTTGTGTTTCCATTACTTCATTACATTCAGCACATAATAGCGCCTTTTTACCTGAAATCTGGCAAGTCGGTTCAGAGATAACATCCCAACTATCCGAAGCGACATGACTATGGTCAACCGAAACAACAGGTACATCCTCCGCTGACTCATTATTTTGAGGCTCAAGGAGATGAATATCGCCATCTATAACTGGTCCTGCCAATACAACTGTACCCAAAGCAAGAGCAAAAGCCAAAGAACGCAGACTGTCAAATGCTTTAATGAAAATTGACGGTTTGTTTACTATTCTTTTTGCAACTGTTTCAGTTTCATCAGAATAATCGTCATCTTCTTTGTTCTTAAGTCCTATGTAGCAATCACGATTGTACTCATCCTGATGAAAGAATCTCTCATCATATTCTTCTGTTTCATTCAAGAAAGAAAATTCATCATTTTTTAAATGCTCACCATTTACATCGTCCCGTTGAAATTCATCGGGAAATTTTCTCATTTACTCACCTTCTTTCTTTTCAGGTTTTTTGTATAAATACACATAGTTATACTTATACAATGATAATTATAATGACAATCAAAACAAATTACATTGTACTTTAGTGCAAAAAACAAAGCCAATCCGAAAATTGGCTCTATTTTTTGAAGATTATTTAGTTTATGCCCAAGGGTCAGCACTTACAGGCACTCTGATGTCTGAAAGTAAAAATTGTTCCCAAAGGAACCATTGTCCTGTTGATGGCTTTGTGCGAAGTCTTATCTGTCGTGCAGAATCTGCACCATTTGACTTAATATGTAATGTGAGATAGCCTTCATTGAAACTATCACGACTGTACGGATTTTCAAAGAATGTTAAAGTGAATGGTTCTGTTGGCTCATAGTTATTCTCCGGTGTTGCACCGTTAAAATATGAACGAGGAACATAGTCCTTGTCACGAAAACGGTCCGCGAGGAATTGTTTGTCATATCCGCTTAAACCTTTAGGTCCATGAAGAAACTCTAACATTTCACAACAAGCTTCTTTGTCAATTGGATAAATACACAATGCAGCAATTACAAGTGCTGCTGTTTTTTCAGGTGACTTCAAATCGCTTTCGGGCATTGATTGTAACTGTGCAAGGTTTACCGGTAATTGAGAAAGAGTTACTGAATAAGTTTTATTACCCACTCCTGAAACTGCGTTTTTTACACCTTGTGCAATATTCTGTCCCGCCTGTGCAGTTGCAGAACGAGCTGCCTGTTCTGCTTGTCTTTTTAATGTATCAAATAATCCCATAGTATTACCTCCAATATAATTCATCAATTATATTATAAAATGAAGTACACACATTTACATTGTACTTTAGTGCAAAAAAATGACGGCACTATTATAGCACCGTCAATTAAAACTTATTCAGGTTTATGGTCATTGATTACAAGTCCGCATTCTCTTGCTCTTACTGCAAGTTCTGTTCTGTTCCTGAAGCCGGTTTTATCTCTCATATTTTGTATATGAGCTTTAACAGTTCTCAAGGACACATGTAACTTTTCTGCAATAACTGCATCAGGTTCACCACTCGTCAGTTCTCGCAAAACCTCAAGTTCCTTATCTGTAAAATCGATACTCATAGCATTACCTAATCGGAGTTTGGGTGTTGTGTCAGGATAAACAGATTCTCCTGCCATAGTTTTATCCATAACTGCAAGAATATTTTCTGCAGAAGACTCCTTGTACCAGAAACTATCAACGCCAATACTTCTTGCTCTGTCAAGGAAGCTACATTCAGGCTGGCTTGTTATTATGATAATTTTAATTTTTGGAAACGCTTTTTTGATTTTTTCTGCCGCCTCAAGTCCATTTGCATTCATAGCAGTACAAACATCCATCAAAATAAGGTCTATGGGATTTTTAAAGCAGTAAATCTCAGCCATTGCTGCACTTTCAATGGCATGTACAATGGAATATTTCTCGCTACCTTCCACGAATATTTCCAAGAGCTTTCTTGCCATTGGGTCGTCTTCAACTATTAAAACTTTTATCATAGTATCTCACCACTCTTTTTAGGTATTTTTATTGTAAGTTTAAATACAGGTTCCCATGAAACATACATTATGCCACCTGTTTTTTCAATTCTTTTTCGCAAAGAACTTAATCCGCCACCTTCTGTAATAGGAGCATCAGGGACTTTTCCATCATTACTTATACAAGCAATATAATACTTCTTTGTTGAATCAATTTCAACAAAAAGTTTTTCTGCATCTGCGTGACGAATTGCATTTGTCAATGCTTCTGTTGCTGATGCAACTATTAACTGCTGTATATCTTCATCTTCAGGGAGTTGACCGTCAATCTGAACTTCAACATTAGCCGATTTTGCAGCCTTAATCAATTCACCAAGATAGTCCTCTTTATTCTGTGGTGTTGTTTCCATACGGAGAACTGAAATGTTTCTGTTCCATATATCAAGAACGGTTTTTAAATCACCATCATTACTGTTTAATGTACGACGTGTTGTAAGCAACGCCTGACCGATTTCATTGTGAATCAGCACTTTTGTTTCAAGGCGTTCTTTTGAACGGGTATATTCATCAACATTTTCGCCATATTTACGAAGTCGTTCACTCATCAACTCAAGTTCTTCGTTTTTTCGTTTTAATGTATTGGTAAGTCGGTAATAATTTGTCATATTGGTAGCGACAATCTGTGTTGTCACACCAAGGTCTTCTCTTGAGAAAACCCATACACTATCATCGGGAAGTCGCAACTCTGGTTTATCACCCGCAACAAGTCTTAAAATGCCCTTGTTCAGCCTCCCGTCACAAACAGTTTCCCAAAAAACATTGGCATTTTGAATATCATTTCCTAAAATTATGTGCGACAACTCATTCATCTGATAATTGACAAGTTGAACCATTCCGTTTGACCTTGCAAAGCAAAGTCCTGTTGGAAGGTTGTCAAAGCTTTCTTTAACCGACAATGTAGAAATTGTATTCTTTCTCCTTTTATATTCAGCAATGAGAATATACACAAGATAAAATACATTCACAACCCAGACAGGAATGTAAAAAGGAAAGAAAGATGTAAGTATTGTGCTACTGTATTCTACATCAGCAAACACATTAGCATAATTCAGACTTACGTAAATAATCAATGTGTAAAAGCTGAACGAGGAGAATACAAGAAGTAATATTTTGTGCAACAATTTCTTTTTCTTGAATATAACATTAAAGAAAACACAGGTATTAAAGATTGTTAACATCAATAATGATAAAAGCACAAACATTCTTACATAAATGTGTAAATTCATAAAGTCAAGCATTACACAGCACCTCCTTTTTTTGAAAGAAGAAGGTCAATTGTAATGTCAGTATCCTGAACATCATAGGAAATCTTGCAATCTGTTATCAAAATTGCAGATAAGCTTTCCTCTTCAATTTCATTTTCACATCCGATTTGCAGACGAAGTTTTATGTAATCATCCTTACCTACAAGATGGACAAGGATTGCAGTAATGTCAGTAGTAAAATACTCCACTATTTCCTCGAAAAAATCATAAATCTTAACTGCATATTCAACTGAAATATTGCCGTCACATTTACTGTCAAGAGATGTAAAAACTCCATTAAGTGCAATATTGTCAAGTGATTCGCGTAAACAATACTCAAGTTCTTTTGATGAAATACGGTTTGATTCCTCATTTAATAATAAAAGATTACTACGACGTTTTATATATGCACAGATTATACAAATATGAGCCAAAGCTATTCTTGCAGTTTCAGGTTTTTCCTCTGCCTGTTTCAGCAGAAAATCGGCTTTTGACAGTTGTTCCGATACCTCCTGTGCAATTCTGTCATACAGTCTGTTCTTTTCTTCAAGTCTTATCTTATTTTCTTTAAGTTCAAGTTCTGCTTTAAGAAGGACATAGTTTTCGTTAAGATGTTCCTGTGTTTCAGTCAGCTCATTCATAAGCCTTTTGATTTCTTTGATATCCTCTTGCCAGAGAACATAACCACCTGAAATTTCTTTACTGTTAACAAGAACGTTGCCACGCTCAATGGGTTTTTCTTTTGCCCAACGCATTATGTCATCAGGAATATCGTCTGCAAAAGCAGATAGAAAACACGGTTCATATTTTTTATCTACAATCTGAGCTGCAACAGTTGATATTTCAAACAGTTCATTGTATCCCGTGTTAGAACGGATAAGACCACTCTGAATTGCACTTTCCAACAATAATGCGATTATAAGACAATCCATTGCAGTAAGGTCTACTTTAACAAAACCAAGAGCATATAGAATCCAGAACACCCCTGCACAAGCCAGTATTACAGCTGGTAATCTCTGAAAGGAACGGCTACCTGGTACTCGGCTTTTTACAAGCAACATAACGGTAAAATAAAAACCAAGGGAAACGAACCAAGTACAAACAGGGATAAATCCCCATTCGTGAGTATAAATATCATTGTAATTTATTATTCCCTCAGGAAAGTCAAACACACATCTGTGAATATCGTTAGTAAAAACAAATACTAAAAGAATAATTGATGGAACAAATAGTAATTTGAATTTATTTGGAATAATATAATCTTCAGGTTTTCCCACATACTGTACAATAAATACTCCAAAAAGTGGAATAAGTATCATTGGAATATAATAGGCATACCAAAAATATCTGCCCAACGGGTCTGTTACTGCTAAAAAACGCCATTTAGCGATACGGACAGTAAGCCAGAAAATCATTAAAATTCCAACTAATATCAGATACCTGCGAATTTGTTTATTCAAAATTCTGTTTCTTATGGAAACGCACCATGCAATAAGAATATCAACACTGACAATCTGAAATACCATACTTGAAATCTGTTTCGGATATAAATCATCAGCACCATTAAAACTCTGGTGGAGAATAAAACCAACTGATATTAAAAATAACGAGATTGCAATATAAAGATAGCTTTTCTTTTGTGATACCAGCATTGTTTTATTCTCCTTTCATCAGTTTCGTATTTAATATACCATAAAATAATAAAAAAATCTACAAAATATAAACGGTTAACCGTTTTGGTCGATTAACCGTTTAGTTTTGAATTTAGAATTTCATACTTGTTCCGCCATGACTTCTGCCTGAAGAACTTGTGTGAGTAGAGCTTCGTGTTCTACTACCGCCACTGTCGGAATCATTATCCTTTGCTTTAGGCACTTTTTGAGTATGAGTATTCATAAAGTTATCATAGTAGTCCATAAGTGTAAGACTACCTGCTCTTGAATAGAGATTTGCATCATCATGAGCATGAACTGAATAGTTCTTTGATGCCATACCTGTTGTGATTAACAAGCCGACTACAGCACCAACGAGCACAAACACAAACAACCAAATAGGACTTACATTTGGTTTCATTGTTTCTTCTGCTTTATCAACAAAAATGTTGAATGCAGCAGCATAGTCACCTGCCACAAGAGAATCTCTCATTGAAAGCATCATATCTTCTCTGATGGCATCATAGAACTCATATGCACCATCGGCATGAGTTGAAATATATGCCTCTCTTTCGCCACCATCACCCGGTTCATAAATGAGAAGGAGTAATCCGTCATCATCTTCACCGTATCCATAACCATTATAGTCGTAGAAATCATCACCATATTCTTCTACAGTTTTTCCTTCAAGGTCAGAAACGGTTACAACAGCAATTTCCATTTCGTGCTTTTCAGTAAATGCTTCAAGTCGTGCTAAAAGAGTTGATTCTTCATCTGCCGAAATCAAATCTGCATTGTCAACAAGAAGTGGAAGAGTGCGTTCTACTCTCTGGAATTCAGTAGTAGGCTCTGTTTCTTCATTTGCACCGATTGTGTCACCACTATCTGATGAATCATCTGCTGGTTTATTCTGTGGAACATAAGATGATATGGGGTTTTCTTCAGCAACCATTTCACCTGCTGCAAAGAATGCTTCAATACCACCATAATATGATTCATTACTGTTATATGCCTCAAACAAAGCATCACCATAAGTACCATCAAAGATTTCACCGGCACCCACAGAGAATGTACCGCATTTACCTGTTTCAGTATTATGTGTGAAAACATAGCAATTCTTTGAGTCAGTATATGAATAGTAAGCTTCTTCACTGTATTCAGTCGTATCAGTAACACTGCCATCTTCAATAAGACAGAAAATGAAAGTGTATCCGTATGTACGCTCAATCATTCTTGCATAATTTGAAAGTTCATCTGCTTCACTGTTTGTAAGTATGCCATCAGGATTATGAACATAAGTGTTTGTTGCCGCTGATGCAGATACTACACAAGAAAGACAAAGAACCAATGTAATAACAATAGCAATTATTTTCTTCATAATTCTGCACCTCCTTACAACCAACCTAACAATTCAATAAGCCAAGCAATTCCATAAAGCAAGAGACCTGCACCGGCACCACAAAGACCACCGATTCTCTTAACCTTATTTTCATCTGTCGGAATATTACCTACAAATTTGCCTGTCTGACCGTTCATTGCATATGTATATGTCTGTCCATTCCATTTTGTATTAACAAGCCATACAGGAAGAAGAGCATACTTATAGAAGCCGTTTGTAACATTCAGGGCATTTACCCTTTCGCCACCAACATCATCATAGCCTTTTACTGTTTCATGCTTGAATGAATCAAGTACAGACTGACCGATTCTTTGATTTGCTCTGCCCATACAGTCATTGACATCAACATCAAATTTATCTGCAACATAGCCTGCAAGATATGCTGTATTGAAATCTACTGCCTGAGAAAGATTGAACGGCTCAATTGATTCCATAAGTTTATCATCAATTTTCTGTGATGCATCAACAGGAACATTATCAAAAGAAACGCTACCTTCTCTGTAAACGTCATAAGTATCTGTTTTAGTGTAATGATAATTACTATCAGACCAGGTTGTTTTCTTTTCACCTAAGAAGGTCATCTGTGCATAAGCGTCACAAGAGAAAAGCCAATGTGGTACATAAATACCTTTGATTTCTTCAAGTTTGTTATCATCAAAGAAACCTTTAGGCACGAATTTTTTGCCTGAAAGATGCTTTTTGAATGCTTCTTTTGCTGCTTTTTTATCAAGTTTGAAAGGAATAATCAAATCAGGACGATATGCACCTGAAAACTGTCCTTTCATAACAACCTGATTACCACAATACGGACAGCTTGTAGCACCTGTTGCTGCATCTGCAACGATTTCACCACCACAAGATTTACAAGCATAAACGCTCATACCGTCTGTTTCACCGGCACCCCATTGTGTACCTTGTGAATTCCAGTTAATTGGCTCAACTGTGTTTGTTTCTTCCTGTGGCATAGCAGTAATATCGAATTCAGTATCGCAGAAAGGACATTTAAGCTTCTGGACGCCAACATCAAACTCAACTGCACCACCACAGCAAGGACATTTTTGTTCTAAAAGTGTTGACAAGGTTAATCAACTCCTTGTTTATTTATATTTCTCCATAATTGTATAGATTTCGGTAAAAAAACCTTGACCTTTTTTAGGTAAATCACGGTCTGAACTTACCGAATAGAATTCATAATCTCCATAGGAAAAAGATATTGTTGTTATAGGTGCGTCAAGTAGTTGCATTTCACTATAAGGTAATTCACCCCAAGAGAGAACTCCTCGTTCACTACAAAGTTTGCGAATTTCTTCTATTGCTTCCTGAGGTACCGGGTGACTTATTTTTTCTTCTTCAGCACCGTTATAGGGCAAGTTATAATAACTGAACCACACTTCACCCTTTTCATTTATGCTGATGGAAAGTCTTTCAGAGCCACCCTCCATACCTCCACCTGTGGAATATGAGCAGGATGTGATGGTATCGCTCATGTCACGAACCATACCATCTTTATCAGGAACATAAAATTTTGTTTTGTAATACCACACACCAACAATACCCGCAATTAAAATTGCTCCTATGAGAATTGCAATAACTGCTGTTTTCATTTTACTGTTTATGTAGAATTACTGAATTTTTGCACCACAAGCACCACAGAATCCACCTGTTACAGGTGCTCCACAATATGGGCAATTCATTCCCTGTGCCGGTGCTTGCTGACCGTATGCAGGCTGCTGATTATAACCCTGATTCATTGGCTGATTGTAGCCATTGTTCATTGGCTGGTTATATCCATTTGCAGGAGCATAGCCGTTGTTCATTGGCTGATTATAACCCTGATTCATTGGCTGGTTGTATCCGTTGTTCATTGGCTGATTAAAACCATTAGCAGGAGCATAGCCATTGTTCATTGGCTGGTTAAAACCATTAGCAGGAGCATAGCCGTTGTTCATTGGCATACCGTTGTTCATGCCCATATTCATACCCATGTTAGGCATTGCCTGACCAGGTGTGAGAGTGTTGATAATTTCCATTGCCATCTGCTGGAAACGGTTGTATTCCATTGTACCCATACCTTCAACACGGAAGTTATTAAGTCTTACTGTGAAATCATCAAAATAAGGATGATTTACGATAAACTTAAGGTCGAAGTTGTAGTAATACTTATATCTTGGTGGAGTATAGCTTACTCTCTGACCATCTTTACCTGTTGTATAGATTTCATCTTTGTCTTCATCAACATCAAGGCTCAAAGAACTAATCTGTGAAAGCTGAATAACGTCAGGGTTTTCTTCACTCCAGTTACCTGGTGTTAAACGAGATACAACAAATGTACCGTTTCTCTGGTCAAGATAGATTTTTTTGTCTTCACCAAAAGTTCTTGTTGCACTAAAACCTGCAAGAACATTTTTATTTTCTTCTCTGTAAGCAAGTTGCTGTTTAATCTGGTCAACAGTAGAATGTCTTCTTTCATCGAAGAAAGGTGAAAGCTTCTTTGCACAATCTTTACAAAGATTACCGTCTTCAAGTTTTCTGTTGCCTAAAAGACCAATTTTTTCTCCACAAATGTCACAAAATTTCTTATCAAAAAGTCCCATAATAGTTTTCTCCTTTATTTAATAATATAATTTTAATTATTTAACATCGTTAGTATCAAATACGTCGCCACATTCTGGACAGAATCTTGGCACGTTATTCGGGTCTTCAGGTTTCCATCCGCATTTATCACACTGATAAAGAGGTGCACCTGCAGGTTTTGGTGCTCCGCAATTCTGACAGAATTTACCTTTGTTTACTGCACCACATGAACAAGACCAGCCTTCTTCCGCAGGCTTCTGTGCACCACAATTAGTACAGAATTTACCTGTTACAGTATTACCGCAAGCACAAGTCCATGAACCCTCTGCAGGCTGTGGAGCAGGTTTCTTGCCACCACAATTAGGACAGAAGTTACCTGTTACTGTATTACCGCATGAGCACTGCCAACCACCTTGTGCAGGAGCAGGAGCCTGTGCAGGCTGATTCATCTGCTGTTGTGCTACGCCCATATTGTAGAATTGCTGAGCAGCGTTGAAAGCTCCTCCGCCACCCATACTATTCATTGCCATGCCCATACCCATAAAGCCTGCCATAGCACCGTTAGGGTTATTAGCAGCAGCCAGGTTTGATTCTGCCATCGCACCTGCCATCATAAACGGGTCAGAGCCTGTTTCAGCACGGTCTTCCATGGCCTTAATCTTTGCACGGTCTTCATCAGAAAGAGTAATCGGATTAAGAGCGATAGATTCAACAGAAATACCCCTACGTTCTGTCCACTCAACTTTAAGTGCTTTATTAAGAGCATCTTTAAGCTCAACAGTATGTGCAGGAATCTGTGCCGGACGAAGCTCTAATTCAGAAAGCATTCCAAATGCAGGCTGTAAAGCAGAAATGAATTCTGTTTTAAGCTGATTGTCAATAGTTTCTTTTCTGTATTCGTCAGGAACATTGCCACCAATCTTTGTATAGAAAAGAAGCGGGTCAGTAATTATGTAAGAATAAACACCACTACATCTTACATCAACTGTACGACGATTCCTGTTGTAAACAACATCAAACATAAATGGATTCGGAGTACCGAACTTGTTGTCAATAATTTCCTTTGTGTTGATGTAGTAAACTCTCTGGTCTTTACCGGTGTCACCACCGAAAGCAAAACGCTTACCTACTGTTTTAAATGTTTCCTTGATTGAGTCACCAAGTTTTCCTGTAAAGATACTTGGCTCTGTTGATGTGTCATAAGTGAACTCGCCCGGTTCTGCACAGAACTCAACAACTTTACCCTGTTCAACGATAAGCATACACTGTCCGTCAGCAACAGCGATACCTGAACCGTTTGAGATAACATTGTCGTGTCCTTTTGTGTTTGAAGAGCGTCCACCGACACGTTTCTGTCCTTTTACAAGAAGAACATCATTGTCAATTGAGTCGCAATAGAAAAACTCTTTCCATTGGTCGGCAAGAACTCCGCCAAGTGCACCCACACCAGCTTTAATAAGTCCCATATTTATTTCCCCTTTCAGAAAATAGTTAATTAATATATTTTTATCCCTTAGGCAATTCGCAATCAACAACATCTGTGATTACATAGCCAAACGGATTATTTGCATCAGGTTTTACGATTACAGCAATGCCTCTTTGTCTTTCAAACTCAACTCCGGGAGCTCTATAATCGTCAACACGAATTTTAACGGAATAAGTTCCGTCATCATTTTCTTCAACACCATAAAATTCAGTGGTGCAGAATTTTTCAAAAGCATGTGGCATTACAAGGTATTTTTTTCCGGTGCTGAAGTGAGCAGCCACAAAGCTACTGTCTTCCGGAAGTTCAGGCGCTTTACCTTTAAATGAAGGATACATAGCATTAAGATAAGCATCTGCTTCCCACTGGGTAAGACCAATCATATTGACATAATCTTCACCTTCAACTTCAAACTGGTTGAGAGTAACTGCATATGCCATAGTTTCGTAAACAACTTCAGGAACATCCTTGATGAGTCTGTCGTTGTAGAAAACATCTGAAACAGCACGAGCAACGCAAAGTTTATAGAACGCTGAATCCTCGGTTATTTTCTCAGGAGCACCTTCCTCTGCTACCATTTGCAACTCATTCACAATGCCAAAACCGTCCATAACCATATAGTATTCGGCTTTCTTGCCGTTATATTCAGCAACAAGTCGATACTCAGGAATAGTTTCTGCACGATAGCACATAAACTCGTATATTTTGTCCTTTTCTGTAGTGATTTCAAAATCCTTATCATAAGGTTCAAAATCATTAACTAAATCAGACCATCTAATAACTTCAAGTTTTACCTTAACGCCATCTCTTGGTGCAACAAATCTAAATGATGGAGCATCAGCTCCATAAAAATAACTTGTTTCTATTAGTTTGATTTCACCCGTTAATTCCTGATATTCTTTGGAATTTTGTTCAGGATAAAAACTTATAAGCAGGTCGCCACCGTCACCATTTTCTTTGTTAGCAACATCCTTATCATTCTGTTTCTTTTCTGTGGTAGATTCTGTTGTTGATGGTGTTTCTCCACCGTTTTTGTCGCCACAAGCAGCAAAAGAAATAAGAAATGCAAAGCAAAGAATAACAGCAATGACTTTTTTAAACATTCTCATTGTTATTTCCTCCTGTTTTTCTTTTAGGAATAACTGTTTTTGCAGAATACGGATTTTTATTTTCCTTTTTGATTTCAGGAGTATTACTTGCTCTTGAAACCCAACATAAAAATGCTGTATAAAGTGCAATTATTGAAGCCCATATAATCATTGCACCTATGAACCACCAAAGGGAGATATCAAGTGCAAAATGGAGTGCTAATAATATCCATGCAGGAATTGTCCACTCAAGATTGAATATCAGATTAAATCCCAAAGCTATGAAAAATCCACCATTACTCCTGAATTGTTTTCTTTTTTTCATATTCTTATATAATCACAAGTCTGCCGGTAATTTCACGGTCAAGATTCTGATGATTTGAAAGATATTCATCGAAAATACCACGGCAAGATGTTGAAATTACAACAGGTTTTCCGTTTTCGGATACTTCATCAAGTGAAATCGCGAAGAAATCTTCTAAATTATTAAAATGGAACTGCTGAAGACCAACTTTATAAATCTTATTATCGTCAATAGGTTCACCGTTAAAATCGAATCTTGTGTACTCATGAGTAGCGCGGTCATATGTAACTCTCAAACCAGATGACAACTGATAGAATTCACAATGCTCTCCAGCCCAAACTCCGTCACGAACCATATGCTTAATCATTCTCTTAAACTGTGCACCTGTAACTTTAATCATATATGCAGCATCATCATAAGGGAAGCATTCGCAAAGGTCAGAGAAAAGAACAATCGGTCCCAACTCTGTACTGCGGACACTGCCTGAACCTAAAAGCATAATGTCAAGTCCCAAACTCTCACGCATAATGTCTGAAAATAAACCGCCAAGAGCTGTTTCCTGTGTTCGTTCAGGATGAGTAAGCTGTTTCTTTAATCTTGTTACAAGACGGCTATACTTTACATCTGTTTTTGATTTATAGAATTTAAGAGTTTTTTCAAGGGCTTCATCACGAGGACAATGTTCTTCGTTAATCGGAACTGTCTTCCAAGTATAACTGTCGATACAGTTGTTATCTGTATCAATCATAATGTCAAAACGACCAATCTGGTCTGTTCCTGTACCTGCCTGAACGATAACAACATTATTCACAATAGCAGGTTCATCAATAAATGTATGCGAATGTCCGCCAACAATTACATCAACACCCCAGGCAGGGTCGAGTTGTGCAGCAAGTTTTTTATCTTCCTCGAAGCCGATATGTGTAAGAAGAACTGTAAAGTCGATGTCAGTTGCATTGTATGCATTACAGATTTTTCCTACTTCTTCCGCTGCCTCATAAGTATCAACGAAAGTACCGATAATACCATCATTTTTTGTCTGTGAAAGAACCTCTTCAGTAAGAATACCTATAAAGAGAATCTTCATTCCGTCAATTTCGATAATCTGATGAGGTTTGAAAAGTCTTGCACCATTTGTCTTGATATGTAAGTTAGCATTGATAATCGGGAACTTTGCACATTTTTCGATAAAGAGCAAGTGAGCAATACCGTAGTCAGTTTCGTGATTACCCAATGTCACAACATCAGGAGCCAACATATTCATAATTTCGATAGTTGAAATACCCTGAAATTCAGAGTCAATAACTGAACCACGGAACATATCACCTGCGATACAATAAAGAGTGTTTATTTCTTCATTTCTTACCTTATTAACATAACCGGAAAGCATTGAAACGCCACCAACAAGGTTTTCGTCAACATTTTCAGCAAGGAAATCACCATGCATATCATTTGAGTGCAATAAAGTAAGTTTCTTTAAGTTTTTCATTTTTATCACCTTAATCCATTTTTAGAATATCAAAGGTATATTTTCACCATTCTGTTATATTCCACTTTAATTATATAAAACAATAAAAAATTAAACATTGTACTTTAGTGCAGAAATGTAAAAAACGACAAGATTTTTTCCTGTCGTTTTTCAAAAATCATATTAACTTAAAGAGTTCGTCCACTATTTCTTTAGCAACAGCCATTTTATAAGCAAAACGTGTTGGTTGAGGTTCAAGTTCAAGATAAAAATCATAAATCTTATCTTTTGTGCTGAATGCAAACCATACTTGTCCCGGTACTGAAGCTTCAGCATTTGCAGGGTCAACATTACCCATTGAACCTGTTACACCAACACCGATATCAGCATTGTATGTTTTACGACAAGCATCAGCCATAGCACAAGCGGTTTCTTTTGAATAAACTGAATATTTATCGATTATTTCTTCCGGTACTCCCTGCTTTATTTTTGCTTCGTTACTATATGTGACAAAAGCACCTTTCATAATTCCCGATGCACCTTCCGTATCTGTTATAAGAGATGCAATCTGTCCTGATGTGCAACTTTCCATTGTTGTAATTGAAATGTTTTTTTCTCTCAATGTTTCAGTAAGTTTTTTATAATCATTTCTGGTTTCCTGTTCATTGTATGTTTTTGCCAATTTAATCAACCTCACATTATTTTCTTATTATTGTTATTCTGCCATCAGTCTGCATATCTATACCCTGTGTATTAATCATATACTCTTCAAGAATATCTCTTATGGATGTTGCAATAACTTTTGTAGGGTGTTTTTCTTCAACTTCGCTTAACGGGAAATTAAAGTATTTTTCAAAACTTCTGTATTGAAATTGTTGCAAACCAATTCTATAAAAGGAATTATCTTCAACAGGTTTTCTTTTAAATGTTAAATTAATAATTTTTGATTGAGCAACATCATAGGTAAGTCTTAAATTCCTTGAAATTTGAAAAAATCCAGAAGTATGACCTGCCAAAGTTTCATTTCTCAACATATAATTCAACATTTTATGTAATTGTTGTCCTGAAACAGTCAGCATATTTACAACACCATCGTATGGAAAACACTCCGTAAGATTTAAAGATTGTACAAGTGGACCTAATTCTTCATTACGGATACTTCCCGATGCGAGGAACATAATATCCACACCAAGTTTTTCTGCAAGGATGTCACAGAATAAATCACCAAGTTCAGTTTCCATAAATCTGTCAGGGTGAGTAAGTTTTCTTTTAAAACGTGTTAAAACGCGACTGTATTTCATATCAGTTACATTCTTATATGACGAAAGTAAGCTATCAATAGATTCGTCCTGTGGACAGGTTTCTGAATTTATAGGTAAATACTGCCATTTGTAATCAGAAAGACAATTATTATCAGTATCAATGGTCAAATCAAATCTGCCGATACCATCTGTTCCCACACCTGCCTGAACAACGGGAATACCATTTACAACAGCAGGTTCTGTGATAAATGTATGAGAATGACCACCAATGATAATATCCACACCCCATGCAGGGTTAAGTTGCTCTGCAAGTTTTTTGTCTTCTTCAAATCCTATGTGAGTAATAAGAACTGTAAGGTCAATATCGGTTGCATTGTATGTATCACAAATCTTACCTATTTCCTGAACTGCTTCCTGAATATCAAGAAAAGTACCTAATAGACCTTCATTTCTTGCTTGATTCATAACACTTTCGGTGATTATACCAACAAACAGAATTTTCATTCCGTCAATCTCAAAAATATGGTGAGATTTAAAAAGCCTTGACCCATTTGTTTTAATGTGAAGATTAGCATTGATAATAGGAAATTTTGCACATTTCTCAATAAAAAGCAGATGAGCAATACCATAATCAGTTTCGTGATTACCAATGGTCACCACATCAGGTGACAACATATTCATTATCTCTATTGTTGAAATGCCTTTAAACTCGGAGTCAATAACCGAGCCTCTAAACATATCACCTGCAATACAGTACAATGTGTTCTTTTCTTCATTTCTTACCTTATTGACAAAACCTGAAAGCATAGAGACGCCACCAATAAGGTTATCGTCAATATTTTCGGCAAGAAAGTCACCGTGCATATCATTTGAGTGAAGAATTGTAAGTTTTTTATATCTGTTCATATCGTATTCCACATTCATAAAATTTCTTTTTGTAATCATAACAATTTTTGCCGTTTTCCACATCGTACTTTAGTGCAAAAAAGGCGTTTCAGTAAATTATAATTTATTCCTCCACAGGGCGATTGGCTCTGAATAATTCTTCAATGCAATCAGGTTGCCGTCCTTTATTCGTATAATAAATAACTCCGTCAATCGTTGTGGTATCCGTACCACTTGTTACAACTGTTCCGTCTGTGTATTCAATTCTGAAAGTGAACATATTAAGACCACACACTACATCTGCATCTTTAGCTTTTTCACGAACTGTAAAAGTCCCAAGCCATGCTGTTATTTCTTTCATATGTTCTGTGGGAACTTCGACACCGTCTATATTGTCGGGAAGTCGATACAGTGTAACACTCTTTATATTCTGTGTTTCAAAAATTGGTGTTGTAGTATCAACTTTATTTGAGTTAAATTTAATTAAACCAAATATGCATATCAACACTAAACAAGCTAACACAAGACCAAACATTATCAATTTTTTCATATAATCCACCCCATAAACTACTTATATCGGGCATTTTTTAACTTTTCGTAAAATTCATATGGTATTACAAGATTACCTTTACCTATACCCATTGAAATGTCAGGTTTGTTATCACCGTGAAAATCACTGCCACCACTTTGGAGCAGGCCATGTTTTTCAGCAAGCTTCTTTGCAGTATTCTCTGTTTCCTGGTCGTATTTGGAATATATTGTTTCCATTCCCACAAGACCATTTTGCTTTGCAGAGTGGAGAAACTCATCAACTTCAGGGGTATTCATTCCAAGAAATGGATGTGCACATACAGGCACAGCACCTATTGAGCTGAGATATTGTATAATTTCAAGTGCTTTAAACCTTTTGGATGGTGTATAAAACGGACCATCAGGAGATAAGACCTTAGCGAAAGCCTCATTTATACTTTCAAAATATCCTTTTTCAACGAGTGCTTTTGCTATATGAGCTCGGTTGATATATGCTCCCACATTTTTGGATTTTATCTCGTCATAATCAATCATATATCCTCCATTACGAAGATTTCTGACAAGAATTTCGTTGTTCTCCTCTTTAAAAACCTTTATTTTGCCCATCATATGTGATATTTCATCATACTTTTCTTCAGAAAGAAATAAGCCAAGGATATGTCGCTCTTTGTTATTAAATTCGGTAGAGATTTCGATTCCGGGTATGGTAATAACGTCACTGTTTTTACCTGCATTAATAAAATCTTTCAGTCCATCAACGGTATTATGGTCACAGAGTGCAACAGCAGAAATTTTCTCCTTTTCGGCAAGTCGAACAAGTTCGGCAGGAGTCAATGTACCGTCGGAAAACGTTGAGTGAACATGAAGGTCACATGTCATAATATCACTTCCTTATTTCTTCAATTATTATAACACTGTCTTTAGATTTATGAATTGTACTTTAGTGCAAAAAAGATGGCAGAGTTTTTACACCCTGCCACAATAAAATATTATTCGAATTACTGAACCTTGAACTGCTTTGCAACACCTGTATCATTCCAGATGTCATTTGCTTCAACTTCGACAGGAGAATCTGATGTAAGGATATATACATTAGAAACTGTTACTGTCTGACCGGGTTCAACATCTCTTGAGAAAGCAAGGTCTGTTTCACAAAGCTGTGCTGACTGACCCTCTAAGAGCTGAATACCATCCTGGAAAATTCTAAGGTCGATAGCATCAAATAAATCTGTTGCATCTTCAGTATTGTTTGTGAATTCAAAGAATACTCTGATAAGCTTTGTATCCTTTGTTCCATCTACAAATTCAGCATTCTTGATTGCGAAGTTATGCATACCCTTACCTGTGTAATAGTGTGCAATCTGACCGCTTTCAGGCCAACCGTTGTTGAAATCAGGAGCTGCAATTTCCTTTGCAACAAATGCTTCTTTTGGTGCACCAGGAAGTGCTGCAAGGTCAAGTTCATAAGTAAGAACTGCAGTATCTGTATTATGTGCTGTAACTTCAAGTGCAACCTTACCTGTTTCAGCATTGAGTACATATTCACCAACGCAACGGATTGTCACACCCGGACGAACATTTTTCTTGTGGTTTTCAACTTCAGCAACATCCTCACCATAAACAGCTCTTGTATCATCAAGTTCTTCACCGTTCTGAGTAAGTGTAATATCATTTTTTTCGTCAGTAAAGCTTGTTGTGTAGCTAGATTGCTTATTTGTGAAATCAAAGTAAACACGAATAGCCTTTTCGCCATCTTCATCATCAAAGAGTTCTGCACCAACAAGTGCGAGTGCAAATGCACCTGATTTGTTTGACCATTCACCCTTTGCAAGGGATGTATCCTTTGGAGCTTCTGTTGTCTGTTCTGCATCATTACCTGATGGTGTTTCGCCACCATTGTTGTCTTTGTTGCCGCCACATGCTGCAAGTGTCAATAACATTACAAGTGCTAACATAATCGCAAGAATTTTTTTCATAATATCCACTCTCCTATATTTTTTAGAGATATTTGATGCATTGTTCTCCAATACATCAATTGTATTATAAAACTAATTATTCCAAATTACATTGTACTTTAGTGCAAAAATGAAAAGAGAGCAGAAAAACTACTCCCTTTTGCTATATCACATATTGCTTTGTCGTAAAAGTGTCGTAAAACTGAATTTTACAATTTCAACTATCTCTCAAATTCCTTGATATTGCGTGGGTTTTGAGGATTTTATCAGTCAAGTGGTTTCATTGTTGGGAAAAGAATTACATCACGGATTGCCTGACTGTCTGTTAAGAGCATTGTCATACGGTCAATACCGAAACCGATACCGCCTGTTGGTGGCATACCCAATTCAAGGGCATAAAGGAAGTCCTCATCAGTTGTGTTAGCCTCTTCGTCGCCGAGAGCTAAAAGTTCTTCCTGTGCTTTGAATCTTTCTCTCTGGTCGATTGGGTCGTTAAGCTCTGAATAAGCATTTGCCATTTCCCAACCATTCATAAAGAATTCAAAACGCTCAACATAGTTAGGGTCTTCAGGCTTTTTCTTTGTAAGTGGAGAAATCTCAATCGGATGGTCCATAACAAATGTTGGCTGAACAAGATGTTCTTCAACAAATTCTTCAAAGAAAAGATTGAGAATGTCACCCTTCTTGTGATGCTTTTCAAACTCAATATGATGCTCTTTTGCTACTGCGTGAGCTTCTTCTGTTGAGTTGATTTCGTTAAAGTCAACACCTGAATACTTTTTAACTGCATCAAGCATTGTGATTCTCTCAAATGGCTTACCTAAATCCATTTCAATTCCGTTGAATACGATTTTTGTTGTGCCGAGAACTTCCTGTGCTACATAACGGTAAAGATTCTCTGTCAAATCCATCATACCGTGGTAGTCAGTATATGCCTGATAAAGTTCCATAAGTGTAAATTCAGGATTATGGCGAGTGTCAAGACCTTCGTTACGGAAAACACGACCGATTTCGTAAACTCTTTCCATACCGCCAACGATAAGACGCTTTAAGTAAAGTTCAAGAGAAATACGGAGTTTGATGTCTGTATCAAGTGCATTGAAATGTGTTTCAAATGGTCTTGCTGCCGCACCACCTGCATTGTAAACAAGCATTGGTGTTTCAACTTCCATAAAGCCTTCACCGTCAAGGTATCTACGAACTGCACTGATAATCTTTGAACGGTTAATGAGAGTCTGTTTTGACTCCTGATTCATAATAAGGTCAATATATCTCTGACGATATCTCATATCAGTATTTGTAAGACCGTGGAACTTTTCGGGAAGAATCTGCAAACTCTTTGAAAGGAGAGTTACATTAGTTGCGTGGATTGAAATCTCACCTGTTTTTGTTCTGAAAACTTCACCCTCAATACCGATGATATCACCGATATCAAGTTTTTTGAAGCCTTTATACTCTTCTTCGCCGATGCTGTCGCGTGCTACATATGACTGAATATTACCCTTCAAGTCCTGAATGTTACAGAAAGATGCCTTACCCATAACACGCTTTGACATCATACGACCTGCAACGCGTACAGTTTTGCCCTCGAGCTGGTCAAAATTATCTTTAACATCTGCACTGTGGTGTGTCTGGTCATATTTTGTAATTACAAATGGGTCCTTACCCTCATCCTGCAAAGCCTTTAATTTTTCCTGACGGATTCTTTGCTGTTCACCCAAATCAATTTCAGGCTGATTTTGCTTAATGTTATCTGCCATTTTATTTCTTCCTTATCTTGTGATTTCTACGATTTTAAACTCAAGTGTGCCGTTTGGTACTTCAATAGTAACCTTATCACCTTTTTTGTGACCGATAAGTGCTTTACCAACAGGTGATTCGTCTGAAATCTTACCTGCAGCAGGGTCAGCCTGTGCAAAGCCTACGATTGTATAAGTGTATGACTTTTTCTTTTTGTCTGTAAGTTTTACAGTTGAACCGATATGAACATTCTCGTTACCAAGTGATTCAACATCAAGAATCTTTGCATTTTTGATAATGTACTCAATTTCACTGATTCTTGCTTCAAGTTTAGCCTGGTCATTCATAGCCTCGTCATATTCACTGTTTTCTGACAAGTCGCCAAAACTCTTTGCAAGCTTGATTTTTTCTGCGGCTTCTTTTCTGCCATTGACCTTTAAATCCTCAAGTTCAGCTTCAAGCTGCTTGAGAGCTTCTATTGTGAGTAATGTTTCTGCCATTTTTAAAACTCCTTTAAATTCGGATTTTGGGCATAACTAAACAAGCAGTTATACTGCCCCAATTAGAATATATTATATTCAATATTTCCATTTATGTCAAGAGAAATGAACATCTGCCACACTCTTTTTTTCATTATTCATCCATATGGTTTCAAAATTGCAATCTGCAAGGGCGAAAATGCCACACAGTTCATATACTGCAGAATAAAAATCATACTTATCTATGCTTTGCGGTTTAAGGTAGTTGTAAATTTCAGGCACAGTAAAATCCTCACCATTCTCCACTGTCTTTTCTTCATTCTCCAAACAAATCTTCATAAGATTGTTATCAAGGTCAATGACAACTCTTTCGTCCGTACTTTCACTTTTAACCATTGGACAAAGTCCGGTTTCTTCCGTTATCCGTTCACAAATCGGATTGTATTTATCCCTCTTGTCAGTGATTATGGTAAGGGATGAGGCATATTCACAAAGTTTTTCCGCAAAATCTGTATTATTGGCGTTTTTATCAATTATGCAAATTGGCAGAGGACTTTTATTTATTCCGTTATTATATAGAATTGTCAGAAATGTATTTCGCATCATTCTGCCATATAGTTTATTGCTTTTAAAAAGTCCCAACTCCTTATTATTTGGCAATAAATTGAAATCGTTGGTTACAAGTCGTCTTGAACATTTGCCAACACAATCAACAATTCTTTGAGTGTCCAATCCCCTTTTGCCTACACGGACATCCAACTGATAAAACGGTGCTCCTTTATAAATCGCAACAGTTTTAACCTCATATTCATCCTTTATAAGCCCTCCGAAAATCTTTTCGAGAATGTTATTCTTTCTCTCTGTAACATTAAGAACAGTAAACATAAAAAAATCCCTCCACACTTATTTTATGTGAAGGGATTAATATTTATTTATTCATTACCCAAAACATCCATAGCTTTCTGATACTGCAAATCTTCCTCTAACGAAAGCATTTCAAGTCTGGAATTCTGTTCAGCTGAAAGTTCAACAGAAACATCAGGCTCAATGCCTACATCGTTGTAACTGTCACTCTTATACGGAATAATTTTCGCAACTGTCAAAGCAATCGCACTGCCATCGCTTAATTCAAAAATCTTTTGCATTGTTCCGTTACCTGCGGTTTTTGTACCGACAAGCTTAGCAAGACCAAAGTCACGCAAGTCACAAGCAAATAATTCCGCTGCACCTGAGGTGTTTGAATTAACAAGAACAACAATTGCAAAGTTAACACTATCAGAGTCTGAAGCGAAGGTCTCAATAATATTGCCGTTTTTGTCCACAGCAGTTGCAACGGCATTTGTACCGTCTGTTGCAACGGGAACCACAAGGTCGATGCATTTTACAACATTTGAAATCAAGCCCGTATTATTATTTCGGACATCAAAGATTACTGAACTAACCTCATTTTCCTTCATATGCTGTATAGCATCTTCAAGCTCATTTGCAGTTGTACTGTAAAAAGCATTAATCTTGATATACCCTACTCCACCATTTACACTGTAATAAACTGTCTGCGCAGAATAGCCCCTTGCTACGGAAACCGTTTTTTCAGTACCCTCGTGTATAAAGGTCACCTGAACATTAGTCAGCTTTGCACCCTCAAGGCTCTCAAGCAGTTCCTTATAATTTGAAGAAGTTACCTTGACGCCATCAACAGCGGTAATAACATCACCTTTTGTTATTCCCTGAAGCTGTGCGGGTGACCCCACTGAAACCTCGGATACATAGATATTATTGTTCTTACTGTCGTAAACAGCAACAACGCCTATGCCAACTTTATTGCCTCTTTCTTCTTCCTTATACCTTGCATACTCGTCAGGAGTCATATAATAGCTGTATCTGTCGCCTACACCGGCAACATATCCATCGGACATCATTGTATTAAGCAGGTTCTCATTGATTTCGCCATAATAATTTTTACGGATTAAATCGTCTATCTCGGATATATTTGAATACACTCCGGAACGGGCTGAAACATCTTTAATAATGTCGTTATATATCCCCATGGCAACCATCATTGTAACTGTGACTGTCAACGCAACTGCAAGGAAGATTAAAGAAATAGCAAGTCCTAATGATATTTTTTTATTCAAAGGACATCATCCTTTACTGTTATATTCGTCAGTTTATTATTAATAAACCAGTGGTGATGGTAAGTAAATCTCAGGGTTAACTCTGTTACCGTTAAGACGCATTTCAAAATGAAGATGCGAACCTGCAACCGGATTGGCAGCAGTAGGACGAGGCCAACAGTTACCTGTATTACCAAGAATACCGATTACCTGACCCTGGACTACCTTATCGCCAACATTAAAATACCTTGCATCCATATGAGCATAAAGGGAGCTCAAACCATTACCGTGGTCAATATTTATGTAATGACCATAGCTTGATGACGAATAAGTTGATTTTGTTACAGTACCCGATGCAACAGCATAAATCTTTGCACCCTTTGATGTGTAATATGTCTGACCGTTAACAACACGGTTTGCAGGAGCACACATATCAACTGATGCTGTACCACGGGAAATATGTTCCGAATAGGTTGCAGAATAGTAAACACTCTTATCCTGAATAGGGCTGATAATTCCTCTTGAAGAAACCTTGAATTTATGGTTTACAATACCATTATCAACAACACCATCACCTGATGAACCTTCATTTGCAATATCCTTATCCAACTGAGCTGAATACTCTGCTTTTTCTTTTTCAGCCTGCGCCAACAACTGCTGATAATAAGCACTGTTTTGATTATAAGTAGCGATAATCTTATTCTGCTCTCTGATATTCTTTTCGTTTCGTGCCTGAGTAGCATCCAACTCGTTCATCTTACCTTGAAATACTTTCATTTCTTTGTTATATACTTCACGGTCACTGATAATTGCTGCTTGCTTTTCTTCATTTTCTGCACGCTTTGCATCAAGGTCTTCTTTGATTTTATTTAATTCCTTAATCTGTTCCTGCAAGCCTTTTACAACTTCGTTATCATGTTTTGACACCTGACGAAGAAGTTCACTTCGTGCAAGGAAATCTGAAAAGTCAGTAGCATTAAGGAAAATTTCAAGTTCAGATGTTTCACCTGCAATATAGGCAGCACGGAGACGCTTTGCAAGAAGTTCACGAGTACCCTCGATTTTCTTATCCTGCTCGTCCTTTTTAGCCATTGTTTCAGCAATTTCTTTTTCAAGTTCTTTAATTCTTGCCTCGAACTCATTGATTTGCTTGGTCAACTCATTGATTTTCTGACGAACCGGAGCCATTTCCTTTTCAAGCGCCTTAACCTTTTCGTCAATAACCTTACTCTGCTCTTGAAGTGCTTTAAGTTTTTTCTGAGCATTAGCCTGTCCCTTTGAGGCGTCTTTAATCTCCTCTTCGTACTTTTCAATCTCTTTCTCAATATCAGAAATAGACTTTGCAGGAGCGGCAAAAGGAATAGTTGTCAGAAGAATTGCCAAGGAACAGATTACTGCAAATATTCTTGTACTAATCTTCACTTACAACACTCCCTTGTTCTTTAAGATATTTGCCCATGGAAATAAGACTTCCCACAGAACCTGTAAACATACCGATTGCCATAAATATCAGCAAGATGTAACCTGAATACTGAAGGAAACCGATAGGTCTGAACAACGCCAAAAGGTCGTTGAACACATAAACAACACCCTGATAGAGTCCTGCCAACACGCCAAATGACACAAAACTTGAGATAATACCGATTACAACACCTTCAACCATAAATGGCCAACGGATAAACCAGTTTGTTGCACCAACAGCCTTCATAATGCTGATTTCAAGTTTTCTTGAGAACATTGTAATTCTGATTGTATTTGCAATAATGAACAATGAAACGATAAACAGAAGTGCAACCATACCTGCAATAACCATAGTTACTGCCTTACGGATATTAACAAGTTTATCTGCCACATCACCATTTTCACGAACTGTTTCAATATGTTGAGCTGCACGCAACTCCGCAACAGTCTGGTCGAAATTCGCCATATCCTTTACAGATACCTTAAAGGCATCAGGAAGCGGATTTTCCATATCATTAAGAAGTTCAGCATCACTGCCCATATCCTCTAACTGTGCTTTAAAAGCTTCTTCTTTTGAAACGAACACACAACTCTGCACATTTTCCATTGAGTTTATATCCATTTCCAATTTTTTAATGTTATCATCGGTTGTTCCGTCCTGAACATAAACCATAATAACATTCTGACTTTCAATATTATCAAGCAAAGCATTGATGTTGAAGAAAAGCATTGCGCCAAGTCCGATAATAACAAGACACGCCATAAGAACAGTAATTGACGCCAATGACATAAGTCTGTTTACCCAGACATTGCGGAAGCCCTCTTTTGTAAGATAACCTAAACTTGCACCTTTCATTGAGCGTCACCTCCGTTTTCTTCATCGTTTATGTATGCTGAATAATCCTCGTCTGCACTAACAGGCTCGTCCACGCCATAAGTTTTCATAAATTCTTCCAATTCGCGGTCACTATTGGGTTGAGCATAGAATGCTGTTGCAGGTTTTTCCTCAACAATTTCAATGGCCTTAACTTCCTCACGGAACTGAGTAGCATCCTCTAAAAGTTCCTGCTCAACTGCTTCCTTAAGTTCTGCCTGTGTTTCGTAAACTATTGTTTCCTCAACAACCTCACGGTCAGCAACTTCTTCATGGTGTTTTTCTGCTGTATCAGAAACAACCTCACCTTGATTAATTGTAATTACACGGTGGTTAAAACGACGAACAAGCTCATGCTCATGAGTAACCATTACAACTGTTGTACCATTTGCGTTAATGTGGTTAAGCAAGTCAACAATTTCATAAGACATTTCAGGGTCAATATTACCTGTTGGCTCGTCGGCAATAATTATTCCTGCATTATTTACAAGTGCACGGGCAAGAGCAACTCTCTGCTGTTCACCACCGGAAAGTTGAGTTGGCAACTGTCTTGCCTTTGAGTTAAGACCCACAAGGCTCAACACATAAGGAACTCTTTTGCTGATTTCCTTTTCTTTTGCACCAATAACACGCATTGCGAAAGCAACATTATCATAGACCGTCATATTAGGAATAAGACGGAAATCCTGGAAAACGATACCCATTGTTCTTCTGAATTTTGGAATATCCTTTTTCTTAATCTTGTTAAGGTCATAGTTATTGATAATAACAGAGCCGCTATTTGGCACCTGCTCACGCATAATTATTTTAAGAAATGTACTTTTACCTGCACCGGACGCACCTACAATAAAGACAAATTCACCGTCGTTGATTGTCAATGAAACATCACGGAGGGCATTTGTACCGTTATCATATGTTTTTGAAACATGTCTGAATTCAATCACGATATGCACCTTTCCTTTATAAACTATTCTGAAAATTAACTAATTTTGGAAACAATAACACATAATAGTCACTGTTGGTTTACATTATACCACAAAATATTGTATTTGTAACGCTTTTTAAAGAATGTTAACATTTATCGTCGTTTTGCACAATAATATTATGTATTATTGTTGATTTTGTATAAGGTATAAAATATGGCAGGGTTTGTTACCCTGCCATATTTGTTTTTAGTATTTAATTGGGTTTGCGTCGAGGTATTTCTTAACCATCAACGCTACCTTGAACACGATTGCATCGTCAAATTCACGAAGGTCAAGGCCTGTGAGCTTCTTGATTTTTTCAAGACGATAAACAAGTGTATTTCTGTGAACAAACAACTTTCTTGATGTTTCAGAAACATTAAGATTGTTTTCAAAGAATTTTTGAATTGTGAAAAGTGTTTCGTGGTCAAGATTTTCGATTGAGCCACGCTTAAAAATCTCACGAAGGAACATCTCACAAAGAGTTGTAGGAAGCTGATAAATAAGTCTTGCAATACCTAAATGTTCATAACTTACGATGGTTTTTTCTGTGTCAAACACCTTACCAACCTCAAGAGAAACCTGAGCTTCGCGGAATGAACGAGCCAAATCCTTAATATTGCTGATAGTTGTACCAATACCAACAAGAACATGAGTATAATACTCCGTACCTAATGAGTCTGCTATTGAACGAGCAAGTTTTTCAAGGTCTTTACCATCAATATTGTTCTTAACCTCTTTAACAAGAGCAATATCAGTATCATTAACATTAATGACAAAGTCCTTTGATTTATCCGGAAACAAGTCCTGAATAACATCAAAAACAGAAACATCGTTCTTCTCTGTGATTCTGATAAGAAGCACAACTCTTGTTACATCATTGTTAAAATGGAGTTCCCTTGCCTTAATATAGATATCACCGGGAAGGATATTATCAAGGATTACATTCTTGATAAAGTTGCCACGGTCATATTTTTCATCATAATACTGTTTAATTGATGCGAGAGAAACAGCAAGAACAGAAACATATCTGTTTGCAACATCATCGTCACCCTCAACAAAAATTGCGTATTCAGGATGCATTTGTGTTCCAAATGCTTTATATGTATATCCGTCCACAACGATATTCTCAGTGCTTGCAAAAACATCAGCCACAGCATTGGACTGAACTTCACCAATGTGACTTAATTCGCTGCAAGAGATTACAGTTCCTGTTTCATCAAGAACACCGAAGGTTCTTTCAACAACCTCTGTCATCTGATGAACAATACCCTGAAACAATCTGTTTGACATGGTTATACCACCTTTTATACAAATTCACCATTGCGATACTATGTATTTTACACAATTAAACCTATTTTGGCAAGTAAAATTTTTATATTTTTTACTTTTTTCAAACAAATTATACAAAAAAAATCAAATAATTTGGTCATTTCACGCATTTTAGTTAATTTTTAACTTCATTTTTCTTTGTTCAAAATGACTAATATTTTATTTTTTCTGAACTAAAATCAGCTCTTCGGCTGTTATTTCACGACATTCGCCGGGTTTTAAGTTGATATCAAGCTCCAAGTCTCCCATTTTTGAACGATGAAGGGATATAACCTTATTTCCTGCTGCTGCAAACATTCTTTTAACCTGATGGTACTTACCTTCACAAATCATAATTTTTACTAAAGGCTTGTCCCCGTCTTCTATAATCTCAACCTTTGCCTCTTTAAGCACAGTACCATCAGCAAGTGTTATGCCATTTTCAAGCATTTCTACTTCGGCAGTACCCAGACTATGCTCAAGACCTGCAATATAGGTTTTGAAAATATGATTTTTAGGTGAAAGGATTCTGTGGGCAAAATCACCGTCATCAGTAATCAGCACAAAGCCCGTTGTATCTTTGTCAAGTCTGCCTGCAGGAAAAAGTCCTTTGCGATAAAGGTAATCAGGCACAAGGTCAACAACAGTTTCGTCATCCTTGCTGTCACTTGCAGAGATAATCCCTTGTGGCTTATTCATCATAATATAAATATGCTTTTTCAATGTTAATTCTTCCCCATTAAGGAAAACAACATCTTTGTTCTCATCAATTTTTAAAGAACTGTCCTTTACCACAACACCATTCACCGTGACAAGACCTTTTTTTACAAGTTCTTTAACATCACGGCGGGATAGTGTACCTTGGGTGGCAAGTATTTTATCAAGTCTTTCCATTAAAATCTTCCGTTCAAGGTTTTGAAAATCCGTGCATAAAGCCATCAAGTTCAACCGAACAGATATCTCCGCCAATGACAATTCCGTCATAAACCAAAATATTGGCATGTATGCATTCACTATTTTCGTAGCCCTCATAGTTTTTTACAATGTATGTCCATTGTTTTGCACGGACACCTGCATATTCAGTTAAATCAAATCCTTGCTCCTTTTGAATTTCATTGTATGCAGTATAAGTATCGTCAAATTCCGTTGGTATTATAACTTCTTTAATTTCAATTGGTTCTTCTTGCAGTTCCCAATCAAATTGAGAAATAAAAGCCATTCTCTCCTGATGAGTAGATGCTTTAAGGCTGATACTGCCATCGTTACTTGTCTGTTTACTTTCACGGGACAGCACCATTAACGAAACCACCGTAAATATTGCAAACAGACCTACTGCTATTACCTTGATATGCTTTGACTGAACTGAATACACGAACATAAGACAAACACCTCGAACACTATTTATATAAATAAATATGCTGCGAGGTGATGAATTATAATGATTTTTAAATTATGTTAGTTTAGATTATTCGTCTATGCGTTTTGACTGTGATGCAGCCTTTAAGTGCTGACGAGCGCGACGAATTTCGTTAACTGAATTTGTGAGAGTTTCATCAGCAACAGCAACGATGCTTTCAACATATTCGCTTGCACTTGTGCGCATATCCTTTGCCCAAGCTCTTGCCTGCTCTGTAAGTTCAGTTGCAGATGCTCTTGCCTGTTCAACGATTTCGTTTGCAGTCTGTCTTGCCTGCTGAATGATTTCTTCAGCCTGAACCTCTGCACCTCTTGTGATTTCGTCTTCAGAAATGATTTCCTTTGCACGAACATGTGCTTTTTCGATAATCTTATCTGCGTTATCCTGTGCACCTGTGAGAATTTCTTTTCTCTCTGAAGCGATTTTTCTTGCCTGCATAAGTTCATCAGGCATATTGAGTCTTATATCCTCAATAGCAGTTTTGATTGCATTGGCATCAACCAAAAGATTTGAAGTAAACGGAACTGTCTTTCCCTCTTCAAGTATTGATTCAATCTCTTCAAGTAAGCTTTCTATTGTCATTTGCTCACACCTCTTTTAATTCTTTTAACTATATCATCACGAATTTCATGGGGAACAAAATCGCTTATGTCCCCACCTAATTCGCAAATCTGCTTAACTGCGCTTGAACTGAGATACAAATTTTCAACCCTTGTGTTTATGAAAATTGTTTCAAGCTGACTGTTGAGTTTTTTGTTCATCTGTGCCTGCTGAAATTCATATTCAAAGTCAGACACAGCGCGAAGTCCTTTAACAACTGCAACAGCACCTTTTTCTTTTGCATACTCGGCAAGCAAGCCCTCGTATGTATCAACCTCAACATTGTTAAAATCCTTGGTACAACGTCTTATAAGGTCGGCTCTTTCCTCAGGGGTGAAGCAAAAATTCTTCTTTGACGGGTTTTTCATAACAACCACAATCACCTTGTCGAAAAGTGCTGAACTACGGCTGATAATATCAAGATGTCCGTTAGTTACCGGGTCGAAACTACCCGGACAAACTACTGTTTTCATATTTCTCACTTATTCTTTCTGTATGCGGTAATTTTAATTTTACCGTATTTATATTCACGGTATATGCTAAATTCACCTGCAGTTTCCGGTAAAACCTCTCTCAATTCGCTTTCACAGAGAATTACACCATAATCCGTCATTTTAGAAGCCACAACAGGTAAAACATCATCTAAAATCTGTTTGTTATAAGGTGGGTCAAGCAGTGCTATGTCAAACTTATCGTGACTAAGTCCGATATACATTTTTCCGTCACCGCAAAAAACACTTGCTCGTTTTTCAAACCCTACAGATTTAAGGTTTTGCTTTACAATGTCAATTGAACGATTTGAAGAATCCACAAAAGTACAATGCTTGGCACCTCGGCTTAATGCTTCAATACCCAACTGTCCTGAGCCAGCAAACAAATCAAGTACAGATGCACCCTCCAGCTCAAATTGAATAATATTGAACATTCCCTCTTTAACTCTGTCAGTTGTAGGTCTTACATCTTCACCTTCAAGAGTTATGAGTTTTCTGCCTCTTGCCTCGCCTGTTATTACTCTCATACATTCACTCCGTTTTATCAATACATTGTATTATCTCATTTTTTTGTCAATTTGTCAAATTTTTCAAGGTTTTTTAGTGTTTTTTATCCATTTTTTAATGAAATAAGCAGTTTTTCAAGGTCTTTTACCGTTTCCACGATATATTCTGCCCCTTTTTCCTCAATAATTTCACGGTCACGGAAGCCCCAAAGAACACCTATTGATTTAAGTCCTGCATTTTTTGCTGTAAGAATATCCGTATCGGCATCACCTACAAAAATTGTGCTTTCCTTATTACTGCCAAGAGTTTCAATGGCATAAAACGCTCCGTCAGGTGCGGGTTTATTTGGTCTGTTGTCAACACTACCAACAACCAAATCAATATTCTCGCCAAACATCCTCTTACACAAATCCTGTGCAGCGTAATCAACCTTATTAGTCACAATGGCAGTTTTAAAACCTGCTTTTTTGATATTTCCAAGCATTTCGTTTATGCCTTCATAAGGTGCAGTTTTGTCCTCCATATGTACCTTGTAATAAGCATTGAAATCTGCAAAGCAAATTTTAAATATTTCTGCATCTGTGCCTTGTGGTACTGCTCTTTCCATTAAAACACGGATTCCATCGCCAACAAAAGAGCGAATTTCAGTAAGTGTTCGCAAGGGGAAATTCTGCTTTGAAAGTGCATAGTTTACACTATCCCTTAAATCCTCAAGTGTGTTTAAAAGTGTGCCATCCAAATCAAAAATTATTGTATCAATCATATTCTTCACCATTATAGTAATTATATATTTTTTCAGCTAATTCTTTATTGATGCCCTTGACCTGCACTAAATCTGTCACTGTGGCATCCTTTATTTTTTTAGTTGTTTTAAATACTTTTAAAAGTTCTTTTGCTTTCTTTTCCCCTATTCCGTCAATCTTTGTAAGGGAAAGCTCCAATCCTCGTTTTGTGTGCTTCTTATGGTGAAATCCAACGGAAAATCGATGGACTTCTTCCTGAATTTCGGAAACGAGAGTGAAAACACTTCTCGTGGAATTTATAGCAATTTCACCACCATCACCTGTAATTGCACGGGTTTTGTGCTTTGAGTCCTTAACCATACCAAAAAGTGGCACATCAATTTTCATTTCATTAAGGACATCTTTTACAACACTTACCTGTCCTTTACCACCGTCAAGCAAAATCAAGTCGGGGAGTTTCCCAAAGCCTTCTTCAGGGTTTTCATCCTTACATTTTAGATACTCATTAAATCTTCGGGAAATAACTTCGCGCATTGAGCCATAGTCATCCTGTCCCGTAAAAGATTTTATATTGAATGTGCGATATGCTCGTTTAAGAGGTCTGCCGTTTTTAAAGACAACCATACCCGCAACATTGTCCTCACCGCCTGTGTGAGAAATATCATAGGACTCAATATATTCTGGAGTTTTTGGAAGTGCTAACAGAATTTTTAATTCTTCAAGTGCTTTTATTGTGCCTGACTGTTTACCTTTTTTCTGTGCAAGTTTTTCATAGGCATTTTCACGACACATATTGATAAGCTTTAAGCCTTCTCCCCTTTGCGGAATGGTTACAACACATTTTTTTCCTCTTACATTTGTAAGATGTTGCTCCAACAAGTCCATATCTTCAAAAACTTCGTCAACAAGGACTTTATTTGGCACTGTACGATTCATTCCATAATACTGAATAAGGAAATTGCAACGAATATTCTCCACCATTTTTTCGCTGTCAAAGAAAAAATGCTCACTGTCGCAAAGTTTTCCTTTTTCATACCTTAAAACCGCTATGCATATATTCTCATCGATAGTTGCAACTGCAAATACATCCTTCGATTCAGCGTTTTCACTTACAACCTTTTGTTTTGACTGCATATTCTCAATGGCGCGAATTCTGTCACGATATTTACCAGCATTTTCAAAATCAAGATTTTCAGCACAGGTATTCATCTTGTTTTTCAAATCTCTGATAATTTTGGAAATATCACCATTGAGAAAATCTATGGCATCCTTAACTGCCTCGTCATATTCTGACTTTGAAATCTTGCCCGTGCAAACACCCATACAACGATTTATATGAAAATTAAGACAAGGTCTGCCTTTCTTTATATCCCTTGGAAATGATTTGTTGCACTGTGGCAGACGAAAAATCTTATTTGCTTCATCAACAGATTGTTTTACTGAATATGAACTTGTAAAAGGACCAATATATTCTGCATTTTCATCGTTTTTTTGCAGGACTGCAGAAATTTTACGATAAGGCTCATTAGTAATTTTAATATAACTGTAACCCTTATCATCTTTCAAAAGAATGTTATATTTAGGTTGATTTTGCTTAATAAGGCTTGCTTCAAGGACTAATGCCTCAAATTCACTATCAGTAAGAATATAGTCAAAATCATCAACATTTTCCACCATTTTGCGGACTTTGATGCTGTGTTTATTCTGTGAACCAAAATACTGACTGACGCGATTTTTAAGTTTTTTTGCCTTACCTATATAGATAATTTTACCCTGCTTATTCTTCATAATATAGACACCGGGAGTCAAAGGCAATTTCATTGATTTTTCACGCAGAGTTTGCATTTTTTCGTTCACAGAATTCACTCCTTTCAAAATGGTTTTTATTATTGTAACACAAAAGAATAAAAAAATAAAGCACATCGGGTGATGTGCTCTAATTTCCTGTTTAATTACTCAGCAAAGCCTGATTCAACAAGTTTAACAAGCTCGTCAACTGCTGTTTCCTCATCAGGACCTCCTGCAAGGATACGGATTGTTGTTCCACCCATAATGCCAAGTGAAAGAACACCTAAAAGGCTTTTTGCATTTACTCTTCTGTCTTCTTTTTCAACCCAGATTGATGATTTGAATTCATTTGCTTTCTGGATAAAGAATGTTGCAGGGCGTGCGTGCAAACCAACTTGATTTTTAACTTCTACATCTTTAGTATACATAGTCTCATTCTCCCAAATGAAAAATATTAAATAACATAATTACACACTTTTGTTACTACTATATTATATCACAAAACTTTTCCTCGTCAACGAAAAAAAGTATAGTTTTGGTCGAAAAACAATATTTCAGTTAGAGAAACAAAAACGACTTTTTTGAGGGTTTTATCTTTGTGCAATATTGCCATATTGTTTAATCTTTTTTGTGTAATATGTTAGTTGTACACCGGATGGTGTGCGGGTGGTGTTTCAGGAGTTAAAATTCCAAACTCCATTCCACATGCCTTATAATACTCAATAATATATGGAAGAGATTCCATAGTAAGTTTTTTGTTGTCGTGCATAAGTACAATTATATTATTAGCACTTCTTGGGAATTTACTACAAAAACTTAACTGGTCAGAAATAGTTTTTGCCCCTTCAGCATCGCCATTTGTACAATTCCAGTCAAAATAGTAATACCCTTTTTCTGTAACGGAAGCAGTCAATTTTGTCATAAGTCCCTTTGAGTATTTTTTACTGATAACATTACTGCCGCCACCCGGGAAACGAATTAACTTTGTTTCTATACCCGTTTCTGTTTTTACAACCTCATTAATCTTGTTCAAATCGTCAAAATATGCTTGCTCAGATTGATATACCACATCATACTTATGAACATACGCGTGAAGTCCGATTTGATGACCACGGTTAACAATATCTTTCATAAGATAATTGTGTTTGCCGTTAACAACAAAAAATGTTGCCTTTACACCGTATTTATCAAGTATATCGAGAATCTGCTTTGTATAAATTGACGGACCATCATCAAAGGTAAGGTATACAGTTTTTCCCTTTGCGTCAACAATTGGCGGTATAACAGGTCCTTTATTGGGATTTTCCGTGACAGGCTCCGTTGTTGGCGGAACAGTTGGTGCTTCAGTAGTGGGTTCGGTTGTAGTTTCCTCTGTGCTTGGTTCTTCCGTAGTAGTTTGAGTCTGACTTTGTGTTTCAGTTGAAAAATCACTTGAACTTTCCATAGCACTTGTACTTTGTTGAACCTGCATTTTATAACTATGGCTTCTCAAACTAAATGCTATACCTGTTACAACAGAAAAAAGCATAGCAAAGGAAACTACAATAATAATTATATTGTTAATTTTAGATATTTTTTCGGGATTAAATTTCAATGGTATCTTCCTTGTTAAATTCTCACTTTAAATCTTCTAATAATTTTCTTTCTTTTTCAGTTAAATCGGCTGTTTCCAGCATATCAGGTCTATGCTTTGCGGTCATTAAAATTGACTGTTCACGACGCCATTTTTCAATATTACCGTGATGCCCTGAAATAAGTACATCGGGGACTTTCATCCCATTCCACTCATAGGGACGAGTGTACTGCGGATACTCTAAAAGTCCGTTATAATGACTTTCCAATTCCTTTGCTTCGTCGTTTGGTAGCACTCCCTCAAGCATTCTTGAAATTGAGTCAGCTAATACCAATGCAGGTAATTCGCCACCTGTAAGTACATAGTCCCCTATTGAAATCTGCTCATCAACAAGGGTATCAATTACTCGCTGGTCAACGCCCTCATAATGTCCACAGAGAATTGTGATTTCGGGCAATTTTGCCAATTCTTTAACTCTTTTTTGAGTAAGCACCTCACCACAGGGTGACATATAAATCAAGTGATTTTTATTCTCACTCTTTTCGCAAATCGCTTTGTAGCAATCTGCTATGGGTTGAGTCTGCATAAGCATTCCCATACCGCCACCATAAGGAGCATCATCAACACGACGGTGTTTGTCTTCAGTATAGTCTCTGATATTTATACAATTTATTTCTACATATCCATTTTCCCTTGCACGACCTATAATACTCTCGGAAAGCACTGCCTCGCACATTTCAGGAAAAAGGGTCATAATGTTAATTTTCATCATCAAAAAGTCCCTTTATAGGATTGATTTTTACAATGCCTTCCTCCACATCAACAGACACAATAACCTGTTTGATGGCAGGAATAAGCACCTCGCCTTTCGGTGTTTTAATATGCCACACATCGTTGGCACCTGTTTCACTTACATCAGTGATAATCCCTAATTCTTTACCTGTGTTATCATCAAGAACCTTACAGTCAAAAAGTTCCTGAATAAACCAAGTACCTTTGGGAAGTCGTGCATCACTGCGTTTCATATAAAGCACTTTATTTTTAAGAGTACGCGCTTTATCAATATCATCAATGCCCTGGAGCATTAAAATTGCCACATTACCATGGGGACGGGCAGAGATGACTTTGATTTCTTTTTCACCCTTGTTATCAAAATACAAGGTTTTGAATTTTTTTACAAAATCAGGAGTATCGCACCAAGGATTAAAACGCACCTCACCTTTTATTCCGTGAGTTGACACTATTTGTCCTAATTCAAGATAGTCTTTAATCATAAAAATCACCTTTCAGGTCGTCGAGATTAACCCCTCAGTCACTTCGTGACAGCGCCCCTTTCAGGGGAGCCAAGTCCGACCCCTACAAGTTACAAAAAGGCAGACAAGAAAAGATGTCTGCCTTAGTTGCAATCTTAGTCGATGTCGACCTGAACTTTTTCTCCCGTACGGGTTGCACCGGCTTTAACAACTGTTCTGATAGCCTTTGCAATTCTGCCCTGTTTACCGATAACTCTGCCCATATCCTCTTCAGCAACATGAAGATGATATACAACAACGCCACGGTCATCTGCTTCATCAACAGTAACAGTAACAGCGTCAGGATTTTCAACAAGTCCTTTTACTATTGTAATAAGAAGTTCCTGCATTTTATCAAAAACCTTTCTTATTTAATAGCGCCGCTCTTCTTAAGAATAACCTTAACTGTGTCAGTTGGCTGTGCACCATTCTTAATCCACTGAGCTGCTTTTTCGTTGTCAATCTTGATTTCAGCAGGGTCTTTCATTGGGTTATAAGTACCAATTTCATCGATGAATCTGCCGTCTCTTGGATAACGAGAATCTGCAACTACTACTCTGTAGAAAGGAGCTCTCTTAGCACCCATTCTGCGAAGTCTGATTTTTACTGCCATTTTTGTTTCCTCCAAATATATAAAAATTTTTATATTAAACACTTTAGGTGTTTGTTAACTTACATTGGGAAGCCACCCATGCCACCCATACCGCCCATTCCGTTCATACCGTTACCAAAGCCCATTCGCTTTAACTGGCGTTTCATTTTGCCGGAATTCATCTGCTTGAACATTTTTTGCATCTGACGGTGTTGATTTAAAAGTCTGTTGACATCTTCAACCTGCATTCCGCAACCTGCAGCAATTCTGCGCTTACGGGATGGGTTAATAAGGTCAGGATTTCTTCTTTCCTTTGGTGTCATTGAAAGAATAATCGCTTTCATTCTGTCAAACTGACGGTCATCAATTTCAACATCTTTTACTTTTTTATTTATACCGGGAAGCATTGAAAGAATATCTTTCATACTGCCCATTTTATTGATTTGGTCAAACTGGTCAAGCAAGTCCTCAAGGTCAAACTTGTTCTTACGAAGACTCTCTTCAAGTTTGGCTGCTTTTTTCTCATCAAGAGCAATTTCAGCCTTTTCGATAAGAGAAAGCACATCACCCATACCAAGGATACGGGAAGCCATACGGTCAGGGTAGAAATAATCAAGCTCATCAAGTTTTTCACCCATACCTACAAACTTGATAGGTTTTCCTGTAACGGCTCTTGCTGAAAGAGCAGCACCACCACGAGTATCACCATCCATTTTTGTAAGCACAAGACCGTCAATGCCGAGTTCATCATTAAATGTACTTGCGACTGTCACAGCATCCTGACCGAGCATAGCATCAATTACGAGAAGAATTTCGTGAGGACGAACTTCCGCTTTGATATTTTTAAGCTCATTCATAAGCTCTGTATCAATATGCAAACGACCTGCTGTATCAATAAAGACATAGTCATAGCCTTTATCTTTTGCAAGCTTAATTGCCTCTTTTGCGATTGTTACGGGATTAGTCTGTCCCATTTCAAAAACGGGAACACCCACCTGCTCACCAACAACCTGCAACTGCTTAATAGCAGCAGGACGATAAATGTCACAAGCAACAAGCAATGGTCTGTGATTCTCACTTTTAAGTTTTCGTGCAATTTTTGCACAATGTGTTGTTTTACCGGAACCCTGAAGACCACACATCATAACGATTGTTGGTGGATGACTCGCATAAGCAAGTCTCGTCTGAGTACCACCCATAAGGTCTGTAAGCTCTTCGTTAACAATTTTAATAACCATCTGTGCAGGTGTAAGACTTTCCATAACCTGCGCACCGATTGCACGCTCGGTTACCTTGGCTGTAAAGTCCTTGGCAACCTTATAGTTAACATCGGCTTCCAAAAGAGCAAGGCGAACTTCACGCATTGCTTCTTTAACATCTTTTTCATTAAGGCTACCTTTACTTCTTAAACGGGCAAAAGCAGCTTCAAGTCTATCGGATAAACCTTCAAATGCCATAGTATCTCCTATTCTATCAGGGAAAGTGCAATTGACTTTATCTTAACTGATTTATCATTTATTTCACGGGAAAGTCCGTTAGCAAGATTACACTCGTTAATCTCCTCGGCATACTTTGATATATCTGATAGCCCATTATTAATCTTCTCAAGTTTTCTTGAGAATTTGAGTTTGGACTCCATATCAAACAAAAGAGCTTCTGCTCTTTTAATTGCATCGCGTACACCCTGACGGGTAATTCCCTCATTTTCTGCGATTTCGGAAAGAGAAAGGTCGTCATTGTAGTAAAAGTTAAGATAATCACGCTGTTTAACAGTTAAAGCCTCGCCGTACAAATCAAGAAGCATCGTGATTTCAATACTGTTTGCCACTTTTGACACCACCCTTTCTGCAAAAAATCGTTCTGTAAAGCATAATCACTTTACAGAACGACATTATACTAAATAACTATTTACTTGTCAAGAGTTTTTTTATTTCAAATCATCAAAACTTACATTAGGTACTTTTTCGCCTTCGGTTGCACCGCCGATATAGAAGCCATCGTCTTCACCATTTGCAACATCGCCTTCTTTTGCAGGTTCCATATTAACTGCATCTGACGGGTCAATAAAGAAACCATCTTCACCAAGAAGGTAAACTTTTTCGTTATTCTTATTAAACACATAAGCGCCCTTTTCATCTACAGCAGTTGTGATTTCCGGCTCTGTTGTTGGTGTAGACTGAACATCATCGCCCTTATCCTTACATGCAGCAAAAAGAACTGCAATTGAAAGAATTGCAACTGCTACAGCAATAATTTTTTTACTCATAAAGCAAAACTCCCTTTTGTTTTGATTTTGTTATACTTAATTTTACCATAATCAATACAGAATTGCAACAACTATTTCAATTCGGCAATAGTAACGCCTTCTTCACCCTCACCGAAAGTGCCGACACGGAAAGTGCGGATATTAGGATGCTTACGAAGATAAATATGGATACCTTTTCGCAAAGCACCTGTACCTTTACCGTGAATAATTGTGATTTCATTAAGTCCTGTGCGAAGAACACCATCAATGAATTTGTCAAGGTCAAGCATAGCCTCTTCAACAGTAGTACCACGCAAATCTATACTTGAATTTGAGGATGCAGTCATCTTTGATGAGCCTGTGTGTACAGTTCTCATTCCGCCCATCTGTTTTTTAGGTTGCTTTTGACCACCAAGTAAACGAATATCAGAAATGTCGGCTTTCATTTTAATCATACCTGACTGTACCTGAACAGTATTTTTCTTTTCATCAACTGATACAACCTCTGCTTCACCTCCTAGAGTTTTTACAAAAACTCTATCGCCTGTTTTTAATGGTCTTGGTAAGGTGTAATCCCCATCTTCATTTTCAAGGGAATGGCTGATTTCGTCCATTTTGTCAAGTTGACGACCCATAGCAGCCTTGGCTTTACGGGCAATTTCCTGCAAATTCTTTTCCCTTGCCTGCTCTTTTTTCAGTTGCTCGATTTCAAGAAGTAATGAATTACCTGCCCGACGGGCATTTTCAACAATTCGCTCTGCTTCCTGCTTTGCTCGTGCAATTTCTTTTTCACTTTGAGCCTTGGCTTTTTCCAATGCCTTTTCTGCATTCTCTTTTTGGCGAATAATATTGAGTTTTTCTTCTTCAAGTTTCTCTTTATCGTCTTCAAGATTTTTTCTTGCAGTTTCCAAAGTGTCAACAGCATCCTCAAAACGAGTATCTTCTTCGGAAATTAGTGCCTTTGCAAAATCAGTTATACTCTCATCAATTCCAAGACGACCTGCAATAGCCAACGCATTTGAACGACCTGGCATACCAATTAAAAGACGATAAGTTGGTTTTAAGGATGCCACATCAAATTCGCAACAACCGTTTTCTACTCTATTGGTTTTTAACGCATATTCCTTAAGTTCAGAGTAGTGAGTTGTAGAGGCAATTTTTGCGCCCTTTTGTCTTAAATTTTCAAGAATTGCAACGGCAAGCGCTGCACCCTCAACAGGGTCAGTACCTGCACCCAACTCGTCAATAAGCACCAAGCTTCTGTCATCGGCTTTTTTTAGAATATCAACTATTGTTGACATATGGGCAGAAAAAGTTGACAATGACTGTTCAATGCTCTGCTCGTCACCGATATCAGCAAGAACATTATCGAAAACAGAAATTTTGCTATTATCTGTAACAGGAAGCATAAGTCCGCACTCTGCCATCAATGTGAGAAGACCAATAGTTTTAATGGAAACCGTTTTACCACCTGTATTTGCACCTGTGATTACAAGGGAATCAAAGTCAATTCCCAAAGAAATATCAACGGGAACAACGGATTTTGGGTCAATAAGGGGATGACGGGCTTTTTTGAGCAAAATTTCACCGTCATTATTAAGAATTGGTCGACTCGCTTTCATTTTATATGCAAGATGAGCCTTTGCAAAATGTAAATCGAGCATAACAGCGGACTCAAAACTGATTTTGATTGTATCTTGGAACTCCCCTGCCATCCCCGAAAGTTCTGCTAAAATTCTTTCGATTTCGTCCTGTTCACGACTTTCAAGGACTTTGATTTCGTTGTTTGCTTCAACAACAGCAGCGGGCTCAATAAATACAGTTGCACCGCTACCCGAGGTATCGTGAACCATACCTGCAACTTCGCCACGGTTTTCCGCTTTAACAGGCACAACAAAACGACCGTTTCGCTGTGTGATTATTCCGTCACGCAATACTTTTGAATAGTGTGAAGAATGAATCATACTATCAAGCTGTTCACGGATTTTATTTTCGTAATGACGCTTTTTCCGTCTTATTTCTTTAAGTTCAGGTGAGGCATTGTCGCTGATTTCTGTTTCACTTATAATTGCATTTGTAATTTTATCTTCAAGGTACTTGTTGGGATAAAGTGAATTGAATAAATCATCAAGGCTTGTCTGCATTCCTGCACATTTATCGTGCCAGGTAAGAATTCCACGAATGATTTTAAGAGTAGCTGCGATTCTTAAAAGTTCACCTGCAGAAAGTGAGCCACCTGCACTAGCCCTACTCAATGCATTATTGACATTCTGTAATCCTCCAAATGATGGAGCACCAAATTTGGCAATGAATATGTATGCCGCCTCGGTTTTGTCCAGAAGTTCCAGTACCTCAAAATAGTCCGACTGTGGTTTAATTTCAAGTGCTTTTTCCTTTGCATCAGCACTGCTTGCAGTATCGGAAAGCATTTTGAGTATTTTATCAAGTTCAAGTGAAATACAATGTTTGTTCATATTTTTATACCTTAATAGAATTATAAAATTCCAATGTCTTAAAATTTCGTTGAAGTTTAGATAATAAATATTTTTCTGTTATGTATGATAGGTCTGGTAATGCGTGTTCTTCCATTTTGAATGAATAGATTTTCTCAAAATCGGAAAATGCTATGTGACGAAGTGCCTTGATAAGTCCGATATCAAGGGGAAAAAGCATACTGTTTGACATACAGTTTTCACAGTAAAGCAGTCCGTCATCCACATCAAAATACATAGTGTCTGTTTCGTACTCGCCACATCTGTCACAAGCAACAAGGTTAGGCATATAACCGGCAATACACATAAGTCGTAATTCTGTTATTGCTTTAACTTGTTCCGTTGGCATTTTATTCTTTGCAAGAAAATGCAAAGAATTTAGAATGAGTCGAAGGTATTCCTCGGCAGATTCATCCTCCTGCACAAGAGTTATAATAAGTTCCGAAAAATATTGTGCAAGTGCTAGTTTTTCCAAATCGTTACGAAGTTCAAAAAAAAGTTCAATGGGCTCTGCCTCATCAATTATGTAACTTTCCTTGGTTTTATAAAGACAGAGTTTTGAAAAACAGAACATTCCCGTTGAACTGTTTTTACGATTATTAACAGATTTTGCCCCTCTTACAAAAGCACGCACAAGCCCGTTGTGGCGTGTAAGTACCGTAACGAGCTTGTCTTTTTCACCAATATTCTGTTCTTTGAGTATCAGACCGTCCGTATTCGTCCTCATAGTCCATTTCTCCGTCAAATAGTGGTCTCTTTTTGTTTTCGAGAGATTTTTTATACTTTAAATAATCTTCAACACTACCACTCTCTGTAAATCTGCTCCATATTGCCATACTGTCCAAACTAATCACCTACCATTAGTAATTTGCCTCTGACAGTATAAAATATAAGTGGTAAAAATAAAAAGATTTGGTAAATTAATCTAATCCGAAATTATGAATAAGTCCTTCGCGGTTACGCCAACCCTCTTTGACCTTTACCCAACATTGAAGGTTGATTTTGCAATCGAAAAAGTTTTCCATATCCTGACGAGCATAGGTGGAAATCTTTTTAAGCATCGCTCCACCCTTACCGATTATAATTCCCTTATGGCTATCTCTTTCACAGAAAATTGTGGCTTCAACATCCATAATTCCGTCGCTACGCTCACGCATTTTTTCAATGCTTACAGCAGTTCCGTGGGGAATTTCTTTATCTAAGAGTCTCAACATCTTTTCACGGATAATTTCACCTGCAAGTACTCTTTCAGGTTGGTCAGTAAGTGTATCATCGGGGAAGAAATGTTCTGACTCAAATGCGAGTTTTTTAAGTTCATCAAGAAGCAAATCAATTCCGTTACCCGTCTGTGCAGAAACAGGAACAATTGCCTGGAAGTCATAATGTTCCGTAATCTCTGCAATTCGTGAAATGAGGTTTTCTTTTTCTTTTACTGTATCAATTTTATTTATTGCAAGAATTGCAGGGTTTTTACCCTTTTTGATTTTCTCTATAAGTTCAAGTTCTGCAGGATTCAATTCTCCTTCAGGCTCAACAACCAAAAGACAAGCATCAACGCCCTCAATACTGTCGCTTACTGCTTTAACCATTTTTTCTCCGAGTTTTGTTTTTGGCTTATGAAAACCCGGTGTGTCAGTAAACACAAGTTGAACGTTATCGTCAGTTGTGAGTACACCCATAATGCGAGTACGGGTTGTCTGTGGCTTTGAAGAAACTATTGCGATTTTTGTTCCTAAAAGTTTGTTGAGAATTGAGGATTTGCCCACATTGGCTTTTCCTACAATTGCTATAATTGCTGTTTTTGGTGAATTCATTTATTTTTCCCCTTTTTTCCGAAACCGAAAAATATAAAAATTATATCTAAAACTATTGAAACAATGAACAAAAACAATGCCCATAAATTCTCTGCAAAGTATTGAAACAACTCTTTGAATGCTTCGGGTTGCCACATAATTGCAACACCTGCAAGTACCGAGAAAATCGTGAAAACAAGCACAGCACCTGCGGCACAGTCCTTTGCGATTTTGCCAAATTCGGTATGTTCTTTTGAGTGAAGGTCAACAACTGCTTCAATGGAAGTATTGATAAGTTCTGCACCGATTACAAGTCCACTTGCAATAAAGAGAATTGCAAACTGTGTTCTTGTGATTTCAAAAAAATCAAAAGCACAAAGGAAACAGAACATATAGAAAAGGCAAGAGATATGTATTCTCATATTTCTTTCGGTCTTGATTGTCACGAAAATTCCTTGAAAAGCATAACCGAAACTTTTAAAAAGAGCTTTAAGGTCTTTCATTTTATCATTCCTTAATTAAGTTTGAAAAATGTGATTCAAACTATTCCTCGTCAAGGTAATAACTACCATTTCGTTTAAGTCCCATATTGGTAAGTACTGCTTCCTCTTTTTCTCTCATCTGCACCGCTTCCAAGCCACCGTTTTCGTGGTCGTAACCCAAAAGATGAAGAAGTGAATGTACTGTTAAGAATCCGATTTCTCGCTGTAATGTATGTCCGTATTTTTCTGCTTGTTCATAAGCATGTTCAATGGAAATGATAATGTCACCAAGAATTTTAGCACCTGTGTCATAATTTGTATCGTACTCGCCATCCTCACCCATGGGGAATGAGAGGACATCGGTGCTTCTGTCAATTCCACGGTGTTTAAGATTAAGTTCGTGAATTGTTGCATCATCAACCAATGACACACTGATTTCTGCCATATCTGTAAAGCCTTCGTGAACAAGAACTGCTTTACAGCAACGACGGATGAGCATTCTCACACCTGTTGGAATTTTCATTATATTCTGTTTATTATCAATTATAACTCTTAATTTTTCGTTCACTTGTTTTTCCTCGCTTCCTGTCTTTCATAAGCCTTGATAATGTCCTGAACAAGACGATGTCTGACTACATCTTTTTCTGTAAATATATTTATGGCTATATCATCAATACCTTTTAAAATCTTCATAGCCTCAACAAGTCCTGATTTTTTTCCGTCTGGCAAGTCAATCTGTGTAATATCACCTGTTACAACGATTTTGGAGTTAAAACCAAGTCGGGTTAAGAACATTTTCATCTGTTCCCTTGTGGTGTTCTGTGCTTCATCAAGAATAATAAAACTGTCGTCAAGTGTACGACCACGCATATATGCAAGTGGTGCTACCTCGATGCTACCTCTTTCCTGATAACGCTGAAAACTTTCTGCTCCAAGCATATCAAAAAGAGCATCGTACAATGGTCGAAGATATGGGTCAACTTTTTGTTGCAAATCGCCCGGCAAAAAGCCTAACTTTTCACCTGCTTCAACTGCAGGACGGGTTAAAATAATACGATTAACCTCTTTTGCTCTGAAAGCATTTACTGCCATGGCAACTGCAAGGTAGGTTTTACCTGTACCGGCAGGACCTGCACCGAGAGTGATTGTATTATTCTTTATACATTCAAGGTATTTTTTCTGTCCAAGTGTTTTGGGCTTAATGGGTTTTCCCTTTGCAGTAATGCAGACGCAATCCCCTGTCATTTCACAAAGCTTGTCCTCATTACCCTCATTAACGAGGGAAAGTACATAACGGACATTTTGCTCTGACAAAGCCTCGCCACGATTAATGAGGGTTAAAAGTCCGTTTATGGCTCTTACTGCCTTGGATACGTTTTCTGCGTCACCGCTGACCTTAATCTCTGAACCACGACTTACAACCTTAACACTATACTGTGATTCAATAAGCCTTATATTTTCATCAAAGCTGCCGAACAAACTGACTGTCTGTTCCATTCTGTCAACATTTATTACTTGTTCAAACAACTTATTTCACCCACTTGTTACAAAATTATATATATTTAAGATATTCTAACACATTTTTCACACGTTGTCATCATTTTTTTCAATATAAATTTCCTGTAATTCCCCTATTTCCTGAACACACTCGGCGGAAAGTTGATATATTGTTTCATTATTGTTTTTAACCTCCTTGAGAGTTGATTTTTGTATTTCACTGTATTCCATAAGATTCTTCATATATTCTGCACTACTGTAAAGTGCGATTTTTTGTTTAAGTATCTCACCTTTTTCTGTTTCTTCCTCACAATAATCCGCTCCATACTCTGTTATTATACCCAAAGGAAGCAAGGTTTCTTCACTTTTCAGAAAAGCCTTATGCTGAGTATAAAATGTATCGGTGGTTTTTAGTCCCAAGGGAATTTTAATACCAAAAAAGAAAACAGAATTTCTTATTTTTTCATTTTTCAGTTTATGTAAGGTAATATTATTGTGTGAAAAGCTTTGGTTTCTCTTTAAAAGTGCCTTCACATATCCATCTGCATGGATAAAAACTTCTTTACCATCAGCATGACTGACTACGCCACTTATGAGCAAGTCGCCCTTTGTAACTGCCCAACCCGGCTTGGTTTCTTCCGTACCGTAAAGCACATCAATACTCATAATCACACCGTCATCACTTGCCACAACATTTGTTGGTGTTTTATCGTCGTAAATCTTAGGTGCAATTACTTTTTCACGGACCTCGATTACAATTACAGAGCCTTTTCTGTTAACTGCAGCCCAGGAAAGATTTTCAATTTCTGCCACAACAAGTTGTGCAGTATCTTTAGCATCAATATCTGAAATTTTAGCCCCTACTTTTACGCCGTGTTTCTCAAATGCTGTGAGGATATAGTCATTGTCAATAGTGGAATTTCCCACAATGGAAATACTCCACACAAATTGTGAAAGCACAGTTAAAATGCAGAAAAAGACAACTATGCCAACTAAAATTCCAAGTCTTGATTTGTTTCTTTTCAAGAAAAACATTACCCCATTTTTATTGAGTGCCAATAATTTCATTCCCGATTTTTTTGCAGGATTTTTAAGGGCAAGGTATCCTGAAGCTGTTGTCCTTGCAAAGATATTTCCGTTTATGTTTTTGATATTCCATAGCGGGATTTTCTCCCGTGTGCAGAGATTTAAAAATCTGTCTGCAAGTCCGCCGTAAGCCTTAAAATCTATGTAACCTAAAAGAAATCTTATAAATTCAATAATCAAAACAATTCACCTATGAAGTAAAAGAAATATCGCTGATTTGCCCTGTTATTACGACAATACTGCTATCAAACGAGTTTATTACAAGTCCATCCCCTGACAAAGCCAGCACGGTTTCACCCAAATTAAGTTTTATTAAATTCTCACTGTACTCAACAACACCCTTACACCCATCAATAATGATTTCCCTATTGCCGGTCATCTCGATTTTCGGCTCGTTGACAATAACTTGGGACAGCTGAAATTTCGACTTTTTCTCTCGGTCTTTTCGTGGCATAAGTTCCACCTCACTCATAAAATTATATGAAGTGGCAAACAAAAAATTCATTATTCACCCCGGTTTTTAATATATTTTATTGGGTGAATATTATGGTTACAGTAAAAGTGAGAAAAGAATATTTTACTTTGCTTTTAATTTTTTTATTTACTTTTCTCTTATTCAGATTTCCTGACGAAATGAAAAGCGGTATAAATAAAGGACTAATAATCTGTTTTCAAACAATTTTTCCCTCTTTGTTTCCTTTTTTAGTCCTTTCTGCCTATATCACAAAATCCCGTGTTTTATCTCCCATATACAGAATTTTAGCTCCTGCAACAAGAATTATTTTCAGACAACCTGCTTGTACAGTTTCTGTAATAATTCTTTCGATGATTGGTGGTTTTCCTGTTGGAATTAAAATGGTTAACGACCTTTTTACTATGGGAGAAATCACAGAGAATCAAGCAAAAAGACTTTGCTTTTTCTGTATGAATGCAGGCCCTGCATTTACCATTACTGCTGTTGGCGGAAATATGCTTAAAAATCCATTGGCGGGAATGATAATCTATTTATCCCTTTGCATTTCATCAATGATTTTAGGCGTTTTATCTCGGTTTCTCTGTGATAAAAAAGAGAATATAGCCATAAAAAAACACCACTTATCGGACCTTTCCTGCTTTTCAGCTTCGGTAACAAGTGGTATTAACAGTATTCTCGGAATTTGTGGTTGGGTTGTGCTTTTCAGTGGACTTGTTGAATGTTTTAACGCAATTAATACCAACTATTTTTTAGACATTTTCGTTAAAGCAACAGTTGAGGTTACAGGCGCTTGTAACGAGTTCGCAGGAAAAATTCCTCTGCCTTTTTTTGCTTTTATTATTGGTTTTGGTGGTTTTTGCGTGCATTGTCAGGTTCTTGAGTGTCTTATAAATTGCAGGGTTAATTATTCCCACTTTTTATTCTGCAGAGTTATTAACGGGTGTCTTTCAGCGGTTATTACATATATTTTTCTGTTTTTCATTCCTATTGAAATTGATGTTTTTGCAAATTCAGGTGAGATTCACCCTGCACCTTTTTCCGTTTCTGTGTGGGGATTTTTGGCACTAATACTAATGTGTGTTATTATGATTTTTGATATTGATAGAAAGAAAAAAATGTGCTAAAATAAATTTAAGCAGAGTTTAAATTCTCGATATGTAAATACTTACTTGATACGTGCTGTCGCACTTGATATGTTGCTTCGCAACGAGATTAAAGGATGATAAAAAATGAAAAAACTACTTAATAAAAAAACAATAGAAGCATCTTGTTCATACTGTGCTAATGGTAAACTCTCGCCAACGGGAGATGGTGTTTTGTGCAAAAAGTTGGGTATAGTTGACCCGAATTTTTCTTGTAACAAATTCAAATATGATGTGCTGAAACGACAACCAAGACGACCTCGTGAAATCGAGCATTTTGAAGCTGAAGATTTTTCACTAGATATTGAGGAATAAATGAATTTTTAGGCAAAAGAAAACTGACAGGAATTTATCCTGCCAGTTTTTATTTTACTATGATTAACTTTATGATTATCTTCTGCTCTTGAAGAGGTCGAGAATATCAATATCTTCATCAGGAGCTCCAAAGCTACCACCTGAGCTGATTTCATCAACTGATGCATTGTAATATGGTTTCTTTGAAACGCCGTTTGCATCAAGACCAAAACCTGTTGCGATAACTGTTACGAACATTTCGTCATCAAGTTTTTCGTCAAAAGCAACACCGAAGATGATGTTTGCATCGTCGTCAGCCTGTGAACGAACGATACCTGCAGCTGTGTCAACATCTTCAAGAGTGATGTCAGGAGATGCTGTAATGCTGATGATAACGCCCTTTGCACCTGTGATTGTTGTTTCAAGAAGTGGGCTGGAAATAGCTGATTTTGCAGCCTGTTCTGCCTTATCTTTACCACTTGCATGACCGATACCCATATGAGCGTGACCTGCGTCCTTCATAACTGATGTAACGTCAGCAAAGTCAAGGTTGATGAATGCAGGCATTGTGATAAGGTCTGTAACAGAGTTAACACCCTGACGGAGAACATCGTCAGCAATACCGAAAGCGTTAGCAAAAGTAATCTTCTGCTCTGAAACATATTTAAGTCTTTCGTTAGGAATAACGATAAGTGAGTCAACATGCTGTGCAAGTTCTGCGATACCTGCCTCAGCCTGCTTCATTCTGTGAGTACCTTCAAATGCGAAAGGCTTTGTAACGATACCAACTGTAAGGATACCCTTGCCCTTTGCGATTTCAGCGATAATTGGAGCAGCACCTGTACCTGTTCCGCCACCCATACCAGCAGTAACGAAAACCATCTGTGTCTTGTCAAGTGCTTCAACGATAGCGTCACGGCTTTCTTCAGCTGACTTTTGACCAACTTCAGGCTTTGCACCTGCGCCACGGCCTGCAGTCACTTTTTCACCGATTTGGATTTTTGTATCAGCGAGTGAACGAGTAAGAGCCTGCTTATCTGTGTTGATAGCAATAAGTTCAACACCTGTGATACCAGCCTTTGCCATACGGTCAACAGCATTTCCGCCGCCGCCACCAACGCCGATTACCTTAATGTTTGCGATGTCCTGATATTGATTGTCAATTTCGAATGCCATGTTTAACATCCTCCTATGTATAATTTCACACCTATTGATTTTATAGTTATAGGTTATTTTAACATTATTAAAAAATAATTGCAATATATATTGTATATATTTTTCTGTTTTTTAACAATTTTTTTACATATTTTTTGTTTATTCTGGGCTATGCCGCACTTGATGTGGGTTCTGTTGCCTTTTCCTCGGTCACAGGTACAGAAACCGGCTCTGTTGTTGGCTCTGTTTCAGGTTCAGTTGTTTCTTCCTGAAGATAGCCTTTTTTGTCAACAGTAAGGTTTATTGTACCTCTAAACTGCGTATCTTCCTCATTCTGCTTATCAATGGCTGCTTTACCAAAGGAAAGCTTTTTTAATAGTCTGTCACCATCAGTTTTTCCTAATTCAAGAGTTATTCTTCCCTGATAAACCACTTTTATGTTGTATAAATCAGTAATATTGATTTCAGTAATGTCTGTAAGTCCTACTTTTTCGCAAGCTTCGTATACATCTTGAAGTCTGGAAAGAGTCTTTTCTTCTTCTAAAACAACTTGCTCACCCACAACTGCAGACTGAACTTTACCTGCATTGATAAGAGTCTTGTCAGGTCCTATATACTCCACATTGTTTTCCAGAACCTTGCCGTTTTTATCCAACAAAGCGTAATATCCATTCTGGGCAATTCCGTAAACTGCATCTGTTTTAGTCACCTGAATTTCAAGATGTGCAGGTAAACGGCGTTTGATTTTTACAGACCCTACATATGGTAATTTTTCTGTTATCAGTTTGTTTACTCTTTGTTTTGAAAGAAAAATGAGATTATCGCCTTTTTCAATCTGTGAAGCAGAAATAATTTCTTCACTTGAATAGACTGTGTCACCTGTAACGGAGATTTTATTGATATTGAAAAACAAAAGCAAACCGATTATAAGTCCTGCAACAAGGAAAATCCCTCCTAAAGTGCCTCGGATTATAAGTTTTTTTCTTCTGTTCTTTTTTCTGCGCATATTGGTACGGTTAACTATACGCTCATCCTTTGAAAGGGGCATATTCTGTTGTTTTTTAGGCATTTCCTTGTTTTTCATTACTGTTCACCCTTTTTATGTCCGCACCTAGTTTTTCAAGTACTTTTTCAGGTTTTTCATATCCTCTGTCTATATGATGTATTTCTGTTATTTCAGTTATTCCTTTGGCTTGTAGTCCTGCCAAAATCATTGCCGAGCCACCACGCAAATCCGTGGCTCTTACATTGGCACCATTGAGATTTCGTACACCCTCAATTACTGCCATTCTGCCCTCAACATGGATTTTTGCACCAAATCGAAGGAGCTCGCCGATATGCTTGAATCGACTTTCAAAAATATTTTCAACAATTACGCTTGTGCCATCAGCAATGGTGGTAAGTGCCATAATTTGCGCCTGAACATCCGTTGGAAATCCCGGATGTGGCATTGTGCGAATCATTCTTATTCTTTTGAGTGTTTTTGGTGACTGCAAAATCACCTGTTTTTTATTTACCTCAATATTGCAACCCGATTCCCTCAAAGGTTGAATTATAGGGGCAATGTGAGAAGGAACAATGTCATTTATTACGATTTTTCCGCCCGTCATGGCTGTTCCTATCATATAGGTTGATGCCACAATTCTGTCGGGGATTACTGTGTGTTCAGAAGGTGCGAGTTTCTTTACACCCTCAATGAGGACTGTGCTATCCCCTGCACCTCGGATTTTTGCACCACAACGATTAAGAAAATCTGCCAAATCGCTGATTTCCGGCTCTCGTGCTGCATTTGAAACAATGGTTGTACCCCTGGCAAGAGTTGCGGCAAGAATTATATTTTCCGTAGCACCCACACTTGGAAATGAGAGAGTAATTCGTGTGCCTTCAAGACCATTTTCTCCTGCTTTACACTCTATAAAGCCGTCTTCCGTTGTTACAACCGCACCAAATTGTTCCATTGATGAAAGATGCAAATCAATGGGACGAAGGCCTATCTCGCATCCACCGGGAGTTGATAGTTTAGCTTTACCCATTCTGCCAAGAATTCCGCCTAAAAACACAATGGAGGAGCGCATTTCTCTCATTAAATTATCGGGCACATCACTTTTCAAAACATCAGTGGAGTCAACAGTTACGGTATTATTTTCCCTATTAACTCTGCACCCGAGATATTGAAGTATTTTTATTGTTGCATCTACATCTGAAAGCATCGGGCAATTATGTATTACTGAAACTCCGTCAACTAAAAGAGTAGCAACCAGAATTGGCAGAACACTGTTTTTTGCACCCTGAACAGTGATTTCACCATTCAGTTTTCTGCCACCATTAACAATGATTTTATCCAATTTTCACACGCCCTTTATAGTACTATGCGTCACATACTATGCTGTTTGTGTGAATTTTGTTAATTTTTACAGACCTATGATTATTCTGCAAATTTCTGAAAGAGCATCAGTTTTTGCGTTTTTACCTGCATTGATAGAAATATCCCTCAACTTCTGCCTATCGTTTTTAAGTTCAAGGACTTTTTCGGCAAGGGCTTTTCCACTAAGGTCTTTTTCTTCAATAAGCACTGCGCCATCATGCTCTGCAAGAGTCATTGCATTGTGGAATTGATGATTCTCTGCCACATTTGGCGACGGAATGAGAATTGATGGCTTACAAAGCGCCTGAATTTCGGAAATTGAACTTGCTCCTGCACGGCTTATTACCAAATCGCAAGCAGGAAGACAAATATCCATATTGTCGATATATTCACGGATTTCGATATTACTACCATTAATCCCTTTTTCATTAAGCTTGTCATTTACCCATTTCCCGAATTTGCCTGTTGCGTGTAAAAACTTGACATTATCTTCATTCTTGAGAATATCAAGCATTTCCACTACCGCATTGTTTATGGCATCCGCACCTAATGAGCCACCCATTGAAAGTACAAGCATTTCACTATTCTTTACGCCCAAAGATGCACGGGCAAAATCACGGTCTGCAGTTACAATTTCTCGTCTTACGGGAAGTCCTGTTACAACCGGCGGATTTTTACAAGTCATATATTTTTCTGCCTGTGGAGATGTGAGCATTACCTTATCAACCTTTTTAGCCAAGGCTTTATTAGCAACTCCCGGAAAAGCATTTTGCTCGTGAATTGCAGTTTTAATCCCCATTTTCACGGCAGTGTTCAAAACAGGTCCTGTTACATAGCCACCAAAGCCAACAACAACATCGGGGTTAAATTCTTTTATGATTTTCTTTGAAGTCGAGGATGCTTTTAAGGTCAAAATAACTGTTTTTATATTTTCCATAATTCCCGAAATAGACATTTTTCGAGAAAATCCGTTCATTTTAACTGTCTTAATCTCAAATCCCGCCTTGGGGACAATCTGAGTTTCCATTCGTCCCTCTGTACCCACAAAAAGAATTTCACTTGCAGGGTCAAGGCGACGAATTTCTTTGGCTACTGCAACGGCAGGGTTAATATGACCACCCGTACCACCTGCAACAAACATAATTCTCATAAAGGCTTACTCCTTTTTTCTTGCACTACGGGAAACAGAAAGCACCATACCCATTTCAGCAAGCAGGATAACTAGTGAAGTACCACCTGCGGAGAAGAATGGAAGTGAGATGCCTGTATTTGGTAAGAAATCACTTACAACTCCTATATTGAGTGCCACCTGAAGACCAATCTGGAAAACAATTCCCATTGCGAGTAATGCACCAAAACGGTCCTTTGCATACATTCCGATTTTTATTCCGCGATATATGAGTAAAGCAAAAAGTATAATTATTGCAACTGCACCTACAAAGCCTAACTCCTCACAAACGATTGAGAAAATAAAGTCATTCTGTGGTTCGGAAACATAAAGATGTTTTTGTTTTGACTGACCAAGACCTGTGCCTAAAAGTCCGCCCGAGCCAATGGCATAAAGTGAGTTATTTGTCTGCCAACGAGCACCCAACGGGTCAAAGTCTTTATCAAGCCACGCAGTGATTCTCTCACCTGCATATTTTGCAAGAATGTCAGGGTTTGCAATAAGAAGAACAACACCGATTACGCCAATTATTACGCCAACCGTAAACCAGCGACCTCTTACCTCGCCTAACCAGAGCATTACAACACCTATAAGTAGCATAAGAATTGTACCCGAAACATGATGTTCAAGATAAACAAGCCCTGCAAACACAAGAATAATCATTCCGTAGCAGATAACACTTGTAAAGGATTTATAAACTGTATATCTTCCGTTTGTAAGCTCAGGAATTTTTCTGATACCAGGCATTTCGCTTGGAACTTTGCCTGTTACACCTTTATAGTTTCTATCCAGTAAAAAGGCTAAAATCATAATAAGACCGATTTTAGCAATTTCAGATGGCTGGAATGTTGTAAAGCCTAAATTAATCCATCTTTTAAATCCCGGTTTATACTCAGGCAAAACAAGAACTAACAATAAAAGTCCTATTGAAACCACAACACCAATAAGTGCAACGAGCTTGAAATATTCATATCTTATTCGTGAAATTATGAACATCAGCACAATGCCGATAGCTGCGAAAATTAACTGACGGACAAAAATTTGTGTACTGTCACCACGATTATAATAACTGTAAGTATAGCTGGCAGAAAACAGCATAACAAGTCCGATTGTGACAATGGTCATAAGGATTACAAGAAACGGAATATCCATTGAACCCTGTGCTAAAAATGTATTTATTATGGAATTCTTTTTGGTTTTCTTTGCTTTTGTTGCCATTTTCTCACCACCTTTTTTAGATTTGATTTATTATTTAATGTTACCGTAATAGTAAAGTGCAAGACCTACTGCACAGCCAAGCATATTTACAAGGCTGAATACTGTTACGATTTTGCGTTCTTTCCAACCACACATTTCAAAGTGATGGTGAATTGGAGCCATTTTGAAAATTCTCTTACCATGAGTGATTTTGAAATAACCAATCTGGATAACATCTGAAAGTGCTTCGATAACATAGATAATGCCGAAGAATACAAGGATAATCGGACAGTCAATAGCATAAGCCAAAGCTACAACCATACCGCCAAGGAACATTGAGCCCGTGTCACCCATCATAACCTTTGATGGATAGTAGTTCCAAATGAGATATCCTAAACATCCGCCTGCCAAAGCAGCAGCAAGTATACTGATTCCGAAGAACTTTGTCATAAGAGCAGCAACACAGAATGAGATTGCTGCTACTGATGTAACACTTGCACAAAGTCCGTCAACACCATCAGTAAAGTTAACGGCATTAACTGCACCATAAATTACTGCAACACCGAAAAGCCAGAAGAACCATTTAAGGTCAACCACACCTACGAAAGGTATTTTCATATAGGTAAGACCGTTCGCATATAGTGCCACAAGATAAGCAACAATTAAAATTACCTGTGGAATTGTTTTCTGAATTTCTGTAAGACCTAAATTTCTCTTCTTAACAACCTTGATGTAGTCATCAGCAAAGCCTACAAGTCCAAGTCCAAGGGATAAAACTACACCTGCTACAAGTTTTACTTTTAATGTGTCAGGCATAATGTGTTCACTTGCAAAAAGATTGCCACCCATAAAGTAATCAATGATAAGAATGCAAGCAACAGAAACGATTGTGCTTATAATGAACATTATGCCACCCATTATAGGTGTACCCTGCTTTGATTTGTGCCATGCGGGACCGATATCAAGAATAGTTTGACCAAATTTTAATTTTCTAAGCCAAGGGATGAGTACAAATCCCAATAAAAACGCAATTAAAAAACTTAGAATTGCTGCCCCGGCTAATGCAACATAGATATTCATATAAACATCTCCTTATTTTACATCCCATTTTTCATAAACTTTTTCAATAATCTCTTCAAGTTTCATTCCGCGACTTGCCTTAAAAAGCAATGTGTCACCTATCTTTATTTCACTTAAAAGAGAGTCTGTAAGTTCATTTTTATCTGTAAAAGCAAAAACATTTTGAAGCCCTGCCTTTTTAGCACTGTCTGCCATAAAGAGTGACTGCTCACCGCAAGTGTAAAGCACATCAACCTTACTTTCTGCAGCGTATTCGCCAACAGTTCTGTGGGCAGTTTCGCTGTAATCACCCATCTCAAACATATCGCCTAAAACTGCGATTTTTCTACCCTTTGCAATTTTGCAAAGAGAATTAAGACCCGCCCTTTGTGAGTCGGGGCTTGCGTTGTAACAATCCTCAATAACTGTAATTCCACCAGTTTCTTTAATTCTCTGTCGCATTCCTGACGGAGTGTATCCTAGAAGTCCGTCTGCAATTCTTTCAGGTGAAATACCATACTCAAGACCCACTGCGAAGGCAGTTAATGCATCGTAAACATTGTGAATTCCTACAGTTGGAATAGTGATTTTTTGCCTTATATCACCTTTTACTGCAACAAATTCTGTTGTAAGTCCGATTTCCTTGATTTCTTCTGCTAAAACATCACAATTCTTGTTTTCAATACCGAAGAAAATCAATTTATAATCGTCATTTTTTACAGTTGAAAGCATATCATTGTCGCCATTCAAGAAAAGTGGTGCACCCTTTGGAAGTCCCTCTAGAATCTCAAGTTTTGCATTTAAAATGCCTTCTCTTGAGCCTAAATTTTCAATATGGGAAACACCAACATTGGTGATAATTCCGCAGTCAGGCTTTGCACAATTTGTTAAGTCGGAAATCTGCCCTGCACCGTCCATACCCATTTCAATAACGGCATTTTTTGTTGAACTTTGGAGTCGGAAAAGTGTCTTCGGAACACCGATTTCATTGTTTAAATTACCCTCTGTTTTAAGGGTTTCGCCCTTTTGCGAGAGTACACAAGCAACCATTTCTTTTGTAGTTGTTTTGCCGACACTACCCGTAAGTCCAACCACAAGTAAATCATCAAATGAGCATCTGTAATATGACGCAAAATCAAGTAATGCCTGTTTTGTGTCCTCAACTAAAATTATCGGTGCGTTGCACTCTGTTTTTTTATGGCTGACAATTACTCCAACGCCCTTTTCTGCCACATCATTTATAAAATCGTGACCGTCAAAGCGTTCACCCTTAATACAGAAGAAAATTGTGTTTTCATCCACATCACGACTGTCAATGGACACACGATTTATTATATTTTGAGAATCAACAAATGTTCCTAATGCTTTTGCAATTTCCGCTACTTTTAAGTTCATTGTTTTTCTCCTAAACTCCGTTAAAATACTCTTTTATTATTTCCCTTTCATCAAAAGGGATTTTTTCATTTCCTACAACCTGATAGGTTTCGTGACCCTTACCCGCTAAAAGTACCAAGTCACCTTTTTTTGCTTTCTCCAAAGCAAATTCTATTGCCTGACGACGATTTTCAATAACCGCAATTCGTGCTTTTGACTTTTCCATTCCGCAAAGAATGTCATTTATTATAAGCAAGGGGTTTTCACCTCGGGGATTGTCGCTTGTGACAACAGCCACATTTGCCATTTCCCCTGCAATTCTACCCATTTCAGCTCGTTTCGACTTATCTCTGTCACCACCGCAACCAAAAACAACAATCACTTTTCCTTTTGTAATTTCCCGTACACAGGAAAGAATGTTCCGAAGTCCGTCGGGAGTGTGGGCATAATCAATCATTACGGTAAAATTTCTGTTAACCGGCACAATTTCTGCTCTGCCTTTTACGGGATTCAGAGAAGAAATCGCCCTTGAAATCTTATCTATATCAAAACCGAGATTTATTAAAATCGATATGGCACAAAGGGTGTTGTAAACCGTAAATCTGCCATAAAGTGAGGACTGAATTCTGCTTATACAGTCAAGTCCAACAAATTCATATCTTATGCCGTTTTCGTTGCAAATCACATTTTTCGCCGTATAATCTGCCCAATCGTCAATGGTTGAATATGTATATTTTTTACATTTTATTATTTGTAGATTTGCTTTTGCAATCTCGTTGTCAATGTTTACACAGGCAAAATCGGACTGACCAAAAAGCAGAAACTTTGCATCTATGTAATTTTCCATATTACTATGATAATCAAGATGCTCGGGGGTTATATTGGTGAGTGCTGAAGCACAAAAATTCACTCCGTAAACCCTTTGTTGTGCCAAGCCTTGGGAGGAAACCTCCATAACACAGTATTCACAACCGGATTTCACCATTTCGCTGAAGATTTTCTGCAATTCCATTGGTTCGGGAGTTGTTAAAACTGAATTTTCTGTTTCTTCGCCCCAACTGTTTTCTACTGTGCCGATTATTCCGCATTTTACACCCAGCAACTCAAGAATGTTCTTGATAAAAAAACAAGTTGAAGTTTTTCCGTTTGTCCCCGTAACACCTATAATCTTTAATTTTTCTGACGGATTTCCATAGAAATTTGACGCTATTTGTGACAAAGCACATCTTGTGTCTTCAACGATAATCTGCTCTTTTACACCCAAATCCCTGCTTGTAACCACGGCAACAGCGCCCTTTTTGATTGCCTTTTCAGCTAAAGCATGACCGTCACAACGATTACCGTCTATGCAGACAAACAGTGCATTTTTTAAATCTTCATTATCCTTATCCGTTACTCTTTCAACGTCCCTTTCCTCATACACATCCCGTGTTTTCACACCCTTTAGAAGTGAAGAAAGTTTCATTGTATTACCTCTATTAATTTAGTCTGTTACATTTTCACTTGAACGGAAATAAACTGTAATAACCGTTCCAAGCTGTGCAGTATTTCCTGACTGAACACTCTGTTTATAGGAAACAACCTGATTTGCACCTTGAGTTGTACCTGCAACCTTGATATTAAATCCTGCGTTGACGGCAACTCTGTTTGCTTCAGAAACTGTAAGTCCCGTAAGATTTGGTACAGTTCCCGTTTTTCTCTCTGCATTTTCTTCTGTATAAACTACAATCACGCCACCCTTTGGCATTGACTGATTTGAAGACGGCATCTGTGAAACAACAGTTTTTCCGTTGCCGATTACCTTAACTGTAAAGGTTGAAGCCTTTGACCTTACATTGTCAACAGTTGAGCCTATAAGGTTTGGTGCTGTAACAGTGGCCTTTGTAAGTTCCTCGTCAGTATATTGTGGGTCAACATTGAGATATGCGAGAATATTCTCAAAAATTCTGCCTGCAATAGGAGCAGCACCCGAACCACCCGTTCTGTAAAGCTGTGGCTCATCAACTGCTATAAGAACTGCAATCTGCGGGTCATCTGCAGGAGCAAAACCTGCGAAAGAAGCGATAACCTGATTATCTGTACTGAGCTTTTCACTTGTACCCGTCTTACCTGCAATATGGTAGCCTGAAACATAGGCATTTTTTGCAGTACCCCATTCAACAACTTCTTCCATAAGTCCTGTCATAATCTGTGCAGTTTTCTGGGAAATAACTTGTCGTTTGACTGTTGGTTGTGTTTCAGAAATAATATTTCCGTTTTCGTCAAGGACCTTTTTCACAACATAAGGTGTCATAAGTTTGCCACCGTTACCCAAGGATGCTACTGCTGTAATCATCTGAATTGGAGTTGCCTGGAAGGTCTGACCAAAGGAAGCAGAGGAAAGTTCTGCAATACCCATTTTATCAACGGGATAATATGTTTTTCCCGCAACCGGAACGGCTTCTGACGGAAGGTCAATTCCCGTTGCCTCTGTAAAACCAAAAGCCTCAAAATACTTTGAGAAGGTTTCCTTACCCATTCTCTGTCCCATTGTGATAAAGAATGTGTTGCAAGAATTTGGCAAAGCCTGTGCAACTGTCTGTGTGCCGTGAACATTATGGTTGAAACAATGCTGATAATAATTCGCAACCTTAATTGAACTTGTGCAATTATATGTAGTTTCTGTTGTCATAACACCCTCTTCAAGGGCTGCTGCTGCAACAAAAAGTTTAAAAACCGAACCCGGCTCATAGGAGTCAGAAATTGTACGATTTCTCCACTGTGAGTAAAGAGCATTTGTTTCTGCCTGCTGTCTTTCCTTATCATCCTCAATAGCAGCAATAGCCTCTGATACTGTGGGTGAATAAACCTTGTAAGGAGTGTTCAAATCGTAATCAGGCATTGTGGACATTCCGAGAATTGCACCTGTTTTAACATCCATTATAATACCGTAGGCATATTTAGCCTTGGTTTCTTCAACTGCTTGTGCTAATTGTTGTTCAAGGTAATACTGAATAACCTCGTCAATTGTAAGCACAAGACTGTTTCCTTGCTCTGCATCATATGTTGTTTCATAATCATTTGGCATATCCCCTGCAAGAGCATTCTGGGCAGTGATAATTCTACCGGGTGAGCCCGTGAGTTTTGAGTTATATTTAAGTTCAAGACCTGCTCTGCCTGTATCCTCGGAGCCTGTAAAACCAATAATTGTTGACGCGAATGAGCCAAGTGGATAATAACGCTTTGTATCGGGGTCAATGCCGATAATTGTGCCGAGTTTTTTATCCTTATGCTGTGAAATATATTCCTGTAATTTTGCTTTTTGTTCGTTATCTATCTGACCGATGATTTTTTCATAACCACTCTGCTGACGGTTAACCTTTTTTGTAACAGTTTCAGCATCAAGACCAAATATGGAAACAAAACCGTCAACAAGCAGAGTTTTCTGTTCATCAGTCTTTATCTTTGATGGATTGATATAAACAAGCCATGCAGAGGCACTCTGCGCCAACACTTTCATATTGGAGTCGTAAATTGTACCACGATTTGCTGCAACAACTGTATCGCTTAACTGATTTCTCTCTGCTTTAAGGCGATATTCCTCACCTTTTACAATTTGAATCCAAAAAAGATTTCCTATAAGTAAAACCAAGGCAGCACAAAAAATGAAAAAAGCCTTTAAAGAACGATTTTCCATTTTTTTAGTAGGTTTTCTGCTCATTTTTTGCCACTTCCTTTATCGAAAATTTTGCTTTTTAAATAAAACAACGAGAGTTAACGGCAATTGCCCCAACTCTCCTTAGTTTTCTATTAAATATATTACTTTTTGTCGTTATTTATGCTCCCTGCTACACTTTCTCCGTTAACAACTGCCACACGGTCATCCGACGACATATCAATATAGTATACCTGATAGTCCTGAACCTTGGTCATTCCCAATTCATTGGTAGCATACTCTTCAACATTGTTTATTGATACGATTGCATTAAGCTCGTTATTAAGCTTTACTGCATCACTTTGTGCAAGTTCGATTTTCTTTTCAACTGAACTGATTTCACGATTTATTTCATCGAGTTTTACACGGCTATAAATTGCCAGAGCCATAAACAATAAAATCGCCATAGCAATACACATAACCTTAATCGTTTTTCTTGTTTCTGCCGCAGTCTGCTGTTGCACCTGACGAGCAGTCATTCTTGTTTTTTCTACAAGCTGAAGTTCAGGTCTTTTCTGTGGTACAGGCTTTACCTTTGGCGCAGCTGAACCGTTAAAAGAAACTATTTTTTCATTTCTGTTATAATTGTAAGCATAAGCATTTCTGTTTTGTTGCGCCAATTTTCTCTTCCTTTACCTTATTTTTTCTATCGTCCTGAGTCTTGCACTTCGGCTTCTGTTATTAGCATCCAATTCGCTTTGCTTTGCAGATAGGCCTTTATTAACAAGTTTTCCTCTTGGGGTGTTTCCACATACACAAACCGGAAATTCCTTTGGACAAGTACATCCAACAGTAAATTCACGGAATTTTTCTTTAACTGTTCTGTCTTCAAGTGAATGGAAAGTGATTATTGAAAGTCTTCCACCAACTTTAAGGCAATTAAACATATCTTCAACTGCACGGCTGAGAGTTGAAAGTTCGTCGTTAACCTCAATTCTTATTGCCTGAAAAGTTTTTCTTGCAGGATGTCCGTCGCGTCGATATTTAGCCGGAACAGAGTCTTTAATAAGTTCTGCGAGTTCCAATGTTGTTTCAATGGGTTTTATTTCCCTTGCCTTGACAATACTCCTTGCAATACTGCGAGCAAATTTTTCTTCGCCATATCGGGTGATAATATTTGAAAGTTCATATTCCGAATACGAATTCACCACATCGTAAGCACTTTTTCCCGATTTGCTCATTCGCATATCAAGGGGTGCTTCATGGTGGAATGAAAACCCTCTTTCAGGGGTATCTAACTGGAATGAACTGACACCCAAATCAGCAAGGATTCCGTCGGCTTCTCTATCGTTTAAAATATCTTTTATATTATTGAAATTATTGTTGACTATTTCCACCCTTGGGTCATTACCTATTCTTTCGGTAATTACCTGAATGGCGTCGGGGTCACGGTCAATAGCAACGAGGACGCCGTCCGGGATGCGCTCAAGGATTGCCTTTGAATGCCCCGCTCCGCCACAGGTACAGTCAACATACAAACCATCTGATTTAATATTTAATGAGTCAATAGTTTCTTCAAAAAGAACTGAGATATGTGAAAACTCCATATTGCTCACCATTTAGAATGTAAAGTCGTCAAAATTGATAAGTTCACTTAACGGCTTAACATCCACCTTATAATTCTCTGTTGCCCAGATTTCAATTCTTGAACCTGCGCCGATAATTGCAACATCCTTAGTAAGACCGGCATGTTCAAGCAAATCACTTGTCAAAGTCATTCTGCCCTGTTTGTCAGCAGTTGCATCCACAACCTGACTGAAAAATGCTCTTTGAATTTCACGATTATTAGTATTCATAAACTGACGGCTTACTTTTTCAAAGCCCTCTTTTGTATACACATAAAGGCATTTTTCACTGCCCTTGAAGATTACAAACTCCTCGCCCAAGGCTTCACGGAATTTAGCAGGAATGAAAACACGGTTTTTTGCGTCAAGACTATGGTAATATGCACTTTTAAACAACATAATTTTCACTCCTTTGTAGTTATTTTTTAAGTAATTCCCCATTTTGGTGGAATTTTAGTGGATTTTACCTCCACTTTGAAATCATTATACAATAAAAAAAAAGCAATTGCAATATTTTTTTTAATTCTTTTAACAAAATTTTTCTCCAAATTTTGGCAATAATGTACAAATATAAATTGGGACAAAAAAATACCCCATTCCCGAAAGAATGAGGTATTTAGATAAAATTCTATTCTATTTTACAAACAGTTTCTTATAATTTTCGATGGCATCATCTATAATATCCACCGCAGCAAGGACACCCTGTGCCTCGTTAATTGCAGTATCTTTATTTTCAAGCATTTTATACACTGTGAAGAAATGAGTCATCTCGTCAAAAATGTGTTTTGGAAGTTGGCTTATATCCTTATACTCATTATAAGTAGGGTCGCCGAATGGGATTGCAATAATTTTATCGTCAGCGTGTCCCCCGTCTACCATTGAAATAACGCCAATTGGATAACAACGGACAAGTGCTAAAGGTTCAATCTTTTCTGAACACAGAACAAGAACATCCAGCGGGTCATTATCATCCGCATAAGTTCTTGGAATAAAACCGTAATTTGCAGGATAGTGAGTTGATGTATGAAGAACACGGTCAAGCTTTAAAAGGCCTGTTTCCTTATCAAGCTCATATTTCATTTTGCTACCTTTTGAAATCTCAATTACGGCTTCAAAGTCTTTTCTTGTAATTCTGTCAGCAGAAATATCGTGCCAGATATTAGTCATCATTTTTTCGCTCCTTTATGTTTTTCTATAAGGTCTCTGCGGATTCTCCACAAATCCTCGGACAAGTCCACATAATAAGTGTGTGGATTTTCAAATCGTTTAACCTCTTCCCAAAGATTATCTATCTGTTCAGAGCAGTAATCTCTGATTTCGTCAACTGATGGCTCATCGTAAACACATTCACCATTTACAAAAACCGGAACAAGCATTTTTCTTGCAACAAAATTTTCAACCTCTTTGCGTTTCCAAGTGAAATCAGGGTCAAAAAGTGTGTATGGCTTGCTGTCGTCAATTTCTTCATTTTGGAGAGTAAGCACATCGGCAATAGCCTTGCCTGTTTCACAGTCAAAAAGACGATAAAGCATTTTTGAGTGTGGTGTTGTGATTTTACTTACATTTTCCGAAAGATTGATTTTAGGAATAATCTCCCCGTCAGTTTCAACTGCACAAAGCTTATATACACCGCTGAAAAGTGGTGAGGATGCAGAGTTAATAAGTCTTTCACCTACAACAAAGCAGTCAACCTTTGCACCTTGCGAAATCATATCGTTGATAATATACTCGTCAAGTGAATTTGATGCAGTAATGTTACAGTCAGGGTAGCCTGCCTCATCAAGCATTTTTCTCACCTTTTTTGAAAGATAGGTAATGTCCCCTGAGTCAATGCGAACACTTAAAGGTCGTCTGCCCATAGGTTTTAAAACTGTGTCAAAAGCCTTAATAGCATTTGGAACACCTGAACGGATAGTGTCATAGGTGTCAACCACAAGTGAGCAGTCATCGGGATACTGCCTTGCGTATTCGCAGAATGCCTCATATTCGGACTCAAACATCTGCACCCAGCTGTGAATCATAGTATTCATTGTGGGGATACCGAATTTTTTACCCTGAACTACGCCCGATGTGCCCACGCAACCGCCGATATAGGCAGCACGGGAGCCATAAAAAGCCATATCAAAGCCATTTGAACGACGAGTGCCAAATTCCGCAACCGTGATTCCCTTTGCAGCACGAACAAGACGGTTAGCTTTTGTTGCCACAAGACTTTGGTGATTCATACAAACAAGTAAAAGTGTTTCAATAAGCTGAGCCTGAACAATAGGTCCGCGGACTTTGACAACGGGTTCATTTGGGAAAACAGGAGTTCCCTCGGGAACTGACCAGATGTCACACTCGAATTTAAAATCGCGAAGATAGTCGATAAATTCATCACAAATTCCCAAGGTCTTTAAATATTCCAAATCCTCATCCTTGAATGAGATATTTTTTATAAGTTCAATCATTCTGGAAAGTCCTGCAAAGATTGCAAAGCCACCCTTATCAGGCACTTTTCTGAAGAACAAATCAAAATGGGCAATTTCATTAGCTTTCCCGCTCATAAAAAAGCCGTTCGCCATTGTGAGTTCATAAAGTTCTGTCATTAAAAAACGATTATTAATCATTCTAATCACTCCTTACAATATTTTATCAAATTATTCTGTAAAAGTCTATAATAAATTCTTGATTGAACAGGATTTTCATTATATAATTAATTTAGAATAATTTTTAAGGAGTTAAACCTATGAATTTTAATGAACTTATACTTAAAAGAGAAAGTTGCAGAAATTATAACGGTGAGGCTGTTAGCACAGATTTACTCTTGAAATGTGTTGATGCTGCAAGACTTTCACCCTCTGCTTGCAATTCACAACCTTGGAAATATTATATTATAAATGGTGGAGAAAATGCAGAGAAAATAAGAGATTGTATTCAGCCGAACGGTGCTAACAAATTCGTGCAGAATTGCCCTGCATTTGCAGTTGTTACAGAAAGACCTGCAACACTTAAATCTTTCGTTATAGAAGCAGTTAAAAACAGCCAGAAATGGGCAGAGAATGACATCGGTCTTTCAGTTGCTCATTACTGCTTGCAGGCTGCTGACTTAGGCCTGGGCACTTGCATTATCGGTATGGTTGAGGAAGATAAAGTCCGTGAATATTTTGGAATAGAAGATAAAATAAGACTTGTCATCGCAACGGGATACTCGGCAGATGAAAAACCAAGAAATAAAGTTAGAAAAGCACTCACAGAGGTTTGTGAAGTGATTGAATAAGTGCAAAACAAAAAGCAACAGTTTTCAGGCTGTTGCTTAACTTTTGACATCTTGAAGATTTCGTCCTTCAAGGTGTTTTTATTTTATTCTTACATAACCTGTTTCTTCTATAAGCGTTTGCCCTTCATCGGAAAGTAGCCATTCAATAAGAACAGGAATGTTTTCGTTTTCGTTATCTGCACGATAGATAGCATAGAATTTTGCAATAATAGGATATGTGCCATTTTGAATATTCTCTGCACTTGGGTAAACACCATTTAGAGAGAGCATTTTTACGCCCTTATTACCAACAATGCCATCCATATAATAACGGAAAGAAAAACCGATTGAACCACCTGCAAATGCAAGAGGAGATTTGGGTGCAATTTTTGTTTCACCCATAAATGCATTCATGGCAGACTGACTTCCACTACCTTCTAATCTTGTAACAGGATTTATAATTCTGTTAGAGCCACCAACCTGTGACCAATTTGTGTATTTCCCACTATAAATGTCACGAATTTGTTGTGTCGTTAGATTTTCAACAGGATTCTTCTCATTAACAAAGAAAACAAATCCCTCAAGACCAACTGGGACATAAACTAACTCCACACCTTTTTCTTCGGCATAGGCCTTTTGTTCTGCAGAAGGTGTAGCACAAAAAAGTATGTCAGTTTCACCATCGACGATTGCCTGATAACCACGTACAGTATTTTTATATTGCATTTTACTGTCTTTGGCAAAATTTTCACCATAGAAATTATCGTCAGAAAACTCTCCACCATCATAAGTCACAGAACCCTTTGGATAAACATTGTGAATGATTGAAGCATAAACGGGAACAAGTGCTGCTGCACCATCTAAAACTGGTAAATTATCCGTAAGTTTTAATGATGATTTTACAACTGCCAAGTCAGAGTCTTCTTCAAACGGTAGATACATACTTACATCAATCATTTTTGCCTGAGAAGCATCGCTGAAATTATTTGCAAGACGTATGGTCAAAAGTACAAAAAGACTTAAATTAAATGAACCAAATAATACAACCACAAGGAATATTGTGAAAATTTGTTTTAATAAACCATTTTTCTTCATATCACCAAAGCTCCCTTGCAATAAAGTAAATAATGGAGCAATGCTGATAAGCATTAATAGCAAATATGAGATGTGCAATTGTCAGTATAAGGCACACAACTACAACTGTGATTAGAATATTAAAATAGGTTTTTTGTTTCATGTCCGTCATCCTCCACATATAATGCTTAATGCAAATTTTATAATTCACCATACAAATGAAATAATCGGGAGTTCTAAAACATAGTTATGAATACTTAAATTAATAATGAGCCATTCCTTAATTGAGTCTATGCATCAAATAATCTTACATATATGCGATTTCGTCACTAAATAGTACTACAACAGAAATCACAACAATCGCTAAGACAAATGTTGATGCAAAAGCGGCAATAATTGGTTTTCTTAAATCCTTCATATCTTCTTCAGTATAACTGTCCGGATGCATAGCACGATAATACCTTGCATCATTATATCTTGAAATCTTAACACAACCAACAATGAAGGCAATAATCGGACTTAGCAAAAACACTATAATTGGTGAAAAAAGTATGAAACCCGACAGCAGTTCAAACATAATTATAAACTCCTTTCAACTTATGCGAGTCAAATCTATTAACCAAATTATAACACACAAAACATAAAGCAATAATTTGCGTCGCAGATATGACATTTTACACTTTGCACTTTATAATCTTACTGAAATTCCGTTGTCGCGAAGATAGTGTTTTAGTTCCATAATTGGAATTTCGTTGAAGTGGAATAGGGATGCGGCGAGGACTGCGTCTGCTTTGCCATCATTGAAAGCATCAAGGAAATGGGATTTTGCACCTGCACCACCTGATGCGATTACGGGCACACCAACACACTCGGAAACTGCACGGTTAAGGTCATTGTCATAACCTTGCTTTTGTCCGTCACAATCCATACTTGTAAGCAGAATTTCTCCTGCTCCTCTTTTAACGGCTTCTTCTGCCCATTTAACAGCATCAATGCCAGTAGGAAGTCGTCCACCGTTAAGGTAAACCTCCCAACCCTTATCATTTCGCTTCGCATCAATGGCGCATACAACACATTGGCTACCGAATTTATAAGCAGCCTCGTTTATAAGATTAGGGTTTCGCACAGCGGCAGAGTTTACTGAAATTTTATCAGCACCTGCACGGAGCAATTCTTTAAAATCTTCAACTGTTCTTATTCCTCCACCAACTGTGAATGGAATAAAGATATTATCGGCAACCTGACGGACGATTTCAAGCATTGTACCCCTACCCTCGTGAGTGGCAGTAATATCGAGCAAAACCAACTCGTCAGCACCTTTTTTATTGTACTCAATGGCACATTCCACAGGGTCACCTGCATCACGAATATTGACAAAACTTACGCCTTTTACAACTCGTCCGTTTTTCACATCAAGGCATGGTATAATTCTTTTTGCGTACATTATTTTACCTCCATTGATGCGAAATTTTTAAGTATTTGAAGTCCCACATCACCTGATTTTTCAGGGTGGAATTGAGTTGCAAAGATATTGCCTTTACCCACAGCAGAGTGGAAATCAATTCCGTAATTTGTTACTGTTGCTATGTCTTTTTCATCTTCTGCGTGAAGATAATAGGAATGAACAAAATAAACATAGGAATTTTCGGGAATACCTTTAAAGAGAGTATCATTCTGTTTAATGCTCAATGAATTCCAACCAATGTGTGGAATTTTAAGTCCCATATCGGGTGAGAATTTCTTGATTTTACCCTTGAAAATACCAAGACCTTTTACTCCCGGAGATTCTTCGGACTCCTCAAACAAAAGTTGAAGTCCAAGGCAAATGCCCAAGAATGGTTTACCACTCAAAGCACATTCTTTTACAGTTTCCACAAGTCCGCTTTTGTGCATTGAGTCCATAGCATCACCAAATGAGCCAACACCCGGCAAAAGCACTTTGTCGGCAGACCTAATCTTTTCAGGGTCGTCAGTTATTATATTTTCAGCACCGATGAAATCAAATGCTTTTTTTACACTCTGAAGATTTCCTGCGCCGTAGTCAATAATTGCAATCATATATGTCATTCCTTAAATGTTATATGGGTATTTTAACACAGTAAAGTGATATAATCAATAGTATATTTCCTGTTTTGATTGACTTTTGGAAAGATTTGCATTAAAATCTTTTTTGACGGAGGTGGGTAACCTATGAATAATATTTTAAACAAAAAAGGTTTTATCAGCGATATGGACGGTGTTATCTATCACGGTAACAAAATTCTTCCCGGTGTTGCTGAATTTGTAAATTGGATGATAGACAATGATAAGAAGTTTGTGTTTTTGACAAACAGTCCTGAAAAAACTCCACACGAGTTAAGTATGAAACTTGAGAGAATGGGACTCAAAGTAAGTGCAGACCATTTCTATACAAGTGCTATGGCAACTGCTGCATTTTTAAGTTCACAAAAGCCCGGTTGTACTGCTTATGTTATTGGTGAAGGTGCGCTTTCAAAAGCACTTTATGACCAAGGAATTTATATGAACGATGTTAACCCTGACTATGTTGTTGTTGGAGAAACAAGAACATATAGTTTTGAGAAAATCGAAAAGGCTATTGAATTAGTCCTCAAGGGTGCAAAGCTCATCGGCACAAACCCTGACATTACAGGCCCTACCGAAAGAGGACTTATGCCGGCAACAGGTTCGCTTATTGCTCCTATTGAAATTTCAACAGGTAAAAAAGCATATTTTGTTGGTAAGCCAAACCCGTTGATGCTTCGTCACGGACTTCGCAAGCTTGGTTGCCACAGTGAGGAAATCGCATTTATCGGTGACAGAATGGATACTGACATCATCGCAGGTATTGAGTCAAATGTTGATACTGTCCTTGTGCTCAGTGGTGTTACATCAATGGAAACCATTGACCAGTTCCCATACAGACCAAAATACATTTTTGAGAATGTTGGAGAAATACTAAAAAAATAGAATAACCTGAAATATGAAAAAAGTCGGCACAATTTGTGTCGACTTTTTTTGTGGAACAAATCAACAAATTGAAGTTTGTATGTTTCTTTACCCCCCCTCAGTCAAATGCTACGCATTTGCCAGCTCCATTACTTGCCTACCGGCTCAGACAGTGCTTCTGCTTCGCAGAGGTGTCCACCGGACACC
>CALEJF010000007.1 GCA_937898625.1 uncultured Clostridia bacterium | reverse complement strand
CGTATTGCTGTCAGCTATGCAGAGTATCGGGGTTATTATCGAAAGATTAGATAGACATAAAGTAAAAATAAATGCCTCTCACATTCATACGACTGTAGTAGAGGGTGAAAGTATTCGTAAAATGAGGGCATCCTATTATTTTGTAGGGGCACTGCTCGGTAAATACAAGACCGCAGACGTGGCTCTTCCGGGCGGTTGTGCTATTGGCAATCGTGCCATTGACCAGCATGAAAAGGGCTTTAGGGCTTTGGGTGCCAAAATTCGTTACGAACATGGCAGTATTATTGCAGAGGCAATTGATTTAACTTCCGCCAACATTTTTATGGACGTAGTCAGCGTTGGAGCTACGATTAATATTATGATGGCCGCTGTTTTGGCAGAGGGTCAGACTGTAATCGAGAACGCTGCTAAGGAGCCGCATGTAGTAGATTTAGCTAACTTTTTAAATAGTATGGGTGCCAATATTAAAGGTGCCGGTACGGATATTATCAGGGTTAAGGGTGTTACCAGCCTGCATGGCACGGAGTATACCGTTATTCCGGATCAGATAGAGGCAGGAACCTTTATGGCAGCTGCAGCTATTACTAAAGGGGATATTACCGTCAAGAACGTTATTCCAAAGCATTTGGAGTGTATCAGTGCCAAGTTGGAGGAAATTGGCTGCGAGGTTATGGAATCTGATGATGCAGTGCGTGTAGTAGCCAGCAAGAGACTGACAGGCACTCAGGTCAAGACTATGCCGTATCCGGGCTATCCTACGGATATGCAGCCACAGATTGCGGTAACTCTTGGTCTCAGCCTGGGACATACCAGCATTATCAAAGAGAGTATCTTTGAAAATCGTTTTAAATATTTGGATGAGCTCAGAAAGATGGGCGGCAGTGTAACGGTAGAGGGGAATATCGCTATTATCGAGGGCGTAGATCATTATGAGGGTGCTTCCGTGACCGCACCGGATCTTCGTGCAGGAGCAGCCCTTGTTATCGCAGCATTGGCAGCAGATGGCTTTTCTACTGTGGATCAGGTGCAGTATGTAGAGCGTGGTTATGAGGACTTCCCTGAGAAGCTGACCAGTCTGGGCGGCCGTATCCGCAAAGTAACCAATCCTGAGGAGCTGCAGAAGGCAAAGCTCAGAGCGGTTTAGCACAGCAATTATGTTGTCAGGAGGCCTGCCGTAAGGCCGTATCAAAAAGAAAATACAAGCCTTCGGGCTATAATATATTAAAGAGGGACTATGGAAAAATTATTATTTACTTCAGAATCTGTTACAGAAGGACATCCTGATAAAATCTGTGACATAATTTCTGATTCAATTCTTGACGCGATGCTTAGTCAAGACCCAATGTCCCGCGTTGCTTGCGAAACAACAGTAACAACAGGGCAAGTTCTTGTTATGGGTGAAATAACATCAAAAGCTCAGGTTAATATCCCTGAAATCGTAAGAAATACTATTCTTGAAATTGGTTATGATGATAGTGCAAAGGGCTTTGACGGAAATACATGTGCAGTTCTTGTAGCACTTGATAAGCAGTCTTCCGATATTGCTCTTGGCGTTGATAATTCAATGGAAATCAAAGAAGGAAATGACGATTTTTATAATCTTAACGGCGCAGGTGACCAAGGTATGATGTTTGGCTTTGCTTGTGATGAAACACCTGAATTTATGCCAATGCCAATTTCACTTGCGAACAAACTCGCAGTTCAACTTACAAAGGTAAGAAAAGACGGCACTCTCCCCTACCTTCGTGCTGACGGTAAAACTCAGGTTACTGTTGAATATGATGATGACAGAAATCCTGTAAGAGTTGATGCAATTGTTGTTTCTTCACAGCACAGTGCAGATGTTGAACTTGAACAAATCCGTGAGGATATTAAAAAGAATGTTATTGAACCAATCGTTCCTGCAAATCTTATTGACGATAATACAAAGATTTTTGTTAACCCAACAGGTCGTTTTGTAATTGGCGGTCCTATGGGTGACTCAGGTCTTACAGGTAGAAAAATCATCGTTGATACCTATGGTGGATACTCTCGTCACGGTGGCGGCGCTTTTTCAGGTAAGGACCCAACAAAAGTTGACCGTTCTGCTGCATATGCTGCAAGATATGTCGCAAAGAATATTGTTGCTGCCGGTCTTGCTAAAAAGTGTGAGATTCAGTTAGCTTATGCTATCGGTGTTGCAAAGCCAGTTTCAGTTATGGTTGATACATTTGGCACAGGTGTTCTCAAGGATTCAGAACTTGGCGACATTGTAAACGAAGTATTTGACCTTCGCCCTGCTGCTATTATTGATAATCTTAAACTTCGTAATCCTATTTACAAACAGCTTGCTGCATATGGTCATGTTGGCAGAACTGATTGTGATGTTATGTGGGAAAAGACAGATAAAATTGAAATATTAAAAGAAAAAGCAAAAATTAACTAATTTTAATTTTTGAATAAAGCATTAAAAAAAACTCATAATAACAATGCACATAAAATGATGCTTTTATTAAGGAGTGAATATAATGCTTGACAGAATTTCTTTGATTCTTGTTGTAATCGGTGCTATTAACTGGGGTGCAATCGGACTTTTCCAATTTGACCTTGTTGCCTGGATTTTTGGAGGGCAGGACGCAATCATCAGCAGAATTGTTTATACACTTGTTGCCCTTGCAGGTATCTGGTGTTTGTCCCTTTTATTCCGCCACAATGAGATATTAGTTTCAAATGAAGAAATGTAGTATTAGAGCAAAACTCTCTCTGTAAAACCAGGGAGAGTTTTTTGTTGCATTATTATAATTTTATGATAAAATAATGTAAAAGGATGATAAGGAAGTAACATTATGCTAAATACTATTAAATCAATTATCTCGATTGTAAATGCAATAGTTTTTACAATATTTCCTGGATTGACTTTTCAGGATATTGTAGATACCAGTAAAAAATGTTGTGAACACGCAATAGAAGTTACAGAAGAAATTGTTGTTTTTGAAGAAATGTATGATGATTGTCTTTTAAATGCAACAATTGTTTCGGACGTACATATCGATGTTGATTGGCCTATTGGAGAATGGGTTTGGGCAAATGGACTTAACGACCTTGAACGCTCAAGAGATACAATTGATGCACTTATTGTTTCAGGTGACCTTACTAACTATGGTGATGGACCATCTATTGAAAGTTTCTTTAATATTATGGCAGAAAGTGGTTGTGCAAAAAACTGGGTTATTGCAACGGGAAACCACGATGTTGGACATGTTGATGATACAACTCAAGAAGGTGCTAGGCAACGATTTGTTGACCTTTACAATAAATTTAATCCATCGGGTGAGAAAATAGAAAAAGCATATTACAAGACAGATATAAATGGGTATCGTTTTATTGTGCTTTGTGATGATGGTGATGATACTTGGGATACCCCTGATATGAGTCCCGAACAGATTCAATTTCTTAACGACTCATTGTCAGAGGCCGCGGACAGACATCTTCCTATGTTTGTTGTTTGTCATGTGCCTTGTAATGGTGTAAACGGACTTGACACAATCTGGCCTGATAACGGACTGAATGAAAACAGTGATGCTGTTAAAGCTATTATGGAAAGGTATGAAAATGTTTTCTTTATCAGTGGTCATGTGCATACAGGTATTAACGGACCTCTTGTTGAAAATGCTTTTGGCTTCTCATGTGTCGAAAAACATAATGGAGTTACTTATGTTAATCTTCCAACATATATGATTGTTAATCGTTATGGCGTGCCTTGGGGCGGAATGGGCTTCCAAATGGAAGTGTATGAAAATCAAGTTCTTTTTAGAGCAAGAAATTTTGCATCATCAAAATGGTATCCAGTATATAACCACGCAGTTGAATTGGACTAAAAAAATAGCCGAGGAGTGAAATACTTTCTCGGTTATTTTTCTTTAATTAACTTTTCTATTAACTCTTTGGACGGTGTAACATAAATTGTATTATATGTGTTGTAAATTACCTTACCTGGCTTTGCTCCAGTTGGCTTTTTAACATTTTTTATCAATGTGTAATCAACCGGAACAGACGAAGAATTCTTTGCTTTACTATGGTATGCAGCAATACATGCAGCCTCATAGATTGCAGTATCAGTAATTTCTTTTCTGTCTGCAACAATAATCGTGTGTGAACCTGCATGCTTTTGCACATGAAACCACATATCATAGTTCATAGCAGTTTTCAAAGTTAGAGAATCATTCTGCACATTATTTCTACCAACTAATATTTTAAAACCATCACTTGAAAGAAATTCCATTGGAGGCAAAGGTTTTTCCTTTTTATTTTTATTACCCTTTTTACTCTTAACATATCCTCCCTGCTCTAATTCATCTCGTATTTCTGAAATTTCTCGCTCAGTTTCAGCACGGGACAAGTTATCAAGCACAGTATCAAGATAAATAAGTTCCTGTTCACCATCTTCGATAAGCTTATGAAGCATTCTTTCAGCATTGACCGCTTTTTTGTACTCTTTAAAATACTTTTGAGCATTCTGTAAAGGACTTAATGCAGGATTTGCAGGAATTTCAATAATATTGTTATTGTCATAATAGTTTTCCAATTTGTAAAGAGATGACTTTTCAGTTAAACGATATTGGTTTGCAGTAATGAGTTCTGCATAAATGCGAATTTCCTCTCGATTTTCACTCTTCTCAAGTTCTAATCTTCTATTATTTATTTTTCTTGATGTTCGTTCCACTGCACTATTGAGAACTCTAAATAAGTCAGCTGCTTTTCGTTTTGTTCTGTTAATTTTATCTTTTTCAAAATAAAAATCGTCAAGCAACTCTGAAATTGAATCGTATTCTTTTTTATTTAAAGAATTACCATATTGACGAACATTTGAGAATGAAAAATCAAATGGAGATTTATCAACAGCTTCTAAAAGATAAAACTTATTCTCGCTAATTTCAGTTTTAACTATATTTATTTCGTTTTCTAATCTTTCCTTTTCAATGTCAGAAAGTAAGAAAACTTGTTTATCTCCAAAAACAGTTCTATATGCAATCTCTCTGCCTACTATCGGTGAGAATCCCTCAACACTTTCTAAAACAGCTTTTGAAAGCACTTTCTCTGGGTGTGAAAAAATTTTATCTATAATGGAAAGAATATCATCATTTAAAATATCACATTTTTCCTGTAATGGTGGTAACTGGTATTTAAGACCTGGTAAAATTTCACGGACTGAAGATTTTTCCTCATCTACCCTTTTGAGTGCATCTATAATTATATAATCATTATCACATAGAATAATGTTACTGCGTTGCCCCATAATTTCGCATATTACATAATACTTTGTTTTATCGCCAATCTCTGTTGTACCATCAAATTCAAAAACAAGAATTCTATCATTTTTAATCTGCTTAATATCAGAAAGAGTTGCACCACAAAGTCGTTTGCGTAAGAGCATACAAATCATTGGAGGTACTTTTGGATTTTCAAGATTATATCTTGTTAAGTGCACACGAGGACTTTGACCATCACATGATAAATATAATCTATATCCACCATTTCGGGTACGCAAAATGAACACCAACTCATTTCGCGAGGGTTGGTGTATTTTTTCAATTTTAGAACCTAAAATATAAGTTCTAAGTTCGTTTTTTATAAGTCCTAATGTAATTCCGTCAAGTGCCATAAAATCCTCTTAAATAGTAATTATAGGTGTATTTTGATTTGCTAAAACACAGTCTACATTAAACTCTTTTTTTACTTTTTCTAAAAGTGGTAAAATTGCTATCACTTCAGTTTCAAAATGACCTGCTGCAACCAACAATATGCCCATCTCATTAGCATCAAGAAATGCGTGGTGTGAGGCATCCCCTGTAAGTAGGGCATCACAATTAAACTCAATTGCCATATCAAGATAATCGCTACCCGAACCACTGCAAACAGCAATATTTGCAATATTTTTATTAATGTTATTATGTCTTACAGTACCACCAAGGGAGTTTTTAACGCAACTTAAAAACTCTTTTGATGAGATTGGTCCATCGTATTTACCAATATTCAGACATGTACCATCAATTTTTATATAACTGTTCAACCCAATGGTGTTGCAGAGTATATCATTAACACCGCCAAATGCTTTATCATAATTTGTGTGCGCTGAAATTATACTTAATCCATTTTCAATAAGTTTATAAATCAAACCATCACTTAAAACATTGGATACAGGCTTGAAAATAATAGGATGATGAGTAACTATTAAATCTGCATTACATTCAATTGCCTGACTAATAACATCTGATGTAATATCAAGGGCAAATAAGATTTTGTTTACATCTTTATTCTCATTACCGACAAGTAAACCCGAATTATCCCATTCTTCCTGACTATCAAATGGTGCGAAACTATCAATCAAGTTATATATTTCTTTTACTGTTGGCATAGTTTTAACTCCCCTACCATTTTTTCAAGTTCTGTGCATTCTTTTTTCGCTTTTTTCAGTGCCACAAGCTTTTTATTATATTTATTATATATTTTTGCAAGAAACATTTTAGATAAATCATCATCGTTGTATGGTAATTTACCAACAATCAAATCGAGGTCTGTATAAGAAGTTGCATCATTATAATAATATACACTCAAAATTATGTATAACTTATCGTCATCCTCTGCAACTACTTCTTTATCTATTATAAAACCGTTATCAAAAAGTGTTTTTCGTAATTCTTCAACATGAGTCATAGGCTGAAGAATAAGATGAATTTCTTCGTTTTTTAGCCATTGTGTACGGTCAATGAATTGTGAAATCAAAAGTCCGCCCATACCTGCAACAACAATTTCTTCTACTTCGTTTTCTTTGAAATTATCAAGCCCATCGGACAAACGAAGTTCTATTTGGTCGGTAAATCCGTGTGAAACAACTGCTTCTCTGGCATTTTCAAGTGGTCCAACTCTTAAATCCGCTGCAATAGCTTTGTTTATGATTTCCTTTTCAACAAGATAAACAGGAAGATAGGCATGGTCCGTACCGATATCAGCAAAGACCTTACCTTTTCGCACCAAATCAGCAATTGCCATAAGACGACTATCAAGTTTCATTGGATTCACCTCTTTTGAACAAAATCCCCCTACTGAACATAGGGGGACAATTTAATTATTTTTTTGCGTTTTCTTTAAGAAAATCATTGATACCTGCAACAAACTCGTCAGGGTCAACGCCGTGAACCATACAAGCCTGTTCAACAGTTTCGCCTCTTGCTGACGGGCAGCCAAGACAATGCATTCCAAGGCTTAAAAAGAATGGAACAGTTTCTCTTGCATTATCAAGAATTTCGCCGATATTCATATCTTTTGTAACTTGAAACATCTTTTATTCTCCTTTAACAACCGATACAGAAATCTTCTTATCATTTACATTGAACTCGCTTGTGTAATCCGCTGTCATATCCTCGTTGATAAGAACAGAGTTTGCAAGAAGTTCACCTGCAATATAAGATGTTTTTTCATTAAGTGCATTTACGATAAACTCGTCATCAACTGTAATTGCAACATTGATTCTTTGTTCAACCTGATAACCTGCATCTTTACGAGCAACCTGGCACTGACGGATAATATCACGAACAACACCTTCTTTAAGAAGTTCATCAGTAAGAACAATATCAAGAGCAACAACACTGTTTTCAGCAAATTCTGCTGAAACAACACCTGCTTTTGTCTTTGACTGAACAGCAAAAATTGATGCGTCAAATTTTTCGTCCCAACCAGGAACTGCAACCTCGCCACCGGCAACAACTGCTGTTGTAAGGGCTTTCATTTCATCTGCTGAAAGTCCTTCAAGAGTTTGCTTCATCTTATTAACATTCTGCTTAAGCACTGCACCAGCAACCTTAAAGTTAACTACAAGGAACTGGTCTTCAAGAACATTGATATCATCAATATATTCAACCGCTTTGATGTTAAGTTCATCAAGAATATTCTTCTCAAATGTTTTAATTTTATTTGCTTTATCAGCATCACAGCAAATGAAGATTTTTGAAAGTGGCTGACGAACTTTAATCTGCTGTTCATTACGAAGTCTCATAGCAGTAGCAATTACTTCACGAACAAGAGCAGTCTGTTCGATAACACCATCATCTTCAACACCTTCGATAGCTGATGGCCAGTCGCTGAGATGTACTGATTCTGCAACTGTTGAATCACATTTCTTAATAAGGTTCTGCCAGATATATTCTGTCATAAATGGCATAATTGGAGCAGTTGTCTGAACACAAACTTTAAGAGCGTTAAAGAGTGTCCAATATGCAATCATCTTATCTTGCTGGTCCTCTGTTTTCCAGAAACGACGACGATTTGTTCTGATATACCAGTTAGAAATATCATCAACAAATAACTCAAAATCTTTGATAAGTGCAGCAGATTTATAATCATCCATAGCTGCAGTTGCCTTCTTAATATACTCGTTTGTTCTGACAACAAGCCATCTATCAATTGGAGTTAATTTAGAAAAATCTACTTTATAATCAGCAAAGTTTGGTTTATCAAGCTGAGCATAGGTATCAAAGAATGTATAGATGTTCCAGAAACCAAGCATCTTTCTTCTTGCTTCGTCACCAAGGTTGTAACCAAAACGAACATCGTTGTTACTTGGTGCACTTGCATAGAGATAACGAACTGTGTCTGCACCGATTTTCTCTGCAGCCTCGTCAAACTTAATCATAAAGCCTGTTTTTGAGAATTTAGAACCATCTTCAGCAACAACCATACCATTTGTTACAACTTTTTCATAAGGAGCTTTACCAACAAGAACAGTACTCATAAAGAGCATTGAATAGAACCAGAGTCTAACCTGCTCATGCATTTCTGTAACCCATTCTGCAGGGAAGTTCTTTTCCCATGCTTCACGGTCTGTGAAGTAACCAAGTGTTGAGAATGGAACGATACCGGCATCAAGCCATACATCACCAATTTCAGGAACACGAGAAACCTCTTTACCACAGTGCTCACATTTGATTTTAACATCATCAACCCAAGGTCTGTGAAGTTCAGGGAGAGCATCAACTTGAGCCGGGTCAACTGCCTTTTCACGAAGTTCTGCCTTTGAACCAACAACAGTTACATGACCACAATCACAAGGATAGAACGGAAGTGGCATACCATAGTAACGCTTACGAGAAATGTTCCAGTCACCCATATTGTTAAGCCAGTCATTCATTCTCTTACCATTTGAAGCAGGTTCCCAAGTAACTGAATTTGCACATTCAATAAGTTTAGGTTTGATTTCACTTGTTCTGATATACCAAGCAGGAACAAGACGGAAAACAACCTCACTCTTACATCTCCAACATACCGGATAACTATGTTCGTGTGGTTCAACTTTATAAAGTTTGTTCTGCTCGTCAAGTTTTGCGAAAACTTCATCAGCGATAGTATGACTATCCTTACCTGTCATAAAGCCGAAGCCCTCAAGATAGATACCCATATCATCGATAGGCATAACCTTTGGAAGACCAAGTCTTTCGCCAAGTTCAAAGTCTTCAATACCACAACCCGGAGCAATATGAACAACACCTGTACCTTCGTCAGCAGCAACATCTTCCCAAGCAACGATTTTATGCTCAAATCCTTGCTGTGCTTCTAAATCAGCAAAGCAAGTTTCGTAATGAAGACCAACAAGCTCTTCGCCTTTAAGTGCACGGATAACTTCAACTTTATCGTCACCAAGGTATTTAATTGCATTTTTTGCAAGGATTAATGTTTGCTCGTCACTCTTGATTTTAACTTCAACATAATCAATTTCTGGATTAACTGCAAGTGCCACATTTGAAGACAATGTCCAAGGAGTAGTTGTCCAAACAAGAATTTTTGAATTTAATTCTTGAATAGGAAGTTTGAAGAAAACTGAATTATGTGTCATCATCTTATAAGAACCTGTCATTTCATGTTCAGAAAGAGATGTACCACAACGAGGACACCAAGGCATTGGCTTATATTCACGCTGAATCCAACCGTGATTATCACATTCCTTTAAGAAATGCCAAATACCCTGAATGTTAAGGTCTGTATTTGTGTAGTATGAATTATCCCAATCCATCCACATACCAAGTCTTTTTGACTGCTCGGTAATAATGCCTGAATAATGTTTTACACGGTCAACACACTGGCGTGTAAACTTGTCCATACCATAATTTTCAATATCTTTCTTTGTTTTAAAACCAAGTTGTTTTTCAACTTCAACCTCAACCCAAAGGCCCTGTGAGTCAAATCCATTCTGACGACGGCAATCGTAGCCACGCATAGCCTTGTAACGGATAAAAGTATCTTTAGTACTTCTACCCCAAGCATGGTGAATACCCATTGGGTTGTTTGCAGTAATAGGACCGTCAAGGAAACGGAACATTTTTTTACCCTTATTTTTCTCAACAAGCTTGTCATAATACTTCTCTTTTTCCCAAAGCTCCATCACTTCGTGTTCGAGCTCAACAAAGAGATTCTTTTCATCTGCCACTATATTGTCCACCTTTCAAGTGATATATGTACATATTTTTACACATAGTATTATACACGAATATAGTTAAATTTCAAGTGCTAAAAGGAAAATTATGTGCATTAAATCACTTTTTAGACATATATTTTTCCTTGGTTGCTAAACCACCACGGATATGTCTTTCTTCTTTGTTAATATCAAGGACTTTTCTTACCTTTTTATAGAGAATCGGATTAACTGTTGACAGCCTTTTTGAAACATCCATATGTACTGTACTTTTGCTTATTCCAAATACTTTTGCAGTTGCACGGACAGTTGCATTATTCTCAACAATATATTCACCTAATAAAGATGCTCTTTCATCAACTAAACTTTTCAAACCAAGCCCTCCTATTCTGTCATAAATAGATATGATGATTAGAGGGAAAATATACTTGTAAAAAGGCATAAAAATAGAGCGAGGTAATTAGCCTCGCCCTTACTATTGTTAATTTTTAATAATGTGCTACACCACATTCACAGTATTTATTTGAACGGAAAAGTCTGTTGAAGAAATTGCTGATTTTCCAGAAGAAGCCTGTAATACCACCTTTGTGACAATCGTGGTTGCAGAGCAATTCGTCACAATGGTCGCAGTATGCATCCACGTCCAAATCCTCGTGTCCCATGGCAGGAATCATATTTTTCATATAAGTATCACCACATTCACATGTATAAGTAGTATAACCATCCTTTGTGCAAGTTGGATTTGTTACAATTTCTGTGTATGTATGACCCTTTGCATTTACATAATTATCAACATAATTGTAACCACATTCTGTACAAGTGTGGGTTGTATAACCTTTTTCTGTACAAGTTGGGTTTGTTGTAACTGTATTATACTTATGACCTAATGCAAGGATTACTTTTGTTTCCTCTTTGCCACATTCGGAACAAGTTCTCTTTTCGAGGCCATCTTCTATGCAAGTTGTATTTGTTATAGTTATCCAATCGCCAAACTTGTGAACACATTCTTTAAAATGAATATTTGCATTTATTAAATCATCATTATATGAACCAATTGAAATCTGATTCCATTGTTCCTCTGTACCACCATAATATACATCTGTAAGGCTGTCGCAAAAAGAAAATGCACCCTTACCAATTGTTGTTACACTGTTTGGAATTGTTACACTTGCAAGGCTGACGCAAGCTTCAAATGCATAATTACCAATTGTTGTTACACTGTTTGGAATTGTTACACTTGTAAGGCTTTGGCAACACCTAAATGCATAATCACCAATTGTTGTTACACTGTCACCGATTGTTACACTTGTAAGGATGCTGCACCATTCAAATGCATAATGACCAATTGTTGTTACGCTGTCAGGGATTGTTACACTTGCAAGGCTATAACATTCACCAAAAGCTGCATCGCCAATTGTTGTTACACTGTCAGGGATTGTTACACTTGTAAGGCTGGTGCAACTATAAAATGCGTATTCACCGATTGTTGTTACACTGTCGCCGATTGTTACACTTGTAAGACTTTCGCAATATTCAAATGCGCATTTACCAATTGTTGTTACACTGTCACCGATTGTTACACTTTCAAGGCTGGCGCAATCAGAAAATGCAAAAACACCAATTGTTGTTACACTGTTTGGGATTGTTACACTTGTAAGGCTGTAACAATAATAAAATGCACGATCACCAATTGTTGTTACACTGTTACCGATTGTTACACTTGTAAGGCTGTTGCAATCATAAAATGCATAATCACCAATTGTTGTTACACCATTATTTATAACTACATTCTTGATGTTATCTTCATAACTTTCCCACGGGCGATTATCGTAATCATAATCATACATCGCACCTGTGCCAGAAATGGTGAGAGTGCCTGTAGAATCGTTAAAAGTCCAAGTGAGATTATCACCACATTTGCCTGAAAATGTGGCTGCACTTGCTGTGATGTTTGCCATTGGGAATATAGAAAACACCATAACCAATGCCATAATTATAGAAAGGAATTTGCTGATTTTTTTCATAAAATCATCTCCATAAATATTGTAAAATTATGATAGCATATTTTTACATGTTTTTCAAGGGCAGGAATTTGTTTTTATTTTTTTAAATTTTTCGATAAATTGGAGTTTATCGGAATGTTCCCCCCTCAGTCAAATGCTACGCATTTGCCAGCTCCCCCTCAAGGGTGGAGCCCAGTATAGCCTTCCCCCTACGAGGGGAAGGTGTCACTGCAAGGTGACGGAAGGGGGGATAAAAAGAGTTGGACAAATTCAAATTTGAATGTTATGTCCACAATGATTTTGACATTAATCATATGTTATGATAAACTTATTTTGGTGATATTATGATTAAGATTATGTTTGTTTGTCACGGAAATATCTGCCGTTCAACTATGGCGGAATTTGTGATGAAAGATATTGTTAAAAAGAACGGTATGGAAAACGATTTTCTCATTTGTTCAAGTGCTACAAGTACGGAAGAAATCGGTAATGACACCCATTGGGGTACAAAGAAAATACTTGATGAAATGGGTATCCCCTACACCAAAAGGCAAGCAGTGCAACTTCAAAAATTCGACTATGAAAAATATGATTTCATAATCGGAATGGATAGTGCAAACATGCGAAATATTAACCGTATTATCGGTTATGACAAAGACAACAAGATTTATAAATTATTGAGCTTTGCTCACATTGACCGTGATGTTGCCGACCCTTGGTACACAAGAGATTTCAAAACTACTTACGATGATGTTTTGCTTGGTTGCACAAAGTTATTTGAACACATTATAAAAGTAAACAAGTAAAAATTAAGGCTCTCATATTTCATGAGAGCCTTAAATCTATTAAGTCAAAAAAATTACTAGTATAAACTGTTTATTCGACAATTAAGAATCAGTTGCATCATTTTGTTCTCTAGTTTTAATGATTTCAGAGTAATTTCGCTTGATATCTATGTAGTCATAGAATTTCTTTACACGAAGACTTGCTTTGAATTCACGGTTACAATTTTCGCAATAAAAAACTCCACGGAATGACTGGTTCATAAATTTCCATTTCTTTTTTGTCTGTACTTTACCACCACAGATATCGCAATAGCAATTAAAAAGATTTTTATCAATCAATGGGTCATTTTTGTCCTTAATTACATAGGGTTTAAACAAAAGCCTTAAATAAAAATCCTCGTCACAAATCCTTATATAATCTTTAATTCTATCCTTATCAAATGTCTTTATAAAGCACTCAGCACTCAATAAACTGTCATCGAGTGCTCTGTGGTGAGGATACCTTTCAGGGTCAATTTGCAGACATTCGGCAGCATAGGAAAGTCCTGCTTGTTGAACATTTTCCATATCGATAAACTGCTGACAATACACCTGTAAATCAGCATATTTTTTTATACAGTTAATTGTATCTTTATGTAAAAAGTATTTGTGATTGGAAAGAAGTGTCCTGATATCCGTATCTCCCCAAGTGAGGATTAAACAGTCATCCCCTGCCCATTCTTCAAACTCCTTCATAACCTTTGACAATGGTTTTCCACCACGGATATCGTCATTTGTAATATGAGTCAAATCTTTTATTTTTGAGCGTAATTTTTTTGAAACTACCGGCTTGATGAGTTCAGAAAAAGTGCCTATCTGCTCAAGATTTTCATCAAGCTTAACAGCACCAATTTCAATAATTTCATTTACAAATTTTTGAGCAGATTTCATATAAGCATTATTCCACTCAAGGTCCATAATTATATAATACATATGCCACCTGAATCCACTAATCTATTTTTAGTTCATCCTTTGAGCAGTAAAATCTTACCCCATCAAAGGATTCTTTTTTTATATCATCTTTATTAATAAACTCACTTTCAAAATCAATATCTGACAATGGAATTAGTACAAATCCCCTCTCCATCATTCTTGGATGTGGCAAAATCAATGTTTCTGTATTTTTAATTTCATCGCCATATAAAAGTAAATCAACATCAATCACACGGGGTCCGTTTTTGATTGTTCTGATTCTGCCAAGTCCTGCCTCAATCCCAAGAGCAGCACCCAGTAAATTATCCGAATTGAGATTTGTTTCAACCTCAACCACAATATTCAAAAAATCATCCTGGTCATCATATCCCACTGGGTCGGTTTCATAAACATTGGAAATCTGTGTAACATTTGTCAATGGCAATAAATTTAAAGAAGAAACTGCATTTTGCAGGTTTTCCATTCTATTGCCGATGTTTGTACCAATTCCTAAATATGCTTTCATGGTTTTACCCTTTCAATCTGCACTGCTACATACTGAAAATCTGCTTTTATTGGTGCTTCAGGTTTTTTAAGAGTCAGAACTATCTTTTCAATTTTTGGAAACTCCTCAAAAAGAGCATCAACAACTCTTTGTGCAACATATTCTAGCAAGTCATTCTTTTCGCTCTGTGCCACTCTACGAACTGTTTTTATGATTTTGGCATAACTGACTGTATCATCAACATTATCCGTCTTACAAGGCAAATTAAGGTCCAAAAAGGCCTCAATGTCAAATACAAAGTTCTGTCCATCTTGCTTTTCTTCAGGATTCACCCCGTGATAGCAAAAAAGTTTTAAATCTTTAACAATTATTTTATCCATATTAACCTCTCACAACTGCATCAGTCATTTTAGCAGCAAGTACATTTTCTTTTACATTATGAACACGAAGAATGTCCGTGCCACCCTTTATAGCCAAGGTGTTTGCGGAAATTGTACCATATAGCAAATCATCACCCTCGGCATTCGATGTATTCTTTACTACTCTTTTCATTGAAAGTGCAGTAAGTAACGCAACATTACTTTGTTTTAACATATCAATATTTTTAATGAGCTCGATATTTTGTTCATGACTTTTTCCAAAACCAATTCCCATATCAAAACAAATTTGATTTATTCTAATACCATAATCTGTACATTTTTTCAGCATTTCAGCAAAGAAATCTATAACATCTTCTGTAACAGTTTTTGCGTATTCAGGTACTGTTACTGAATCTCCACCGCCCGTATGCATTAATATCCAACCAGAATTATATTTAAGAACAAGTTTTGCCATTTCCTCATTAAAAAATCCACTGACATCATTGATTATTGACGCACCGTTCTGCAAGGCATATTCTGCAACTGCAGGATAAAATGTATCAACCGAAATTACAGCCTTGGTTTCATTATAGACCAATGGCAAGTAGTTTTTAATTATTTCAAGTTCTTCATTTTCAGTAAGTACTGTATGATTTGGACGAGTCGAATGAGCACCGATATCAATAATATCAGCACCTTCACTAAGCATATCTTTTGCACGGGCAACTGCTTTTTCAGGTGTATTATACTTTCCACCATCATAAAAAGAGTCACATGTTACATTAAGAATACCCATTATATAAGTTTTTTTGCCCAATTCAAACTTAAAATTATTACCTGAAAAAATCATTTTAAACCTAAAAGAGTCATAACTTCGGCTCTTGTTCTTGCGTCCTTTCTCATACTGCCACGAAGTGCTGATGTCTGTGTTTTTGAACCTGCTGCACGAATTCCACGCATTGTCATACAAAGATGTTCTGCTTCAATTACAACTGCAACACCTTTTGGATTCATTTCTTTATCAATAAAATCTGCAATCTGCGCAGTTAGTCTTTCCTGCAACTGTGGACGACGGGCATAACTGTTGACGATTCTTGCCAGTTTAGAAAGTCCGATTACAAGCCCATCATCATTTGGGATATATGCAATATGTGCCTTGCCAACGAACGGTAAAAAATGGTGCTCACACATTGAGTACATTGGAATATCCCTTACAATAACGATTTCGTCACTTTGACCCTCGCGGAACATTTTAAGATGCTTTTCAGGATTCTCTGTTAATCCTGAAAAAATCTCTTCATACATATTTGCTACTCTTTTCGGAGTTTCAATCAAACCCTCTCTGTCAGGGTCCTCACCTATTGCTAGTAAAATTTCTCTGAATGCTCGTTCAATTCTCTCTTTATCCATTTATAATCATCCTTTTTTAAATTCAATACACAGATAATTATGTTTATCCAATGTGCTGTAATCAACCATATTCTTTATAAAATTCCTTTTTGATTTATCTACCACATCACTAACATAATTAAAAAAACCATTATCTTTTTCGATGTCATTAACTGCTTTCATATAATCAGTATTCTCGTTAAAATAGAATTCAACTTTATTTCCCTGTGATAGTGCATTAACACTTTGATTAACAAGATACTTGAAGCCTTTATATGTATCTACAACACAATTCTCTTTGACAAAATAGTTTTCTTTTGTTGAAACACAGTTATTATTGGAAGGTTCAATGTTATAGTGGTCACGAGATATGTATTCATCAGTTACATTGAAATAAAAATAAACAGTTTCAAACTCATCATTTAAATCATCCCAAGTAACATCAAGATGATAATTATCACCATCTATATTTACAACATTCCACATATGAGGTATAACTTCGCCATTGGACTCTGAATCCCCTGTTACAAGATAGTTATCTATTCCCGCCTCATCAAGTAAAGTCTGAACAGCTCGTGAATAACCTTCACATATTGATTCTCCCGAAACCAGAACACTGTACACTGTATCACCAAGATTATTAAGTGTTGAAATATCATATTGTGTATTTTCAATAATATAGTCGTGAATATATTTTTCTTTTTCGTAGTCAGAATCAAGAGTATCAACAACAGTCATTATATCATCAATCTTATTGTCAACACTTTCCTGCATAGACTTAATTTCATCCTTATTTACGCGATACTGTGGTGAGAATGCAAGAGATTTCTCGTATATAAAATAATCATATTTATAGTCAATCCAAAAAATATGTGAATTATCGTATAAAACAGCAGTAAATATTTCTTTTATATCTTCTTCCTGTATTTCCATTCTTATTGATTCATCATATTCAAGAAAACCATAGTACATTGTAAGATATGCAAATTTCTTGTCGTCAGATAAACTATTGTAATAATGATAACACTTGTTTTCAGCATTTAATTCAAATTGCTCAATCTGTGTCTGAGTAGGTCTATCCTTTTTAATCTCCTTATGTTCTTTAATAGAATCAGCTAAAACGCCAGCATTACTGATTGCAAGATACAAAACTACACTAATAAGAATTCCTGTAAAAAGAGATTTAATGTTTTTCATACCTATTCTCCGGCTTTATAAGGTGTTGGCTTAAATTTATCATCTGCATTTGCGTAAATTTTCAAATCTTCGATTTTATCTGAATAATCCACAATAGAAATATCAGTTGCACAGGAGTTTACAAACTTTTTAAAAAGTGAATCTGATTTATCAATATATTTTGGATTTAAGATAGAATAAATAACATCACATAAAACATTCTCCATTGCGCTATCGTCAACGATTGTCAATAATTTATAGGCAATATCACCTGAAACGCTTTGCTCACCTGTTTCCAAAGATAAATTAAATTCGTGGGATTTATACTGAATTTCGTTTTGTAGATTTATTTTAATTCCGTCAAATTTAGATAAAAAAGTTTTAAATTCTTTTTCATTGAAGATTGCATATTTATCAATAGAAATATTATATCGTCCCGATAGATTTTCTTTTAATCCTTTTTCACCCTCTGATACAAAGGCTTTTGTCATAGTATTTTTGTCTTCAACTAATTCAATCTGCATCTTTTTTGCATCAAAATCAGCAAGAACGATAAAAGCTAAATTAATTGTGTTCGTATCATCTTTAACAGCAAATAAAATATTTGATTTACCGGACAATTCTGAAACCGAATAATTATTGGTTGTTTCTTCAGTATCACTTTGGGAGACTTCTGTTGTATTTTTTTCTACAAGATTATCGAAATCATAGTTTATTGAATTCATAAACAGAAAAAAAGAACAACAAATCAAGATTACAAAGAAAATTGCAAAGGAAATAAGAAATGGTTTTAATTTTTTTTCTTTTGTACTTGAAAACATATTTTTATTATTCATTGTAGCACCATTAATTCTATATTTTATCTTTTTATTATACCACAAAAAAATATTTAAACAATATAAAAAAGAAAAAGAGTGTAAAACACTCTTTATTCTGTAAATGTATATTTATTTTTTTCTTTTTCAAAACCATGAGTACTGTCACCGGCTCTAAATAAAACAGTGACTGTCTGCATAATAAGTTTAAAATCAAGCCATAAGCTATATTTTTCAATATACATTAGGTCAAGAACAAGCTTATCCTTAGGTGATGTGTTATATTTACCAGCAATTTGCGCGTATCCTGTAAGTCCACCTTTAACTCTCAAGCGATATGAGAACTCTGGTAATTCTTCAGTGTATTTATCAACATTTTCAACCATTTCAGGCCTTGGACCTACAACGCTCATTTCACCCTTGAGAATGTTAATAAGCTGAGGTAATTCGTCTATACGGAATTTTCGCAAATATTTACCAACTCTCGTAATACGGTCATCATCAGTTTTAGCTGACTGATTAACGCTGCCTGCTTCCTTCATTGTTCTGAATTTGTAAACATCAAAGAGTTTTCCACCCTTGGTTGCTCTTCTCTGTCGGAAGAAAACTTTGCCACCATCATCAAGTTTAATAAGAAGTGCTGTTCCGAGCATTATAGGTGATAAAACAATAAGACCCACGAGAGAAATTGCAATATCCATTGTTCTCTTTACAAGGCGTTGTTCAAATGTCAAATCACGAGGCACAGCAGACACCAATGGCTTATCATCAAGAACTGCTGTCTTTGCACCTAAAGTAACAATATCTGTCATTTCAAAGTTGAAATAGATATTCTTGGTTTTTGAATAACAGTATTCTGAAAATAAAACCCTGTAATTTGATGGCACATCATATAAAAAGATAGTATCGTTTCTATTGATAATATCAAAGATATTTTCATTTGTATAATGAACCATATCAATAACTTTGTATTGCTTTTTATAACGCAGTATTTTTGGCATTATATTGTTGAGAGAATCAACAGAACTTGTAATAACACAGCATTTTTCAGGTGGATTGATTGTAAAATAAACCCACTGACCAAAATATGTGAACAAGATAATCAATGCTATCTGAATTAACATAACAAGGATAAGCAAATGAGGTGATTCGTATACAAAATGGTCGTTATTATTCTCATTAACATTCATAATGCACAATTGTAAATGCGTAACCAAATCTGTTGCAAGAGTTGCAAGTGAAAGAGAAGTGATGATGGGTTTACTCTTCAATCTACCAATTGCATATCCACCATATACAGAAACGAGAGCAATTTCAACAACACAGAATGTAACTAAAGTGACACCTGTTGTTCTGGACAAATGTAAAATCCAAGAATTATCTGTTCCAAATATAAGGAAGAAAGTTAATCCTAATAAAAAATACAACATTGATTTCATTATGAAAACAATAGTTTTTTGTACAAGATGCAATATATTCATAATTACCCCCAAAAAGGCACTATTTTTATATGGTAATTTTACTTAATACCGTTTCATTTGTCAATATATAGCAAAAATCTGTAATAAAAGTGTCATTTTTATTATTCAGCTTTTTTCTTAAATAAATCAGTATTCAATTGTGATAATACAATACCTATGAATATAAATACACAGCCTAGATATCCCCTGCCACTCATAATTTCATTGAGCATAACAGCACCACCAATTGCACTGAAAACAGATTCAGTAGAAAAAACAATTGACGCAAATGTCGGGTCAGCATCTCTCTGTCCAAGAATCTGACAAGTATACGCAACACCAACAGACATAAGACCACCATAAAGGATTGGAATTCCAGCACTCTTAATTGCTGTAAAACTGATATCCTCAAGAATTAATGCAAAAATGATACTAAGAACTCCGCAAACAAAAAATTGAACTAAACTGAATTTAAGTGGACTGATACCATTAACATACTTGTCCACAACAAGAATATGTCCCGCCCAGAAAAAAGCACCTATAATGAGAATAATATCACCGATACCAAAGGAAATGTCATTACCGGTCATACAAAGCAAGAACAAGCCTACAACGGCAAAAATAGCACCAACAAATGTAAAAACACTTGTCTTTTTACCCATTACAAACCGAATTAAAGGAACTAAAACAGTATAAAGTCCTGTTAAAAATCCTGCCTTACCTGCACTTTGAGTTATTTCAACACCATACTGTTGTAATGTAGATGCAACAAATAATACAACGCCTGCTAAAAGTCCGGGTAACAATGTCTTTTTAAGACTTTCAATATTGAATTTATCGTTCTCAAAAATCAAAATAACTGGTATTAAAGAGAAAAAACCGAGAAAGAATCTAATTCCGTTAAATGTAAATGCCCCCACAAAATCTGCCCCTACTCTTTGCGCAACAAAGGCAAATCCCCAGATTATAGCGGTTAGAAATAAAAGAATTGTGGATTTTATTTTTGTTTTCATATGTATGTCCTCGCAAATTACAAGCCACGGTTTCCCGTGGCTTTACAAATTATATTGCTTTTTTAGAATTTGTTTTGTTAAGTTTTTTTGATAACAAAACATTGGGCTTTCTGTTATCATCACGAACAACTTCAGGTGAAGCACTATCCGTTACACATTCTTTTGTGATAATAACTTTTGAAATAGTGTGGTCTGAAGGCGTTTCATACATAATATTCATAAGAACATTTTCCATTATACCACGAAGACCACGAGCACCCGTTTTCTTTTCAAGTGTAAGTTCTGCAATAGCATTCAGCGCATCGTCTGTAAACTCAAGTTCAACATCATCCATATCGAACAAAGCTTTAAACTGCTTTAATAACGCATTCTTGGGCTCTGAAAGAATTCTAATTAAATCTTCCTTTGAAAGCTGTTTTAACGCCGTTATTACAGGCACTCGACCAACAAGTTCAGGAATTAAACCAAACTTTACAAGGTCCTGTGCGATAACCTTTGAATAAACATCTTCCTCCTGGAATTGCGCCTTATTCTTTATATCTGCACCAAATCCAAGTCCTGAATTGCCTGCACGTTTCTCAACAATTTTTTCAATTCCATCAAAAGCACCGCCACAGATAAAGAGAATATTTGATGTATCAATCTGAATAAATTCCTGCTGTGGATGTTTTCTTCCGCCTTGTGGTGGAACATTTGAAACAGTACCTTCAAGAATCTTAAGAAGTGCTTGTTGAACACCCTCACCACTTACATCTCGAGTAATTGATGGATTCTCGCTCTTACGGGCAATTTTATCAATTTCATCAACATAGATTATGCCACATTCTGCTTTTTCAATATCAAAATCTGCAGCTTGAATAAGACGGAGAAGGATATTTTCAACATCTTCACCAACATAACCTGCCTCTGTAAGAGTTGTAGCATCGGCAATAGCAAATGGGACATCAATAATCTTTGCAAGAGTCTGTGCTAGAACTGTTTTACCCACACCAGTAGGCCCTAAAAGCACAACATTACTCTTTTGGATTTCAACACCATCATCAGTACCATGATATATTCTTTTGTAATGATTATAAACTGCAACGCTCAATGCTTTTTTGGCAGCATCTTGACCAACAACATATTCGTCAAGCTTTGCCTTTATCTCTTGTGGTTTTGGTAAAACTTTTTCTTCAAGTTTTACCTTTTTACCCTGATTTCTGTGTGAGTGCTCCGCATTCTCATCAATTATACCCATACATAGTTCAATGCATTCATCACAGATATAAACACCAGGACCTGCAATAAGCTTGTCTACCTGTTCCTGAGTTTTACCACAAAAAGAGCATCTAACATTTCTGTCTTTATCGTTATCTCTTGCCATAACAAATCTCCTTGTTGGTAAGATTATCTTTTATAGAAAACTTTGTCAACAATACCGTAATCCATTGCCTCTTGAGCAGAAAGCCAATTATCTCTTTCTGTATCAAGAGCAATTTGCTCAATTGGTTTGCCGGTGTTTTCAGCAAGAATTTTATTGAGTTTTTCTCTTGTTCTGAGAATATGCTCAGCAGCAATTTTGATGTCACTTGCCTGACCCTGAGCACCACCGAGTGGCTGATGAATCATAATTTCGCTGTTAGGAAGAGCATATCTCTTACCCTTTGCACCGGATGAAAGCAAGAATGCGCCCATACTTGCAGCCATACCCATACAAATAGTTGAAACATCACACTTGATGTACTGCATTGTGTCATAGATTGCGAGTCCAGCAGAAACTGAGCCGCCGGGACTATTAATATAAAGGCTAATATCTTTTTCGCTATCCTGTCCCTCAAGATAAAGTAACTGCGCTACAACCAAAGATGCAGTTGCATCGTTAACCTCATCTGACAAAACGATAATTCTGTCGTTTAAAAGTCTTGAAAAAATATCGTACTGTCTTTCCCCTCTGTTTGTCTGTTCAACAACATATGGTACAAGTGCCATAATATTACCTCCATTCAAAAGCATTAAAGAATTGTCCTTTTAATTATTGGACAATTCTTCAACACTTAAACATATAAATTATTCAGCGTCTGCTGCTTTTTTAGTTGTTTTTTTAGCAGCAGGTTTCTTTGCAGGTTTTTCTGCATCGTCTTCTGCTTTCTTTGCTGTTTTCTTTGTAGTAGCCTTTTCGTCTGTAATCTTTGCATTGTCTTTTACAAAGTCAATTGCTTTCTTTGACTTAATGTCACTTGCAAGAGATTCAGCAGGAATTGCCTTCTTAACTGCTTCAACATCCATACCATATGTCTTAGCAAGGTTCTCATATTCTGTATTGATTTCATCTTCAGTTGCTTCAATACTTTCTGCTTTAACAATTGCTTCGATAGCAAGGCTGAGTTTTACCTGAGCCTCTGCATTCTCTTTATAGCCATCTCTGAAAGCAGCCATTTCCATACCTGTATATGAAAGGTATGTATTAAGGTCAAGACCCTGTGACTGAAGTCTGTAGTTAAAGTTATTAACGATATTGTCGATTTCTTCTTCAACCATAACTGCAGGAATATCAACTTCAATTCCCTTAACAACTTCTTCGAGAAGGTCATTAACTACTTTATTGTCAGCATCTGCTTTCTTTGCTGCTTCAAGTTGTGATTTTACACTCTTCTTGAGTTCATCAAGTGTATCGAATTCACTAACATCTTTTGCAAACTCATCATCAAGTGCAGGAAGTTCTTTAACCTTGATTTCGTGAAGTTTAATTTTGAAAACGGCATCCTTTGATGCAAGGTTTTCTTGATACTCTGCAGGGAATGTTACATTAACATCAAATTCCTCACCGATTTTGTGACCTATAATTTGGTCTTCAAAACCTGGGATAAAAGTACCACTACCGATAACAAGGTCATAGTTTTCTGCTTTACCACCATCAAATGCAACGCCATCAACAAAACCTTCAAAATCGATAACTGCTGTATCATTCTTCTTAACTGCTCTGTTGTCAACGCTAATCATTCTTGAGTTCTGTTCCTGCATTTTTGCAAGTTCAGCCTTTACTTCGTCTGCTGAAACCTTACAAGCAGGTCTTGTTGCTTTAATGCCCTTATATGTGCCGAGTTTAACTTCCGGCTTAACAGCAACTTTAAGCTTTAAAACAACACCATCTTTTGAGATTTCAGGTACTTCAAGGTCATATGGAGTGCCAACAACTTCAAGTTTTGACTCGAGAATTGCTTCGCTTACAACCTCAGGATAGAGGAGTTCAAGTGCATCTTCATAGAAAACGCCTTCACCATACATCTTTTCGATGAAGTTTCTTGGTGCCTTACCCTTTCTGAAGCCCTTGATAGTGATATTCTTTCTTTCTTTGAGATATGCCTTTTGAACAGCAGCCTCAAATTTTTCACCATCCACAGTGATTTCGAGTTCGTAGACATTTGTTTCTACATTGTTTGTTGATTTTAACATCAAATATTCCTCCTGAATATTATTGTTTTACTGCATTATATATTACCGCAATATTCACAATATTATATCATATTAAAATTATAAATACAATATTTTCCTTAAGTTTTTCTCACAAATTAGAGATTTTTAGCACTATTTTAAATAAAAATCAACCTAAACTAACAAGATAAGGACAAAATTCTAAAAAATCTGCTGAAACAAGGCGAAATTTTATGCCCTCTATTTCTTCATTTACTGCACCTTTGATTGCTCCACCGTGAAGATGACCATAATAACATCTTTCAATGTTATTATCTTTTAAAACATTAAATATTGGCTCGCATTTTCTCGTTATACTAATTGGTGGATAGTGTAAAAAAACAACAACCTCTCCACCAAGTTTTTTGGCTTCATCAATCGAGCGTTGAAGTCTTGCGCATTCACGAGCCATTACTTTATCAACATTTTCACTTTCTGCATCAAAAAACCAACCACGGGTGCCTGCAACAGAAATATCACCAATTCTATATGCGTTATTGTGAAGAAATTTGATTGAATCAAAGCCTTTATCTTTACAAAATTTCTCCATTTTTGTAATGGTATTCCACCAATAATCGTGATTGCCTTTGGAAATTATTTTTGTACCATTAAGATTATTTAAGAATTCAAAATCTTTTTCAGCCTCATCAAGTCCCATCGCCCAGGAAACATCACCGTTAATTATAACTATATCGTCATTTTTAACAAGTTTTTGCCAATTATTTTCAAGTCTATGGGCATAATCGTCCCAGCCCTTGAAAATGTCCATGGGCTTATCAACTGAAAAAGATAAATGTGTATCTCCAATGACAAAAACTGACATAAAGAAATTTCTCCTGTGAATAATTATAAAGAACCTTCAAAAAATAAATTTGAAAGGAGGAAATGAATATGGATAAGAATAAAAACATTACTTGTGATGCTTGTCATTGTACTTTCAACGATGGACACATGAATTGTACTGCAAACGGCATCAAGGTTGGCACGCACAGCGCATGTTCTTGTGATGATACAAGATGCTCAACCTTTAAATTGAAGGTTTCTGACGTGGAATAAAAACAAATTCAAATGCGGAAACCGAATTCATACGGCTTCCGCATTACTATTCTGTTTTTTATATACCTAACATATCGAAAACAACTTGCTTCATATCTTCCTTCTTGCTTACTCTTGTAAAACGAGGTTCTTTACCTTTAAGAGTTGCAAGCTGTTGTGGTACCGGCTCGTTTGATTTTTGGAACAGTTCGTCAACCATATCAAATTCGTTATTTGCTTTGATTTCATCTGTAATCGCCGCAAGAACACTTGCAGAGAATTTGTATGGGTTAGCAGTTGAAGCAATAACAGTAGGTGATTTATCCCCTGTTCTCTCAACATAATCGTCATACACTTTAACTGCAACTGCAGTATGAGTGTCACAAAGATAATTCCTTTCATCGAACACCTTGCCGATTGTTGCTTTTGTTTCTTTGTCATCACAACAACCTGCTGCAAACAATGATTTTACCTTATCAGCAACATCTGCAGAAACAGTATATTTGCCATCGTTATTAAGAGATGCCATCCATTCTGCAACCTGAACATCATTTTCACCACAAAGGTGGAATAAAAGTCTTTCGAGGTTACTTGAAATAAGAATATCCATTGATGGTGATGTTGTACAATAGAAATCTCTGTTCTTATCATAAGTGCCACTTGTCAAGAAATCTGTAAGAACATTATTTGCATTTGAAGCACAGATGAGAGTTTTAACCGGAACACCCATTCTCTTTGCATAATAAGCTGCGAGAATATTACCAAAGTTACCGGTTGGAACAACAACATTCATTTCTTCGCCATTTTTAAGTTCACCCTTTTCTATCATATCGCAATATGCAGATACATAGTAAACAATCTGCGGAACAAGACGACCCCAGTTAATTGAGTTAGCAGATGAGAATGCAAGTCCATTTTCTTTGAACTTATTTTCAATATCCTTATCTGTAAAGATTTTCTTAACACCACTCTGTGCATCGTCAAAGTTACCTTCAATAGCACAAACACTTACATTAGCGCCTTCCTGCGTAGTCATTTGAAGTTTCTGCATTGGGCTGACGCCATCAACAGGATAGAAAACAAGAATCTTTGTGTTTGGAACATCTGCAAAACCTTCAAGTGCAGCCTTACCTGTGTCACCTGATGTTGCAACAAGGATTACGATTTCAGTATCTTTAACTGTCTTACCAGCTGAAACAGTAAGAAGATATGGAAGAAGTTGAAGTGCCATATCCTTAAATGCACAAGTAGGACCTCTCCAAAGTTCAAGAACATTTGCAGTTTCTGACAATTTATATAAAGGTGCAACTTTTCCTGAACTGAATTTGCCAGCCTTATATGCACCCTCAACACACATTGAAAGTTCTTCTTCTGTAAAATCTGTAAGATAGAGTTTAAGAACCTCTTTTGCTCTTTCTATATATGTCATCGGAACAAGTTCTTCGATGAATTCAGGAGTAATTGCAGGTATTTCAGTTGGAACAAAGAGTCCACCCTCTGATGAAATTCCTTTTGCAATAGCCTCAGCTGCAGTTACCTTAACTGATTTATCTCTTGTACTTGTATAGAACATTTAAAACACATCCTTTTCTGTGGTATTTTATCATATTAAAAATGTAATTTCAACTATAATTTACTGTGCTTCAGAATTAAAAGCATCTTCTATATGATTTATCTTTACAGGTTCATCATTTTCAAAATACACTTCAATAATATCGTATCTGGGTTGCTTGTTAATTTTACTTTTTTTAATAAATAATTGCGATGTTGCAATTATGCGTTTTCTTTTAGCATAATCAACTGCATCTGCAGGAGCATATTTCATATTTTTACTTCGGGTTTTAACTTCAATAAAGCAGATATGCTTTTTATCTGAAACAATTAGGTCAATTTCACCGAGTCTGCAAGTGTAATTTGCAGATAGAACAATATAGCCATACTCTCTTAAATATCTTGATGCAATAATTTCACCATATGTGCCAAGCAAATGTTTTTCCATTACTTTTCACCATAGAATTTCTTTAAAAATGTTAACCTATGTATCGGTGATGGACCATATTCTTTTATTGCTTCATAATGCACTTTAGTACCATAGCCTTTGTGTTTCTCAAATTGATATTGAGGATATTTATTCGCTATTTCAAGCATAAATCTGTCACGGCTCACCTTTGCTAAAATCGATGCTGCTGCAATAGACATACTCTTTGCGTCCCCTTTAACAACAGTTTCTTCAATAACAAATGGGATTCTAGGATACTGATTACCATCAATCAAGGCATAATCAGGCTTGATTTTAAGTCCTTCAACAGCCCTGTGCATAGCGAGAAAAGCTGCGTTTAAAATATTAATTTCATCAATTTCTTTTTCCGTTGCGATACCTATTGAATAATCAAGAGCAACTTCACATATTATATCAAAAAGTTGTTCTCTTTTCTTTTCTGTTAATTTTTTCGAGTCATTAAGACCTTCAATTTCAAGTCCTAATGGCAACACAACTGCGGCAGCATATACCGGTCCAGCCAAAGGTCCACGACCTGCTTCGTCTATTCCACAAATCACTTTATAACCTGCATTAAAGGCTTTTTGCTCATATAAATAATCCATATATTACTCCGGTTTTTCGAGAGATATCATACCAAGTTTTCCACCACGGTATTCGTCAAGCAACATTACCGATGCTCTTTCGTAGTCAATTTCTCCACCTTTTATCATCATTCCACGCTTTTTACCAATCATTTCGAGGACTTCCCAAGCCTCTTTATCGGTGAAATCAGTTATCTTATATCTTTCACTAAGTCTATCGGGATAGTCATTTTTCATTACTTCCAAAAGTCTTATTGCCAATGTTTCTGCATCAAGAATTTCATCCTTTACAGAGCCAATGAAAGCAAGTCTGTCCCCTACTTTTGTGTCATCAAATTTCGGCCACAAAACACCCGGAGTATCAAGCAACTCAATACCATTTCCAATTGGAAACCATTGGTTATGTCTTGTAACACCTGCTTTATCAGCAACTTTTGCTTTAGCAGCACCTGCCATACGATTGATAAATGACGACTTACCAGTGTTAGGAATGCCTACAACCATAATTCTTAATGATTTACCCGGCATTCCTCTATCCTCATTCTTTCTAATTACATCCTTTAAAACATCTTTAACAGCAATTGAATAATTATTAAGACCTTTTCCCGTACGGCAATCAACAGGGATTGCACAAACACCTTTTTTCTTGTAATATTCAATCCATTGATTTGTTGTCTTTTTATCTGCCAAATCACATTTGTTTAAAAGGACAATACGAGGTTTACCATTGATTAATTCTTCAAGTTCCGGGTTTGAACTACTGTTGGGAATTCTTGCATCAATAATTTCAGTTACACCATCAACAAGGGACAAGCTTTCTTTAATAAGACGGCGTGTTTTTGCCATATGGCCGGGAAACCATTGAACTATTTGTTTTTGATTATCTGCCATCTTTAATCTCCTTAAAGTCGGAATTAAATAATTCCTTGTCACCAAGTCTGTACAGAACTTTACCTATAATATAATCCTCATCAATCATACCAACACCAATGTCACGGCTATCAGCTGAATGATTACGATTATCACCCATAACAAACAATTTCCCCTCTGGGACAACAAACTTATTTTGCATTAAAGGAGATACAACCATATCCTCTTTAATATAATGTTCATTTAAAACAATTCCGTCAACAGAAACAGAGCCTTTTTCATAATCAAATTCAACAGTTTGTCCGCCAACCGCAATTACTCTTTTAATAAGAACCTTACTATAAGCATTTGGTTGAGAGATAATTACAACATCACCATATTCAATATTTTTTGCAATTGCACTGACAATTAAAGTATCTCCGTTATAAAGAGTATTTTCCATTGATTGTCCACTTACAGTTGAAACTTTGAAAAACAAAGTAAATATTACACAGATTACTAAAACAGATGATAAAACCGTTGACGCAAAATCATATACACTTGTCAGTAACTTATTCTTGTTCATTATTCTCTATCTCCAAATTATCAAACGGGTAAAATCTGAATTCTGCTACACCAAGAATGTATCTTTCATCAATTAAACCAACCGAATTAAAACGGCTATCCAATGAATCGTTGCGATTATCACCCATTACAAAAACATAACCTTCAGGAATAGTTACAGGACCTGAAAAATCGCCTCGCCTTTTGGTTAAATCCATAATATATGGCTCGTCAAGAATTTCATTGTTAACTTTTACTTCGCCTCTGTTGAAATCAATATCAATAGTATCTCCGCCAACAGCAATTACGCGTTTAACCAAGGGCTCGTTAATCTCATTAGGCTGAGTCACAATAACAATGTCGCCTCTGTTTATAGTTGTATTGATTGCCTTGACCGCTAACCATTCACCACTATTAAGAGTAGGGTTCATTGAATCGCCAACAACACCAACGATTCTAAACATAAAAACAAAAACTACAAGTATAAGGATAATGGCAAACACCAAGGAATCAAGCCAGCCATATACGAAATTCCATACACTTTTTTTAGTAGCAATTGGCATTTTATCTTTATCTGTATCAAAGGTAATTGAATAATTTTCTTCTTTTCTCACATAAGCACCTACTTTTTAAGTTCTTTTGCAATCTCACACAATTTTTGTAATCTATGGTTTACACCTGAACGGGAAAGCGGATTAGTTAAGCTGTTTCCCAATTCGCGTAATGACATATCAGGATTTTCAATTCTTAGTTCTGCAATCTCTCTTAAATCTTCGGAAAGATAAGAGAGTCCCACCGAATTTTTTATATGTAATATTGCATCTGTCTGCTTTGATGCTGCAGAAATTGTTTTGTCAAGATTTGCATTTTCAAAATTTAGTTTACGATTAACATTATTGCGGACATCTTTATACATCTTAACCCCCATTATTTCAAGGGATGAGTTAAATGCCCCCATAACTGTAAGCATATCTTCAATGGACTCGCTGTCTTTAAAATAAATTACATAGTTAGAGTTTCGAGTTATGCTTTTTGGAACAACAGTCAAATCTTCATAATCATTTATAAACAAATTAAGGTCACGGCTTAAATTAAGATATGGTACGACAAACTCAAGGTGGTAATTCTTATTCGGGTCATTAACGGTACCACAAGTTAAGAATGCACCTTTTAAGAAAGCAATTTTACAACATTCATCTGCAAAATTGCTCCAATTAATTCTAGAAGCACCATTTTTTCTATCATATCCAAAGGTTTTAAGAACTTTTAGTCTGTCTTCTTTATTAACAACTTCAACCTTATATTTTCCTGCATCTGATTTTATAAAATTAGGCTTAACTCCACAAACTTTTTCCACAAGTTCAGAATACTTTTCTGCAACTCCACTATGTTCTGTCATAAGATACATATCATAATAGGAAAAAGCTCTAGAAAAAAGCATTATTCCATAAGCAAATGCATGAAGACAACATTCGTTTTCAATTTCTATGGATAATATTTCATTTTTTACATCGGATGAAAATGACATGTCTAAAACCCTTTATCTATTTATATCTCTATGATAAACAGATACATTAAATCCGTCTTCTTTTATCTTATTATAAACTTTTTCGGCAAACACAACTGAACGATGCTTACCGCCTGTGCACCCAACAGAAATAGTAAGTTGACTTTTGCCCTCGCTTCTATATAAAGGCACAAGATATGAAATTAAATCGAGAAGTTTTGGCTCAAGACCCTTTGCTTCATCAAAACTCATAACATAATCGTAAACAGGCTTATCAAGTCCTGTCTGATGTTTAAGTTCTGGTACATAAAAAGGATTTGGCAAACATCTTACATCAAATACAAGGTCTGAATCCTTTGGTGAACCATATTTAAAACCAAAAGATAACACACTGATTTTCATTGTTCTTGAAACATCTTCAAAGAAAAGCGTTGCAACTCGTTCTTTAAGTTGGGAGATAGATAGATACGATGAATCAATAACATAATCAGCAATATCCCTTGCACCTTTAATCATTTCTCGTTCTTGCAAAATAATATCTAATAAGGATTTTGATTCATCAAATTTTGAAAGAGGGTGCTTTCTTCTTGTCTCTTGATATCTGCGGATAATAACATCATTATCGGCATCCACAAAAAGAACTCTATACTCACATCCCATAGATTTAAGTTCTTCAAGTGCTGAAAAAAGGCTTGAAAATGAACCGCCAAGTCGCACATCGGCAACAATTGCTACTTTTTCTCTTTTTTCAGCAGAATCGTTAAGTATCTGAACAAATGTAGGCATAAGTTTTGGTGTCATATTATCCACGCAGAAGAAACCGATGTCCTCTAATGAGTCAATAACTCTTGATTTTCCCGCACCGGACATTCCGGTTACAATTACAAGTTGCATATGTGTATCTCCTTTGCCAACTAACTGCCAATTATTTTTACTTCTGTCTCAAGCATTACTCCGTGCTTTTCAAAAACAATTTTTTGAACATCTTTAATAAGAGTAATTACATCTGTTGCAGTGGCATTGTTTTTATTTATAACAAAACCTGCGTGTTTTTCGCTTACCTGTGCTCCACCAACAGTATAACCTTTCAGTCCACTCTCTTCAATAAGCGTTCCTGCGAAATAGCCTTCAGGTCTTTTAAAAGTACTTCCTGCGCTTGGATATTCCAGTGGTTGCTTATCTTTTCGTCTTCCCAGTTTATCATCCATAGCTGTTTTAATATCATTTTTATTAGCTTTTTTTAGTTTCATAATTGCAGAAACAACTGTAAAACCATTGTCAGCATATGCACTTCCACGATATCTTAAATTAAGTTCATTCTGTGATAATTCCCCTATATTTCCATCTGTATCAATATGTTCACACGAGAATAACACATCTTTCATTTCTCCACCATAAGCTCCTGCGTTCATATAGACAGCACCGCCTAATGTACCGGGAATACCATAGGCAAACTCAAGTCCTGAAAGTGAATTATCAAGTGCAAACATACAAAGGCTTTTTAATGATGCACCTGCTTCGCAATATATTGTTGTTTCGTCAATAAGTTCTATCTTTGACATTTTTGAGCCGATTTTAATTACTACATTGTCAATTCCATTATCAGTAATTAAAAGATTTGAGCCATTACCTATAATCAACGGCTTTACATTTTTTGAATAACAAAATGAAATAATCTTTTGTAAAGAATTGACAGAATCAGGTATAATCAAAAGACTTGCATTACCGCCACATTTGAAACTTGTATATTTTTTCATTGGTGCATTAAACTCTACATTTGCACCCTGATTTTCAGCAAATAACGCAATTTCTTTATACACTGATTTTCCTTCTTTCTGTATTAGTAGTTTTGCCAAATGTCAATTTCGTGGGCTTTTGGCTCGTAACCCTCATCCATACCAAGATGATGAAGAAGCTCTCTAGCAGCATTATATCCCATTTTCTTCTGTCTGTTATTCATAGCAGCACACTCAATAATAACTGCAAGATTTCTACCGGGTTTTACCGGTACAACAGTTAACGGAATCTTGACATCCATAATATTTATGTACTCATTATCTAATCCCATACGGTCATAAACCTTTGAACTATCCCATGGTTCAAGCTGAATAACCATATTAATTTTCTCAGTCATTTTAACAGCACCCATACCAAAAAGACGACGGGCATTGATAATACCAATACCACGAAGTTCAATAAAATGACGGATATTGTCAGGAGCCGAGCCTACAAGAGTTTTAGCAGATGCTTTTCTTATTTCAACTGCATCATCAGCAATAAGACGATGACCACGTTTTATAAGTTCAATGGCAGTTTCACTTTTACCAACACCGCTGTCACCGACAATCAAAACACCTTCACCGTAAACCTCAACAAGAACACCGTGACGAGTAATTCGAGGTGCTAATGCAGTACCAAGGAAGTAAATAAGTGTTGACATACTTGCAGATGTTGCCTCCGCTGTTCTTAAAACAGGAACACGATATTTTTTTGCATATTCAACCATACCATCAAGAGGTTCAAGACTTCTTGTAATAATAACAACTGATGGTTGCTTACTGAAAAGACGCTCCATACATTCAAGTTGCTTATCTTTATCAAAGGATTTTACAAATTCAAACTCCGAGAAACCTAAATATTGAACTCTTGCAGGGTCAAAATATTTATCGTTACCTGCAAGTAAAAGACCAGGTCTATTTACCTCTTGAGATGTTATTGAAAGTTCAGATGCGTCACATGGTAAATATATTGTTTCAAAACCAAATTCATTAATTATTTTTTCCAAAGAAACAGAATATTTTGATGCCAAAACGCCTACCTCCCCTTTATACAAATATATTTAAAATATTATATAACATTATAATAAATTTTCCAAGACTTTTTTATAATTTATTTAAAAAAATTGTTAAAAATCGAACCCGACAGGATATTTCCCATCGGGTCCTAAAAAACTTTTCAAAATAGGTTATTTCATATTTTCTTCGTATGACTTAATCATCTTTTTAACCATCTGACCGCCAACAGAACCTGCCTGCTTTGAAGTAAGGTCACCATTGTAGCCGTTTTTAAGATTTACGCCAACTTCTGATGCAGCTTCCATCTTGAAACGATTAAGAGCTTCACGTGCCTCTGGCACTACGCTTTTATTACTTCTTGCCATCTGAATACACCCCTTATCAATTAATTTTATATATTAATTGCGTTTGCAATAGTAGTGTTATCATTTTATGATTTAATATTATTGAAAATTTTTGTTAATTCGACATATATTCTCTTAAAGAGCAGAATTCGTATCCTTGCTTTCTTGCCTCATCAATAATTCTGCCCAAGGCATTAGCATTATCAGGTGAAACAGAGTGCAAGAGTATTACTGCACCAGGATGAAAACGCGATGTTACTTTATCAAAGGCATATTGTTCACCTTTTTGGTTATTCAAATCCCAATCGGCATAAGCCAAAGACCAAAAAACGCTTGTATAGCCTAATTCTTCAACTGTTTTTAATGCAGTATCCGTATACTCCCCTTTTGGAAATCTAAAATAGGGTTCGGTATAATTAAAATTACTCTTTAAATAGCTTTCCATTCCTTTTATTTCATTTTTCATCTGCTCAACAGAAATTTCAGCAAAGGATGGATGCGTTACAGAGTGATTTCCAACAATATGCCCTTCATCAATCATCCTTTTGATTAAATCAGGATTTTCTTTAACCTGTGGTAATGTGCAAAAAAATGCAGCATTAACTCTTTTTTGCTTCAGTACATCAAGAATTTTAGATGTGTAGCCATTTTCATACCCACAGTCAAAAGTCAAATACATTACTTTTTTATTTGTTATATTGTCTAGACAGAATGCTTTAAAATTATTGCTTTCAAAATATTTCTGGGCATTCACTGATATTTCATTAGGTTTACCATCTTTCGCTACACCGTAACTATGAGATTTCTTTTCATTCAGGTTACTTGCCATAGGTGCGACATTTACTGTTGTACCAGGTTGTAATTTCGTGTTTTGTTCTTCTGTTACAGTTTCCTCCGTCACCTTTTCATATTTTGGTGTTTTGAACCTTTCGCAAGAACATAACAATGAAAAACAAGTTGCTACAATGAATACTTTCAATACACTTTTCATTTCAAAGCACCTTATTTCATCATTTTATTCACATTGTCGACTACATTGTTAACTGTGTTCATTGCCTTTTTTGCAGTTTTCTTCATCTTCTTTTTTGTGTTTTTGTCAGTCATTGAACTTGTTACTGCCATCGCTGCTGTACCAGCAAGCATAGTTGCACCTACAACTTTACCAACTTGCTTCTTATCCATTTTCCTTCCTCCTTTTTCACAGATTGCTCATAAGAAAATTTAATGAGCAATAATATTTTTAGAAAAAGAAATAAAAAAATTATAATTTTATATTTAAAATTATTTCTAAAAATGTTATACTTTTATTTAGAAAAAATTTTAAAATCAAGGTGATAAAAATGGTGTTGAATATAGTAATGGTTGAACCTGAAATCCCACAAAATACAGGTAATGTTGCAAGGACTTGTGCAGCAACAGGTGCAAGACTACATCTTGTTGGAAAAATGGGATTTACTCCTGATGATAAAAAACTTAAAAGAGCTGGTCTTGATTATTGGTATTTGCTAGATATTACTTACTATGACACTATGGAAGATTTTTTTGAAAAAAACAAAGGTGGAAATTTCTTCTACTTTTCAACTAAAGCACAAAAAAGACATTCTGATGTGAAATATCCTGATAATACATATCTTGTTTTTGGTAAGGAAACAGCAGGATTACCTGAAAAGTTGCTTTTTGAAAATGCTGATAAGTGTGTGAGAATTCCTATGATTGACGAAGCAAGAAGCCTTAATCTTTCAAATGCTGTTGCAATCGGTGTTTATGAAACATTAAGACAATGGGATTACCCACAACTCCTTGAAAGTGGAGAATTAAGGAATTATAACTGGGCAGACCAACAGTAAAAATTTTAATAACGCAAGAAAAGACTCCCTTCAACAGGGAGTCTTTCTTGTCTATTTTATGTTTATTCAATTATAAGTTTACCTTCAGCATCAACATTGTGATATCCTGTTGGGATTGGTGTTCCGTCGGCATATGTTAAGCCATTAATTCTTTCTTCGTTAAGATAAATCTTTTTAT
>CALEJF010000006.1 GCA_937898625.1 uncultured Clostridia bacterium | reverse complement strand
ATTATGCGGTATTAGCAGTCGTTTCCAACTGTTGTCCCCCACTGAAAGGCAGGTTTCTCACGCGTTACTCACCCGTTCGCCACTAAGTAATCTCCGAAGAAATTACCCCGTTCGACTTGCATGTGTTAGGCACGCCGCCAGCGTTCGTCCTGAGCCAGGATCAAACTCTCTAAAAAATTGTATCTTTACACTCTCGTGTAGAAATCATTTTCTAAAGTGCTTTTTAGCTCTTTACTTTTTTTAACTCATAACGCTTAGCGTTAATTAACTCTTCTGTTATCCAAAAGAATTACTGTTTCTTGTACTTCCTTGTTGAGCGATTTCTCGCCCTCAAAGAATCTACAGGGTTCCTTTTACTTATCTCGTCGTTGTTTAATTTTCAAGGTCCAGTTGTGTCCTCCCGTTTTCGCGGGTGGAGTTTTATTATAACAAAACTCTCAAAGCTTGTCAACAGTTTTTTAAAACTTTTTTAAGTTTTTCACTGCTGAACTTCACTCTCGTGCGGACAGCTTTGATATAATATCACAACAAAATGGACTTGTCAACAACTTTTTTTAATTTTTTTTAAAAATTTTTCAACAAATTTTGAACATGGTTATATCTTGTGTTTATAGTAACAAAAACACACAATTTATATGATTTTTGAATAATAAAAATTATAAATGGAAAACATAGATAACAAATAATCCTTGTTAGGAGATGGACAAATGGATACAAAGAAAGAAAACCGCACATTAAAGCAGGTGTTCTGGCAGATAGTTGCCATTATACTTTTAAATGCCATTGTTATTGGAGCAATCGGTTTTATTTATGAAAACACCCAAACACTTTCAAGTATTGGTTCTCGAGGACAAGAAGTTCGTCAAGTTCAGAAAAAGTTAAAGGAGCTTGGCTTATACAAAGGCTCCGTTGATGGTATTTATGGCACAGCAACACAAAAGGCAGTTCGTCAATTCCAGAAAAACTGCGGAATTACTGCAGATGGAATTGCAGGACCAAAAACTTTAAAATATCTAGGATTAGGTTCGGGCTCAACATCATCAACCAACGGATACAGTTCAAATGATATTTATTTATTAGCAAAGATTATCGCTGCAGAAGCTCGTGGCGAGGGCTACACGGGACAAGTCGCAGTCGGTGCAGTTGTTTTAAACAGAGTTCAACATTCGTCCTTTCCCGACTCAATAGCAGGAGTTGTATATCAACCGGGTGCATTCTCGGCAGTAAGAGACAGCAACTGGAATGTGGCTCCAAGTGATACTGCCAAGAAGGCTGCAAGAGATGCTATAAACGGTTGGGACCCAACGGGCGGGGCTATATACTATTATAATCCTGCAAAAACAAGCAATCGGTGGATAAGGACAAGACCGGTTATTACAACAATTGGACGACATGTGTTTTGCAAATAAAAATGGCGGGGTCAAGACCCCGCCAAAATTATTGTTTATTAAAACAGTTTTAAGATTTTACTCTTAACCAGCAATAAGACCCATTACAAAGTCAATAACCGGCTGGAGAAGACCCATAACGATTTCAATAATCTTAAGAAGGAGACCTAAGATATCAAATTCGCCTGCTGGTTCTTCTGGCTCTGATGGCTCTGTTGTTGGTTCATCAGGTTCTACAACTTCTGCAAGCGCAGTTAATTCAATTGTATCCTGTGCTGCTACTTGGTCATCTGCAGTGTAAAGAGTTGCTGTAAATACTGTAGCACCTACGCCGTCAGCAACAAGTGTATATGAACCATCTGCATTTAATGTTGGAATAAAGTTATTATTGCTTGCTGTACATTTTACATACATACCCTCTGGATATGTTCCTTCTAATTTTGCAGAAACAACAATGCTTTCACCATGAGCAACTTCTGTATTTGCAGGAGCAACAATACTGAATGTGTAGTTATATTCAGGCTCTGCTGGTTTTTCAACTACATTGATTGTAAATGTTGCTGAAATTCCTTCATATGTTACTGTTACAATCTTTTCGCCTGCTGTTGACATATCGGGAGTTGAAACTGTGAAACCTGTTGTGATTGTTTCAACTGTGTTGTTGCTCTTTGTAAGTAATACAGAAAGACCTGTTGCATCAAATGTATCGCCAACATAGTATTCTGTCTTTGTAGGTTCAGAAGCAATTTCAACCTTTGTGATCGTTACAGGGTTAGCCTTCCAAACAGCATAAAAAGTAATCACTTCATCTCTTGTTGTTGTAAGGTTTCTTACAGACTGCTGGTCAGTATATTTTGGCAATGCTTCTTTGTTAGTTAAGCCCCAACCACTGAATGTGTAGCCGTCTTTTGTGAAAGTGTTCGCAGTCAATGCCTGTGCCTTGCCGTATGTAAATACCTGGTCTTCCATTGTTCCTTCGCCGCCATTTGCGTCGAAATGAATAGTATAGTTATTTGCACTCCATACTGCATAAAGAGTTTTTGTCTGACCTGCTGATGCAAGGTCAATAACCTTTGCCTGGTCTAGATATTCTGCAGTTGTTGCATTTCTTGTTGATGCCCAACCAAGGAATAAATAACCAGTTTTTGTGATTGTGTTTGGTGCTAAAGTTTCTTCTACGCCAACTGTAAATGTGTCGTTTGGCATTGTTCCTTTGCCACCATTTGCATGATACTTAACAGAATAAGTGTCTGCTGCCGCACTTGTCATTGTAAACATTGTAAATGTCATCAACAAAGCAAGAAGCACTGATAAAACTTTGCTTATTTTTTTCATTTCCCTTACCTCTCTTTTTTATAAAGTTTGTAAATATTAGCAAATTTACCAAGTACATTCTATCACATTAATTTTTGATAGTCAAGAAAATATACAATTATATACTTAGTGTCTATTTACAATTCTTTTTTCTTTTAAACTCATTATTTATTATAGTTTTCAACGAGGTATTCAATAGCAAGGCGATAGCCATCGAGTCCTTTGCCGATAATATGCTCCTCACAAGCCATACCTGCGTATGAGATTTGACGAAAGCTCTCTCGTTTGGTTACATCTGATATATGAACCTCAACAGCAGGAATACCAACTGACTTAAGTGCGTCAAGAATTGCTATGCTTGTATGAGTATAAGCAGCAGGGTTAATTACAATTCCGTCAAAGGTTCCATAGGTCTCCTGAATTTTATCAACAATTGCACCTTCGTGGTTGGACTGAAAACATTCAACCTCACAGCCGAGTTCATCTGCCCACTTTAAGACATCGGCGAGGAGAGTTTTATAATTCTGATTTCCGTAAATTTCTGGTTCACGGATACCAAGCATATTGATATTTGGTCCGTTAATTACAAGAATCTTCATAATTCAAAATCTCCTTTACAATAATTTTTGCCGTTTCATCAATTGTACCGTTGCCGTCGATTTCAATATGAGCAAACTGACGATATTGTGGCATTCTTTTTTCATATAACTCCTTTATACCGTGCAATTGAGAAAGCGGTCTGCCGTTTTTAGGCAATTTATCCCAGTTACGATTAATGAAAACAATAATCCCATTCTGTTTTAAGGGCATATAGTTTTCATGTCGGGTTACAACTCCCCCGCCTGTTGCAATTACGCAATTTTTTTCTTTACCCGCAAGATTGACTGCAACATTTTCACAAGTACGAAAAAAGTTTTCTCCACTTTCCTCAAAAATCTGCGGAACGGATTTGCTTTCTGCATTCACTATCATTTCGTCAGTATCAATGAAATCCTTATGAAGCAATTGGGCGAGTTTTTCCCCAACAGTTGATTTTCCACAACCCGCCATACCGATTAAAACAATATTGCACATCTGCAACCTTATGGATTTTTCGATTTTCTCACAAATAGCATTATCAACAGAAATATCAAAAAAGATTTCGTGAGCTTTTTTTGCTTGGGACACAAGCATAGAAAGTCCCGCCAATGCAGGAACACCTTTTTCTTCCGATTCCATAACAAGTCTTGTTTTTAACGGGTTATACACAACATCCAACACACCGCTGAGTTTTGGAAATTTTGAAATGTCAACAGGAGTGTTCAGATTATCGGGATACATACCAACAGGAGTTGTATTGACAATTATATCTGCATCTGTTTGCTTGTATACATTAGTATAGTTTACTTCACCTTTTCGGGAAACGACCATAACTTCTTTCGCACCCATATCGTGAAGGACGGTTTGCACCGTCGCAGAAGCACCGCCATTACCTAAGACAAGTGCTTTTTTTCCCTGAACAGTGATTTTTGATTTTTCAATCATATACTTAAAACCGAAATAATCAGTGTTGTATCCGTAGAGTTTGCCGTCACGGACAGCTATAGTATTGACTGCACCGATTTTTTCTGCTTCAGGTGAAATGACATCAAGAAAAGGCATAACTGCCTTCTTATATGGAATTGTGACATTTAATCCCTCAAACTTTCTCTCCGCCAAAAACTTCTCAAGATTTTCAGGTGAAATTTCAAAAAGATGATAATCGTCATTTCCTAAGCTCAAATGAATCTGTGGTGAAAAGCTGTGAGGTAAATGTTCACCTAAAAGTCCGTACATTACATTACCTCCGAATAACTGCCTAAATAATTAAAATACTCGCACTCGTCACTTAATTGCTCAAGAATTTCATAAAAAGCATTATCATAAACTGACACGGACATATCAAAATAGAACATAAACTCAAAGTCCTTATTTTGAATTGGTCGACTCTCGAGCTTGATTACATTTATGCCCAAGGCATAAAACTGTGCGAGAGTATGGTAAAGCGAACCAGGTTTATGAGGCAGAGTCAACACAAAACTTGTTTTATCTGCTCCGGGATAAATTTCCAAATCCTTTGAAATGCATATAAACCTTGTATAGTTATTATCTTTATTCTGCACATCGTCAGAAATAAGTGTCATATTATATAAATCACGGCAATTTTCAGAAGAAATCGCAGCAACATCTGTGCGACCACTTTCCATAACCATTTTTGCTGCAACAGCAGTATTTTCGCAGATGTTTACTTTTATATTGCTGTGCTGACGCAAAAACTCGCTACACTGGTTAACTGCCTGCTCGTGAGAATAAATCTCTTTAATTCTGTCAAGAGTTGCGCCCTTATTACCTAAAAGACAATGATTTATTTTAAGGCGAAAACTCTTTACTATATAGAAATTATGCTCTGCCATTAAATCGTAAACATTATTAACGCTTCCTGCGGTACTGTTTTCAATTGGAAGAACACCGTATTTACAAAGTCCTTTCTCAACTGCGTTAACAACATCATACCAAGTTTTGAAATATGAAATCGTTGGGTATTTAAAAAGTCTTTCACAGGCAATTCCGGAATATGCACCCTCAACACCCTGACAAGCCACCATTGCTTTTTGCGGAAAAAGTTTTTCTGTATTTTCAACTGCATTTTTAATTTTCTCTGTTAATGCATTGTCACCATAAAGATACCTGTGCTGATAAGACTTGGAAATAGTCATAATGGTGTCATAAAGCACACGAGAATAGACATCTAACTCGTCCCCCGCCATATCGCTGATACGATTAAGGAGTTCCGCCTCTCTTTTGGAATCAAGTACGGGAATATTGTTTTTCTGTTTATACTGTGCTACTGAAAGGCAATTTTCCATTCTTTCTTTCCAAAGTTCAACTATTTTATTGTCGATTTCATTTATTCTTTCACGAATTATTGAAAGGTCTTCCATAATACCACCTGTTTATTTTTTGCGGACAGACAACAACAGCCCCATCTTTGAGGGGGCGGTCACGAGTTTTACGAGTGACTGGGGGAGTAACTCCCTCAATCTGCTACGCAGCCAGCTCCCTCACGGAGGGAGCGAATTGTCCCTACGCGATTTATTAAAGTATAATGTCTAAAATCGTAATTGCAGTTACAGCTTCAACAACGGGAACTGCACGTTGAACAATGCACGGGTCGTGTCTGCCCTTAATCTGCAATTTTCCCTCTGTTTTATTTTTAAGACTTACGCTATTCTGCTCTTTAAAAATTGATGGGGTTGGTTTGATAGCAGTTCTGAAAACTATTGGCATACCATTGGTTATACCGCCATTTATACCACCCGCATTATTTGTCTTTGTTTTAATTTTGCCGTTAACGATACGGAATTCATCGTTGTTTTCACTACCATAAAGGTCAGTTGCATTAAATCCATTACCAAATTCAATACCCTTAACAGCAGGAATCCCAAATATATTTTTAGAAATTTTATTTTCAACTCCATCAAACATCGGGTCACCAAAACCTGCTTTAACACCCGTTACGGCACACTCGATAACACCGCCCACAGAGTCACCCATATACCTTGCCTTTTCGATTTCGGCAATCATTAGTTTTCCTTTTTCCTCGTTGATTGTGGGAAAATCCTTTTCTGCTGTGTTCCACTTTCCGATATTAACAAAATCAATATCGTCATCACAAACATTTTTTATTTTCTGGATATGAGCCTGAATTTCAACACCCATATCCTCCAAAATCTGCATACATACTGCCCCTGCAAAGCAAAGAGGTGCTGTAAGTCTGCCTGAAAAATGTCCTCCACCAGAAACATCGTTAAAGCCATTGTGTTTTACAAAAGCAGAATAATCTGCGTGGGATGGTCTTGGAGTATCAATTATGTTGTTATAGTCCGCTGAATGTTGGTTTTCATTATATATCACCATACAAAGAGGAGCACCACAAGTAATTCCGTTTACAAGTCCTGACAAAACTTCAGGTGTGTCACTTTCTTTTCTTTGCGTAGATAAATTATTTTTACCGGGAGCTCGTCTATCCATAAATCTCAGGACTTTTTCCATATCTATTTTCTTTCCTGCGGGGAGTCCGTCAATTACCACACCAATTCCCCTTGAGTGGGACTGACCGAAAACTGATATTTTAATTTTATCCCCTGTCATTGATGACATCTGCATTACCTCCCATTTTATTAAAGTCCACAAAGAAATCAGGATATGATTTCTCGACTGCATTGCTGTCTGTTATTTTCACTTTTCCTTGGCAAAGAGTGGAAAGAATTGATGCTGACATTACAATTCTGTGGTCGTTGTAACCATTGACCACACCACCCAACAACTCTTTTTTACCATTTATAATCATTCCATCGTTTGTTTCTTTTACATCTGCACCAACAGAATTAAGCATATCCACAACCGACTTTATTCTGTCGCTTTCTTTTATGCGAAGTCGACCTGCATTGATAATCCTTGTTTCCCCATCACAAGCAGTTGCCACAACGGAAATAATCGGAACTAAATCAGGGATATCGCTTGCATCAACTGTTATAGCATTAAGTTTATTCTTTTTAACTGCGATTTCATTTCCCTTTATTTCTATATCTGCTCCCATTGAGGATAAAACATCAAGAATTTTCCTATCCCCCTGTGGTGAATTTATATCCAGTTCTGTTACTGTTACACCTTTTTCACTTATTGCACCTGCACAGAGGAAAAATGAGGCATTTGACCAATCACCATCCACTGTTATTTCTTCGGGAGAAATGAATTCTTGATTACCTTTTATTATATATAAGTTTTCTTTTTCTTCTATTTTAATTCCAAATTTGCGAAGTACGGAAATTGTAATATCAACATAAGACTTTGACTCAAATGGTGGGATTATTTTAATTACACTGTCACCACTAAGAATTGGCAAAGCCAATAAAAGCCCCGTTATAAACTGCGAACTGATATTACCTGCTATTTCATATTCACCTGACTGAAGTTGTCCTGTAAGGTGCAAAGGATATCTATTATCAGTATGAAATGTTATACCTTTTTTCTCCATTTCTTCCTTTAGTGGTGAAATAGGTCTTTGTGGAAGTCTGCCGTGACCTGTAATTGTTGCATCCATTCCAAGTGCTGAAACCAATGGCATTAAAAATCGCAAGGTTGAACCACTTTCACCACAGTCAAGGTCTGCTTTTTTGTTGAATGGTTTTGGGGTAACCGTAATTATATCTTTATTGACAGAAATATCCGTACCCATTGATTTCAGGCAATTAATAGTTGCTGCGATATCTTTTGACATCACATTACAATTGATTGTTGTAGTTTTATCGCAGAGAGATGCACAAATAAGACTTCTGTGTGCATCTGACTTTGATGAAATTGCCTTGATTTTGCCACCTAAAACAGATGGGGTACAGATTGCTGACATCTAGTTCATCCCTTTTTCAATAAAGTTTTTTAAATCTTCAACGGGAAGCTTCATAATCTTGCAAAGTCCCAATTCCTCGGGAACAATAAGGGACATTGTATCAAAACTTCTCTTTTTATCAGAAAGAGAGGCTTTATAAAGGTCTTCTGCAGAAAATTCACAAGTTGTTGGAAGGTTGTTCTTTTTAAGAATGGGCAAAAGCACATCTGAAAAATCCTCTTCGCTCATACCAATCTCATAAGCACCTTTTGTTGCAATTACCATACCTATTGCAACAGCGTTACCGTGGGAGATGGTTAAGTGACTGCACTTTTCAATCGCGTGGCCGATGGTGTGACCAAAATTAAGCAATTTCCTCTCGCCTTTTTCAAATTCGTCGCGACTTACAACATCTCTTTTTATTTCCACACATCGCTTAATTACATATTCGATATTATCTTTTATTTCATTATTCTGCAAAAAAGCAAGAAAATCCTTATCTAAAATCATACCATATTTTATGATTTCGGCACAGCCCTCATTGAATCTTTCGGCAGGTAATGTTTTAAGTGTTTCACAGTCAGCAAAAACTGCAATTGGCTGATAAAATGCACCGCAAAGATTCTTTCCTGCTTTTAAATTGATTGCAGTTTTCCCACCAACGGAGGAGTCAACCATTGAGAGAACTGTTGTGGGAATCTGCACAAAATCCACACCACGAAGATATGTGGAAGCCACAAAGCCTGTTAAATCGCCAACCACACCGCCACCAAGGGCGACAAAAAGGTCCGTCCTTGTAATACTGTTTTCTGCGCAGAATTCAAGAATTTTCTCGTAATTTTCAAAGGACTTTGAATCCTCACCATTTGGCACAACAAATTCGCACACGGAATATCCGCTATCTGTAAGACTATTTTTCACTATTTCTCCATAGAGTGGAAACACATTATCGTCAGAGATTAAAACAACTCTGCAAATTCTTTTTAACTCACTGATTTTCTCACCGATTTTATTTAGAAAACCGGAGCCGATATTCACATTATACTCTTTGGATGTGGATACTTTTACGATTTCCATACTAATCACCCGTCAATCTTTTCTTTTAATTCTTTACCATCACGCAATAGTGCAGTTAATTTTTCGCAGTCGTTAGTTTCTAACGCCTCTTTATATTGTATCAAATTATTAACTATGGAGTCAATTTCATTTATAAGATTGTCACGGTTTTCTAAAAACAATTCTGACCACATATTTTCATTAAGATATGCAACACGGGTCAAATCCTTGTAGCTTCCTGCCGAAAAGCCTTTATGAATTAGGGCGTTAGAACTTTTAACATAGGCATTAGAAACCACATGGGCAAGTTGGGATGTGAAGGCAATAATTTTATCATGCTCTTCAGGTGTTGACATCTGGATATTTGTAAAACCGATTTTAAGGAAAAGTTCTTTAACTGTATTTATATATCCCCAAGGCGTATCTTCGTAAGGAGTAAGAATCATCGAAGAATTATTGAAGATTTTTGCCGTTGAATGTTCAAAACCGGAAAGGTGAAGTCCTGCCATAGGATGAGCCCCAAGGAAAACAAATTCATTCTTCTTGGCTATTTCATAAAGAGCATCACAGACAAATCGTTTAACACCGCTGACATCCATAACTATTGCACCTTTTTTGAAAAGATGTGCATTTTCTTTTATGTAATCAACTGAAGCCTGTGGGTAAAGAGAAACAATTACCAAATCACAATTGCACAAATCCTCTTTATTGAGTTCTTTCTGAATTGCACCTGCGAAGAGGGCTTTTTTGACTGCTTCTTTGCTTCTGTTTGTGCCCCACACGGTGTGCTCCGTGCCAAAACTGATAGCCTTGGCAAGTGAGCCACCCATAAGGCCTAAGCCTATAATTCCAACTAACATTTTATCGCCTGCTTATTTTACTGCTTCTAAAACTTTGTTTACCGCACTAACAACATCTGTGAATTGTGGCGGTGTAAGAGCTTGCGGACCGTCGCAAAGTGCCTTTGACGGGTCATTATGCACTTCAATCATAAGACCATCTGCACCACAAGCGGCAGCTGCTAACGACATTGGTTTTACAAATCTTGCAATACCTGATGCGTGTGATGGGTCAATAACAACGGGAAGATGTGATTTTTCTTTAAGCATTGGAACTGCTGATAAATCAAGTGTATTTCTTGTTGCAGTTTCAAAAGTACGGATACCACGCTCACAAAGGATAACATTTTCGTTACCACCTGCCATAATGTACTCTGCACTCATTAAAAGTTCCTGGAATGTGCTTGAAAGTCCGCGCTTTAAGAAAACTGGTTTTTTAATATGTCCTAATTCCTTTAAAAGTTCAAAGTTCTGCATATTACGAGCACCAACCTGAATAATATCAACATTTTCAAAGAGCGGAATATGGGATGCGTCCATAATTTCAGTTACAATTGGCATTCCTGTTTCTTTTTTCGCTTCAAGCATCAATTCAAGTCCTTCGCCACGCATACCTTGGAAAGCATAGGGTGATGTTCTTGGCTTGAATGCACCACCGCGAAGGAAGTTAGCACCTGCTTTTTTTACATCCTTTGCGATGCTCAAAATCTGCTCACGACTTTCAATTGAGCAAGGACCCGCAAAGAATTGGAAATTGCCTCCGCCAATTTTATATCCTTCAACATCAATAATGGTGTCGTCAGGATGAAATTTTCTGTTTGCACATTTGTAAGGCTCTGAAATTCGTCTTACATCATCAACAATATCAAGGCTCTTAATAAGGTCAATGTCCACACGACTTGTATCACCGATAAGACCTAAAATTGTCTGATAATGACCGACAACCTCGTTAATTACAAGGTTTTGCTCGTGCAACCATTTTGTTAAATTTTCGACCTTTTTAGGGTCAACCTCGTTTTTAAGAATTACTACCATTTTCCTTACTCCTTTTGTTATATGTTTGGCAATAAAAAATTCCCACAGCCTTTCACCGTGGGAATAAAATTACATATTTTTCAGTAATCTTTATTTTTCCGCAGTGAAATATGACCTTTCCTTATTAAAGAAAAAGTTAAAGTAAAAATATTCAGCTGCGAAATTAAGAGTTTTCATTTTGATTACCTCTGCATTACTGATTGTAAAGTATTTTAGCACCACAAAAAACTAAAGTCAATAGTTTTAGATTAAAAAATTTAGCAATTTAGTGCGATAAATAACTTCACTTTAACAATTCCTTTAGTCTGCTTTCGTAAGCTTGCTTTTCAAACTCAAGAGTTACACCCTCATAATTATAATCCACAATTTTAATAAGATAATCTGTGAACTGTGGGTTGAGTGGTAAAATCGGACCGGTATGGTAAGTTGCAAAGAGATTGTTATAGTTCACGCCCTCAACCTTGCAATCCTTGTTCATTCCGCAGCCCTTTTTCATACTCAAAAACGGATGTGTATTTTCACCATAGGAATGACTGAGAAGATTTTTAAAACCAACTATTTCCATCCCGTCAAATTCGCCCACACTACAATCATTATATCTTAATTTTGAAAACTGTTTTGCATAGTATGGATAAAAACCAAGACACTCCGTTTTTTCACCCTTTGGATTTTCAATATACTGACCAAAAAGTTCAAAGGCATTACCTGTTGCAAGGATTACTCCTCCATCATCAATTCGATTTTTTAGTGCATCTGCATATTCTTTTAAATGCTCTATTTCCACTAACTGATGTTTTTCCTGACAAGGTCCAATTAAGAGAAAGTCTACTTGGTTTTCTATAAATGCAGGTTTATCAAAAAGTGATGTTTCGATTATTTCAACCTCGTACCCTGCAAGACTTAATTTCTTTGCGAGATATTCGCAATTCCCTCTGTCACCATAAAGATTATTATATTCGGGATAAAGCACTTCAATTACCATTTTTGCCATAATCAGTTATCCCCTTTCTGTGACATTGAATTTTTAATCTTTTCAACAACACTTGTTGCATAAAGTTCAAAATATACAACAATATCTCTGCCCACGATACTCTTCTTGCTTACTGTGTCCGCAAGTTCATCGTAATTTTCAAAAAGTACAAGCTTACCTATATCAATACCCTTGATTTCAAGACAGTTTGCAACATCATAGCAACGAGTACCACCAATATAAACAGTTTTTATATTTTCGCTGTTAAGTGGTGCAAAGTCCGTATCGTAAATCCATGATATATCCTCGTGGCCGTGAACTTTATCGTTTGAGTCAGTAATAAGGAGCACAACATCTTTTTCAGTTTCTGTACTGTCAAGGAATTTAAGGCTTTGTGAACAGGAAATAGGATTCTGGTTCTTAGAAAGCATTGAGATAACCTCAACACCACCATATTTTTTATTCTCAAATCGACCTATTTTTGAAGAAAGGTCTTCTATACTATTCTCAATCACATCAAGGTCAATGCCCATAAGTCTGCATACTGCACAAGCACCTGTAATGTTGAAAACATTGAAAAAGTTACCTTTTTGGAATGGCAAAACAAGACTTTCGCCAAGTGGTCCATTAAACACGAAGGTTCCTTTTTCAAAATCAACATCACTTGCGAAAAATCTGCTTTTTGGCATCTCAAATCCACAATATGAACACTTTGGTACACCGATATGGTTGTAGTGGAAAAAGTCATAATCCAATTTGTGGTTACATTTAGGGCAGGCAATAAGGTCGCAAACTGTGTCAACACAATTCTCCGTGCTTCTTTCAGTCTTATTCACTGAATAGAAAACACGGTCACAAACCCCTTCACCCAAAAGTCCTGAAATGGCATCATTACCATTAAGTACAAGAGTGGTCTTTTTGTTAAGATAGTCATTGATTTTATCAAAGATGAATCCACTATGTCCATTTCGCATAATTGAGTCACGGAAAAGGTTTGTGCAAAGAATAAAATCAGGTGTGAATTCAGTATAAATATACTGTGATGAACGCTCGTCCACCTCTAAAACTGCAACATCTGCAGTAACCTTACCACCCAATGTGCATTGTGTCACCAATGCAGAAACAAGTCCCGGAGCCATATTTGAGCCCTTGGAATTATTTACAACCGTTTTTCCGCTATTACGGATAATATGGGTCAAAAGGTTTGATGTACCTGTTTTTCCGTTTGTTCCTGTTACGCAGATTGTCTTTCTTGGCATTACAAAGCGAGAAAGTGCATCGGGACAGATTTTAAGCATAATCACACCCGGTGTATTAGTACCTCTTTTGAAAATTTTATCAAGCAAAAAGGCGGAAACCTTGCCCACAATAATTGCGATTAAAAATCTTAATTTTCCCATTATTCATCCATTTCCTTTTTATCTTTATTAACTAACTGAGATAAGTAATATGCAGTCTTCTGTGAATTATTTATAAGGTCGGCAAATCCGTTAATAAGTGCGGATGCAACCCAACCAATTGCCACCACAACAAGTCCTGAGGCAACGCTGACAATTCTGCCTGCAAACGAAGATGCTTCAATAATTCCGTCAGCACCGACTACAACACCTGCTATAAGTCCGATAATCAATGCAATTTTGGACACAAGTATAATTGTATTTGCTATGGGTGAATGGTTAATTTCTTTAGTTGGCATTTGAAAAAGATGTTCTTCGTTTTCTTCCGTATCTTCAACCGTTTCTACCTGAAGTTTTTCTTCTTCAATTGCTTTTTGCTCGGCTTCCTCTTTTTCAGCCTGAATTCTTGCAAAGTCTAAATTATATTTTTTACAACTGAGGCAGAATTTAGTTTCTTCCCAGCACTCTTTATGATACATCTCCCAACAATGGGGACATTCCATAAGATTACTTTCTTCTATCCGTTTATTGCATTTTGCACATATAAGGTTTGCCATTTTACATCTCACCTTTCTATGGATATTATAAAATTTCAGTTAGCTAAAGTCAATAAAAAGGTTGAAAAGTGGTGAATAATCTATTTTGCAAATTGAAGTTTGTCGGGATGAATAAATCGTAGGGGTCGGCAAATTCAAATTTGTATAACTAAACAAACGAAGGCGGGGTCAAGACCCCGCCCTATCGTTAAATATTAAATTATAACTGATACAATCCTGATTTCTTCATAGCCTTTGAGAGGGTGCGTTGTGCAAAACGGCTTGCTTTTTCTGCACCATTTTTTGCACATTCATTTAGATACGCTTTATCGTTAATAAGACGGTTGAACTCTGTTTTAAATGGACGAAGTTCTTCAACAACTGCCTCTGCAACTGCTCCCTTAAAATCACCATAGCCTTTTCCGTCAAAATCTTTCTCAATCTGTTCATAAGAAAGACCTGTACAGCAAGAGTAAATTCCCATAAGGTTGTTAATACCCTCTTTACCCTCGGCATATCTTACCTTTGCTTCAGAGTCAGTTACTGCACTCTTGATTTTCTTAACGATTACATTGTCATCGTCAAGCATTGAAATATAGCTCTTTGGATTTGGGTCGGACTTGCTCATTTTAGCCATAGGGTCCTGAAGCGACATAACGCGAGCACCCACTTTGCCAATAAATGGCTCAGGCATTGTGAATGTATTACCATATACTGTGTTAAATCTTTCTGCAATATCACGCGCGATTTCAAGATGCTGTTTTTGGTCGGCACCAATGGGAACATAATCTGCTTGATAAAGAAGAATGTCGGCAGCCATTAAAATTGGGTATGTGAAAAGACCTACATTGACATTTTCAGGGTGTTTTTCGCTCTTATCCTTAAACTGTGTCATTCTTGCAGCCTCGCCAAACTGTGTACAGCAATTTAAAAGCCATGCGAGTTGTGCGTGCTGTGGCACATGGCTCTGAATGAAAACAACACTTTCCTGTGGGTCAAGTCCCAACGCAAGAAGAATCGCATAAAGTTCCATTGTATTCTTACGAAGTGTTGCAGGCTCGGGGCGAACTGTAAGAGAATGCAAATCGGCAACTGCGTAAAGACAGTTATAATCATCCTTCATATTTTTCCAGTTTTTGAGTGCACCAAGATAATTGCCCAAAGTTGGTGTACCTGTTGGCTGAATAGCACTTAAAACTATTTTTTTCTTTTCTACGGTGTTTTCCATTTGTATCACCTTTGCTTAAATTTTTATATCCTATATATTAAACTATTTTTTATAGAATTTGTCAATGAGGAAAAATGTGTTAGACAAATTCAAATTTATGTACTTGAAATAATTCGGCGGGGAATTAACCCCGCCCTACCGTTATAAATCAATAATACCTGTAAAGTGCAACTACTTTACCTAAGATAATAACCTCGTTTGTGATGATTGGTTCAAAAGCATCATTTTCGGGTTGAAGACGGAAATGACCGTTTTCCTTATAAAACCTTTTAACTGTTGCCTCATCTTCAATCATAGCAACAACAATTTCGCCATTTGATGCATAAGGTGTTTTTTCGCAGATTACAATGTCGCCGTCAAGGATACCTGCCCATAGCATACTTTCACCGCGAACTTTAAGTGCAAAAAGTGATTTATCGCGTGAAACCCTGCCATTATATGCAATATATCCCTCAATTTGTTCAACAGCGAGAATTGGCATACCTGCGGTAACAGTACCCAGAAGCGGAACACTTGTAACATTTTCTGCCTGACCAAGTACTCGGATTGAACGCTTTAACATCGGGTCACGCTCGATATAACCTGCTTCTTCCAGTGCATCAAGGTTTGCCTGAACAGAAGATGTTGAACGAAGTCCCACAGCAGAACCGATTTCACGGACTGATGGCGGAACACCACACTGGGAGCGTTCACACAAGAATTCATAAATTTTTTGTTGTGTATCTGTAATTGGACGCATAAAAACTACTCCTGATTCAAATTTTAATATAAAAAGTCATACTTTTTCTATATTCTAACATATATTTTTAAAAAAGTAAACATTTGTTCGCTAATTTTATTAAAAATTTTTATTTTTATGATATTCATAATAAATTTTTTGATTATTAAAATAATGTTCACTGTTTTTTAATAAATTTAGTTTATTATTTAACTGTACTCACAAGGAGTACACATACCCCATCCTCAAACAACCCCTCAGGGCAGAAATGCCCGGAAAACGGACGGAACCGCAACCGTCCGTTTTTTCTTTTTTATAAGTAACAAGTAATTAAAATTTTGTATGTTTTCTCGACGGCTAATTTTCCGTCATGGCTCGTCCAAAATACTCGCCAAGACACAAAGTATTGCCTGCGTTTTTGAACGGCTCTGACGAAAAACTATCTCGCCGATAATTACATACCAATTTTATTACCTGTTACTATTTTTATAATATAAGTTTCTGTATAAACTTTACATCTTCGTCCAAAATATAGACGGAGGTGCTTTTATTTTGAAAAGTATAAAAAAACAGGACAAGTTTAAACGAGGGCTTTATTCCGTTTGTGCTTTCTCTCTTTGTGTTGTGCTTCTTTTATCCCTTTGGATTTCTAATAAAGACAATGCGAAAACGGATTTGCCGGAAAACACCACAGAAAACACTGAAACACAACCACAAAAAAATGATGTTCAAGTAAACACTCCCGTTACGAATGTACCTGACACAAGGGAAGAATCTACCACGGAAGAAAAAATCACAATATATTTTGAATATCCATTGAAGAACAAGGTTACAAAGGCTTTTTCAAACGGTGAAATTGTAAGAAACAACACTACTGGAGATTGGAAAACCCACAACGGAATGGATATTGCCGGACAGAATGGTGAAGAAATTAAATCAATTGCTGATGGTGTAGTGACAGAACTTTCACATGATGAACTCTGGGGAACTGTTGTTACAATTGACCACAACAATGGCTTTATTGCAAAATATTCGGGATTACAAAAGGACGGCGTTATTCAGCCAGGCGAAGTAGTAAAAGCAAACCAAAAGATTGGAAATTTAGGTGAAATTCCCGTAGAAAAAGCAGATGGAGTACACCTTCACTTTGAACTTATAAAAAATGGAAAACATGTATCTCCTACTTCCTATTTTGGAAAAGAAGTAGAAATCTAAAAAATTATGGCTACTGCAGTTGCAATAGCCATTCATTCTTTTATATATTCCACTACTGCTTTTGCCGTACACTCGGGAAGGTCGATTTCCACACTTGGCTCAAGCATATTCTCAAGATAATGGGCATCAGAATTACGAAGATGCTTCATTCCTTTTAAAAGTTTGTGTTTTTCCTCATATTGAGGAATATATGCCTTATGCGTAAACTCGGCAGTTGTGAAATTCATCTCAGGGTACATAAATCCTAAAACAGAAAGCACAGAATATGATGCTCTGTCTAAATGAGCAGGAAAAACTGCACCGTCAAAACGGGAAACCTCCCTTACAACATCATCAATACTTATTCCCGATGCAGTTGTTAAAAGAATTTCTTCACTCCCCAAAATGCCGTCAAGATGGTCCATTATGTACTGATTGCCAAAAATACTTTCATCATTTTTAACAAGTGGCATTGTAGTTTTTACATAATCTGAAAACTCCAAAGCATTTTCCAGAGTGGGAAAAAGGCAAACAGTATGAATTTCCTCCGATGTGCAAAGTTCCATTCCGGGCACAACCGTAATACCCGCCTCCTCACCTGCTTTTATTGCAGCAGGACAGTTAAGGCAGGAATTGTGGTCGGTGAGGGCAATAATATCATAACCCATAAGTTTTGCCATATTCACAAGGTTATATGGTGTCATATCGTTATCGCCACAAGGGGACAAGCACGAATGCAGGTGAAAATCATACTTTAATCTCATAATTCTGCACCAAGCTTGTTTGCAAGATTATATGCGTTTTCTTCTGATGAAAGCACCCATACACCCTGCATTTCTGCACGAGTTTTTGCGTCATCATCCAAAGTTGAATTTTCACAAAGCACAATGCAAGCGCAATCTGCAAGGACAGAAACTGCAATTGCATTGAGGTTTCCCATAACTGTAAACCAACAATCACCAGCCTGTGCTCTGCCCATAACCCAACTCAAAAGGTCACCGCAGTATCCGCCTGTGATTTCACGGTCGTCATCACCTTCAACAAGAATTTTGAGATTCAGTTTTTCAACTAAATTACTAATTGTCATTTTTTACTTCCTCTGTTCTGAATGGCTTTGGAATAAAACTTTCCGCACCTTCCTTATTTTTCATAGCAAAAATACAGTCATTTTTATCGGCTTGACCTCTTACAACATCCTCTGCAAAACAATGGCAGGATGGTGAACCACACATACCACAGTCAAGTCCAGGTAAGGTGCTTTCAAGGTCTTTGATTTCTGCCATTTTCTGCATAGCCTCAAAAACATTATCTGCCAATTTCCAAGGGGATGCCTCCAAAGGTTTTTCCCAATACATTTCCTTTGGTATTGACTCAAACTCAAGATGATTGCAGGAAACAGGCATATATTTGCGAAGTCTTTGAAGTCTTGCCTTTGCAACAAAAGGATTTTCAACAGTCAAAGGTCCGCCAACGCAACCACCTGAACAAGCATTAAGTTCAATAAAATCAAGGTCATTGAGTTTTTCATCTTCTAATTCTCCAAGAACCTTAATTACATTTTCAATACCATCGGCTGCAAGGTATCGCTCTCTTAAAACTGCTGCAGACTCTCCACCCGAGGAAGCCCAACCAACTCCGATAATGCCCGAATCGCTTAAACTCTCAAGTTCAATAATTTTATCCATCTGCGACACAAGCACAGGATAAATATCCTTAATTGCAAGGACACCGTTTATGTATGATTTACCGTTGCAGATAGGTTGCTTGATTGAGGAAATCTTTGCGGTACAGGGTGTTATGAAGAAAACGCCAATTTCTTCATCAGAAAGTCCTGTTTTCTCTTTTGCTTTAATTCTTGCCAGACGAGCAGCCTCCTCCATAGGGGCATTCAAATCAAGCACGTTTTCAATAAGGTTAGGAAAACGAACTCTGATAAGTCGCACAACTGCAGGACAAGCAGAGGAAATCAAAGGTTTTTTGGTCTTTTTCATTGAGAGAATAAGTCGTGTTGCTTCACTGACTAATTCTGCACCCTTTGAAACCTCAAACACATCGTCAAAGCCCATTCTTTTAAGACCCGTCAACACATAATCCGGGTCGTCAAGATTATTGAACTGCCCGTAAAGTGATGGTGCAGGAACAGCAATTCTGTATTTGTAATCAAGAATTTCGTTAAGAGAGTATTTTTCAGCATACTTTGCGTGGTGCGGACAAATTCTGATACATTCGCCACAGTCAACACATCGTTCTGAAATAATATAAGCCTTACCGTTGCGGACGCGGATAGCATTTGTAGGGCATCGTTTAAGGCAACTTACACAGCCCTTACATTTTTCCGCATCAAGTCGCACGGAGTGGAAATATGTTTCGTTCATAATCATCACTCAATTTGTATATACTTTCAGGTACATTGTTGTACCCACACCGACGGTGGAATCAATTTTCATCTCATCGGTATATTTTTTAATATTGGGAAGTCCCATACCTGCACCAAATCCCAATGAACGAACATTATCGGGTGCAGTTGAATAACCCTCTTTCATAGCAAGGTCAACATCGGGAATTCCGGGGCCTTGGTCAGCAAGCACCATACTGATACACTCGGGAGAAATTTCAACATCAATTTCTCCGCCACCCGCATGGATAACAAGATTGATTTCTGCCTCATAAAGGGCAATTACGCACTTTCTCACTACTTCAGGATTAAATCCTAAATCTTTAAGTGTCTTTTTTACTGAACCTGAAGCCTCCCCTGCACGGGTGAAATCGTCACCCGGAACGGTAAAATGAAGCTTAAAGTTATTCATACCATTGCTCCTCCGCGAAGACCTTTTTCAAAAAGAAGACCGCAAGCAGTAAACATTGGCTGTTTCGTTGTGAGAAGGACAATGTCACGGTCACGAGCAAGGTCGATAATTCCTTGGTCAGGTTGTTTGCCACGAACAAACACTATGCATTGCATATCCATCATTTCTGCTGTTCTTACAACTTGTGGGTTTACAAGTCCTGAAAGAAGCACTGCCTGTTCCTTAACATATGCAAGAACATCACTCATCATATCACTGCCACATGCAGTATACACATCACGGTTCATAAAATCCTCGCCACAGATAATATCTGCACCAAGAATATCTTTAATTTCACATACTTTCATATTTTTTACCTCCCGGCAATTCTCAAATATATAAAAATTATACACTAAAAGAGATTTCAATACAATAATACTCTTTGCCAAATTATATTGCATTTATTTGTGAATAATGAGCAAGAAAAAACGGTATCACCTTTCGATGATACCGTTAAATGCTATTTGTTAAACAAAATTATAACATTGTGTAAGTAATCTTGTTTGTTGCCTTACCCTTACCAGCGATTGAGATACCTGCTTTAAGGTTCATCTGTGCTGCGAATGTGTAAGAAATCTCAAGGCTCTTGAGTGTATCGCCATCAACTACTGCAGTAAGAAGGATTGATGAATACTGAACATCTGTGCTGCTAACTGTAATTAATGTTGTAAGTGCTGAAATACCATCAACAACTTCCTGATGTGTGAAGAAGTCATTTGTTGCGCGGCTAAGTGCGTTTGAATTATCCTTCTGTGGGTTTGAACATGCGTTAAGCTGTGCCTGGTATTTGTTACCATTCTTAGCTGCTGCCTTAATGTCAGCTGCTGTAAGCTGCATTGCCTTAAGAGCGTACTGCTTGTTCATACCTTCTGGAATTTGACCATTCTTAACTTCGCCGTCTCTGTTACCGATTCCGAGGAATCCGCCAACAACTGTGTCAAGAGATGCGTTTTTGTCAACCATCTTGATGATTCTGTTAAGTGTATCTGTTGCACCACCAACATCGATTGCACCGTCAGGAGTATATGCACAAACACGAGCAAATTTATAGCTTGCCTTTGCTGCGTTTGATGTCCATTTGTTGAACATTTCATGAGCATTAGCCTTTGAGAACTGAACTGTTGTTGCACCGTCGTTCTTGTCGCCTGCAGGAGCGTCGCCACCTGGAGTTGTTGTGTCAGCACCTGGAGTTGTTGTGTCAGCGCCTGGTGTTGTTGTGTCAGCGTCTGGTGTTGTTGTATCGCCACTGTCGAGAAGCAAATCGTCATCGCTGTTATTGTTTACATCACCAGTGTTTACATCTGTGTTAGCACCTGTATTTGTGCCTGCTGCTTCAATTGCTTTTTTAGCTGTTGACTGACCAATAACGAATGTACCTGCTACAAGAACAAGTGCAAGAACGATTGCCCAGAATTTTGTCCAACCATTTGATGATTTTTCTTTTTTCATTGCCTTAATTTCTGCCTGTTCAGGGCTTAAAGGCATCTTCTGCTTTGCCATATTTTAAGTTCTCCTTTCAAAAATTAAGCAAATGTATATGTGCATTCCATCTTGCCAGCACCCTTACCATCAACATTAACAACTAATGCTTTAAGCTTGAGTGAGTTAACTGTCATTGTGTATGAAATCTTAACGCTCTTGAGTGCATTGTTTTCTACAACCGCTGTAACAAGGATTGATGTAAAATCAACATCAAGGCTGTTGATTGTAACAAGGTTGCCAAGTGAACCAAGACCATCTGCAACACCCTTTGCAACTTCGTCCTTTGTGATGAAGTCGTTTGTTACATGGTTAAGTGCATTCTTGCCATCTTTCTGAGGACTCTTGCAGCCATTAAGCTGTATTTTATATGTATTACCTTTTACTTCCATGCCCTTAATGTCACTCTCTGCGAGTGTGAAAGCTTTGAGAAGGTATTTTTCCTCTTTCATTTTGCCTTCTGCAGGAAGTTTACCACCCTTAACATCTGCTTCCCAAGCTGGATCAGTTTCTTTACCAGAAATTCCAAGGAATCCACCAACAACTGAATCGAGGTTAGCATTTGGGTCAACTCTTTGAATAACACTGTTAAGTGTATCTGTTGCACTACCTACATCAAGAGGCTGTGTGTACCAACATTTTCTTGTCCATTTGTAGTTGCCTTTTACAGCCTTAGCTGTTACTTCGTTAAGAAGCTTTGCTACATCTGCTTTTGTTGCAGCTGCCGGAGTGTTACCACCAGGAGTTGTTGTATCGCCTGGAGTTGTTGCGTCACCAGGAGTTGTTGTATCGCCTGGAGTTGTTGTGTCACCTGGAGTTGTTGCGTCGCCACCGCCAAGTAAATTGTCGTCGCCACCAAGCACATTTTCGTCGCCTGGAGTTGTTGCGTTACCACCCTGAACAGCAACATTGTTTCCGCCACCAAGAATCAATGATGGAAGTGTGAAGCTGATAGAAACGAGTGAATACGCAATAACAATTGCAAGGAATACTGCTACCGCCTTTGTAAATGTTCCGAAGAATACGTTAGATTTAGCATTTTTCTTTTCGATTTTTGCCTTAACTTCTTCGGGTGTAAAATTCTTTTTAGCCATAATAGGGCTCCCCTTTCATGTTATATGTAACATACACATACTAAATTTACTACAAAAATTATGAATTGTCAATGAATTTTTACAGTTTTGTAAAAATCTTTTCATAAATTCTGCTTATGGGCAAACCAACAACATTAAAGTAGTCGCCCTTAATTCCGCGAATGAATTTTGAAGCAAGTCCCTGAATTCCGTAAGCACCTGCTTTGTCATAACATTCATTTGTATCTATATAGGTGTATATTTCCTCATCGGTAAGTGGCATAAATTCTACTTTTGTTTCTTCGGCAAAGGTCATTGAAATACCATTTCCTATTGCACAAACACCTGTGAAAACAGAATGAACTCTACCCGAGAGAGATTTTAGCATATTATAGGCATCGTCACGGTCTTTTGGTTTACCAAGAATTTTATCTTGAAGCACAACAACTGTATCAGCACCAAGAATTAATTCATCTTCGCCTTTTTCCACCGCCATAGCCTTTCTTGCAGCAAGGAAAACAACTGCATCCTGTGGTTTTATTCCATCCGGGATAGTTTCGTCTGCATTCGCAACACGGACGGTAAAATCTATCCCTGCATTTTTTAAAATTTCGCTTCTTCTTGGGGATTTTGATGCAAGAACTATTTTCATATCTTACCCTCGTTTTTAAGTTGGTTGATTTTTAAAATCATTGTCTGAGTTTTACTGTCGGGCAACTCGCCATTCATTACCATTTCAACTGCTTTTTCAAGTGGAATTTTGTAAACCTCTAAAAATTCGTCTTCATCAGGGTTTTGCTCACCAAACTCCAAGTCTGTTGCAAGATACATATGAATAATCTCACCACAATACCCCGGTGTGGGATAAAGCTTTCCAAGGCTTACATATTTATTTGCAATAGCACCTGTTTCTTCCTTTAGTTCTCTTTTTCCTGCCTCAAATGGGTCCTCGCCTTTTTCAAGTTTACCTGCAGGGAGTTCTGTAACAATTTCCATATAGGGATAACGGAATTGCTTTACAAAATAAAGATTATATTCATTATCAAGTGGTGCTACGCAAACCCCACCATTATGCTCAACAATTTCCCTTTTCGCAGTTGCGCCGTTGGGAAGAAGTGCGTCGTCAACACGAAGATTTACGATTTTTCCTTGAAATTTATACTCAAAACTTATTTGCTTTTCTGTTAGATTCATAGTTTACACTCCGTATTTTTTAACAAGTTCTTTATAATGTCTGCCTTTTTCCTCAAAGTTTTTATACTCGTTATAACTTGATGCAGCAGGAGATAAAATACAAACGCCGTCTTTTTTTGTGTTTTCGTATGCAAATTTTACTGCTTCTTCAAGATTTTCGGCTTTAATTAGATTTTTCTTTGTGCCGTTTTCAAGCATCATATCAACAATCTTGTGACCTGTGGTCTTTGTACCGATAATAACATCAAGATTGCTGTTTTCAAGGTCAACTGCGAAATCGGTATAATCAATTCCTCTGTCCTTGCCACCGATTATAAGTGTATTCGCCTTAATCGCATTCACAGCGCACATAACAGCGTGTGGAATTGTAGCAATACAATCATTATAAAAAGTTATACTATTATATATACCAATATTTTCCATTCTGTGTTCAATGCCTTTGAAGTCATCAATCGCCTTTTTTGCTTGTTCTGCAGTTACACCGAATGTTGATGCGGCAGTAAAGGCATAAAGTACATCGTGACGGTTATGCTCACCTGCTAAATGAATGTTTTCAATTTCAAAGGGAAGAAAATCATCTTTTTTAACTGCAATTGTGTTTGATTCAATTGTATCTAAATTAAGATATGGTTGAAGTCCTTGAGTTCCGTTATATATAAAGGTATTATTTTCATTCTGATGACGGACAATATTGAGCTTTGCATTTACATACCCCGTCATACCACCTTTATAATGTTCAAGGTGTTCTTCATAGATATTTGTAAGAATTGACACATCGGGTGAATTTCTTGTGAATTCAAGTTGATGTGAAGACATTTCAATAACTGCAATTCTGTCTTCTGTCATTTCCTCGATATAGTCCAGCACAGGAAGTCCCATATTACCCATAAGTTCACAGTCCACACCACCTGCGCAAAGCATTTTGTATGTCAGAGTTGAAGTCGTGGTTTTACCCTTTGAGCCTGTTACACCAATCTTTTTGCAAGGTGCGTATTTCAAGAACAAATCTGTCTGACAAGTTACATAAGTACCCTCAGGAACATCAACATTTACAAATGAAATTCCCGGGCTTTTCATAACAACATCGAATTTATCGATATATGAAAGATAATCTTCTCCACAGTAATACTCAACATTGTTATCGTCGATTTTTTGTTCTCTGCCGTCACCGATTGCGAGTAACTTTTCGGGGAGATACTTTCTTATATAGTTGTATGTGCTTCTGCCCTCTCTGCCAAAGCCCAGAATAAGCACTTTTTTATCTTTTAAAAACTCAATAATTGGAGGTAACATTTTATAACATCTCCTATTTTTGCATATATATTGATTATACAATTACAAGCTCAAAAAATCAACAGAAAATAGTCATATACATATTTATAAATATCTAAAAAAACTTATTAAAACATAGTTGCATTGTTTAGGCAATTATGCTATAATTTCTCTAACATGCTGAAAAATTCTATATATTTTTCACATAAACGACTGTTTTTCAGTCACTAAAAGGCATACTTAGGAAAGGGAGGCACGCTTTATGAAAGCTTATACCTCAAACAACATCAGAAATATTGCTGTGCTCGGTCACGGCGGAAAAGGAAAAACTACTCTTTGTGAAGCAATGCTTTATATAGCAGGTGCTACTGACAGACTTGGTAAAGTTGCAGACGGAAACACTGTTCTCGACTTTGACGCAGAAGAAAAAAGAAGAAAGTCATCAGTTTCATCCGCAATGGCTGCTATTGAATGGGACAACACAAAGTTAAATATTATTGACGCTCCTGGTCTTTTTGACTTTGAAAATGGTAGTGCAGAAGCAGTTCGCGCAGCAGAAGCAGTGCTTATCGTTACAAGTGCCGGTTCAGGCGTTGACGTTGGTACTGAAAAGGCATTCAAGGCTGCAGAGAAACGCGGTCTTGCAAAATTCTTTGCTATTACAAAGACTGACTCTGACCACAGAAGTTTCTACAAGACTTTTGAAGCATTAAAAGAAGTTTACGGAAACAAACTTTGTCCTACAATCATTCCTTATATGGAAGGGAATATCACAAAATCATATGTTAACCTTATGACAGGTATGGCTTATGAATACGATGCAGAAGGCAAAGCAACAAAAGTTCCAATGCCTAACGACCCTGTTATTGAAGAAATGACATCTGCATTTATGGAAGCAGTTGCTACAACTGACGACGAACTTATGGAAAAATTCTTTGAGGGTGAAACATTTACTCCAGACGAAATCCTTAAAGGTCTTTGCACAGGTATTTTTGACGGTTCAATCTACCCTGTTTATGCAGTTGCAGGTCTTACAGGTGCAGGCGTTGACCAACTTCTTTACAACCTTGCATGGTCAGTTCCTGGTGCTTATGGTTATGCAGGCGAGACAGCAAAGAATGAAGCAGGTGAAGATGTTATTCTTCCTTGTGACATAAACGGACCTCTTGCAGCAATCTGTTTCAAGACAGTTGCTGACCCATTCGTAGGTAAGATGTCATTCTTTAAGGTTGTTTCAGGTAAACTCACTCCTGATACTCAAGCTTATAATGTTCGCACAGGCGAAACAGAAAAGATGGGTAAGTTTGTTACTGTTAAGGGTGGCAAGCAGGAAGACGCAAAAGAAATTATCGCAGGTGATATCGGCGTTGTTACAAAACTTGCAAATGTTAAGACAGGTGACACACTTTGCGATGCAAAGAACATCGTAATTCTCGATGGTGTTGACGCTCCAAAACCTTGTCTTTCAATGGCAGTTAATGTTCGTAAAAAGGGCGAAGAAGAAAAAGTTGCTCAGGGACTTTTCAGACTTATGGAAGAAGACCCATCAATTTCTTTCACTATCAATAAAGAAACAAAAGAACAAGTTCTTTCAGGACTTGGTGAACAACACCTTGATGTTATCGTTTCTAAACTTAAGAATAAATTTGGTGTTGAGGTTGACCTCAGTGTTCCAAAGGTTGCTTACAGAGAAACAATCAGAAAATCCGCAGAAGCACAAGGTAAACACAAGAAACAGTCAGGCGGCCACGGTCAGTTCGGTGATGTACATATCCGCTTTGAGCCTTGTGACAGCGACGAACTTATTTTTGCTGAAGAAGTTTTCGGTGGTGCAGTTCCAAAGAACTTCTTCCCTGCAGTTGAAAAAGGACTTCGTGATTGCGTTCTCAAGGGTGTTCTTGCAGGTTACCCAATGGTAGGTGTTAAGGCTACTCTTTATGATGGTTCTTACCACCCGGTTGACTCTTCAGAAATGGCATTCAAGATGGCTGCTTCTCTTGCTTACAAGGCAGGTATTCCAAAGGCTGACCCAACAATTCTTGAACCGGTTGGAACACTTATTGCATATATGCCTGATGATAACCTTGGCGATATTATGGGCGATATCACAAAGCGTCGTGGTAGAGTTCTCGGTATGGGACCTGCTGACGAGCCAAGAATGCAAGAGCTTACAGCTGAAGTTCCAATGGCAGAAATGGGCGACTTTACAACAGTTCTCCGTTCAGTAACAGCGGGACGCGGTTCATTCTCATTTGAGTTCACTCGTTATGAACAAGCTCCACAGAACATTGTAGAAAAAGTTATTGCAGAAGCAAAAGTTGACGAAGAATAATAGAGAAAAGTCGGTCTTTCGACCGACTTTTTTATGTAAAATTCAGAACGCAAAACACAGAATTAAGGCGAGGATTAAAAACCCTCGCCTTTTGCATTATTTAGTTATTATAGTTTTATATCATTCTAAAAAGTTCAACGATAATTGTCCAAACTCTTGTGCTCTTGAGGGTGAATATCACTCTGTTAAGGAATGCTAAAAGTCCTCTTGGATTTTCATAATCCTCTGTATCACCACCGTCTTCAATAACAAGTGCCTGAGTAAGACACATACCGCCTTCACCAAAAACCTCTGCCCTTACATATTGAAAATCCTCTGCACCGTCTACTTTATCAAGGTCAAGAGTTACATCGTTAGAACCGATTGCACCCTTGTAAATAACCTCACCATTTGCGATGAACTGAACAGTTTGAGCATTGTCGGCACTTACTGTGATTTTGTGTCCATCAACTGCAACCTTTGTGAAAACAGGATATGGAAGTCCGGAATTCTTTACATCAAAGCCTTCTGCAGGGCCAATTATATCGTTACCGCAAGGAAGCTCTCTTGTCACCATAAATGATGCACCATTTTGCATTGTTTTCTTTATGTTTTCAACATTGTTTTCTTCCATCATATAGATATTGAAAGAACTGTCAATGTTTTCTACTGTATGGGCATCTGTATTACTGAAACCTATAACATTTTTACCGTAAGGAAGTGTATACATAAGAAGATTATCCCACAAAATTCTGTCGAATGGTGTAACGCTATTTGTTTCGTTGAAAACCTCCATACCAAGGCAGGTATCATATTCAAGAAGAATGTTACCAAAGAATTTTATATTCTTAGGGTCACTTACTGTTGAAATATCATCACGGCTTTCCAACCAGTCACCCGGATGATTGATAATTGAAAGTCCGCCCATTTTATCAGTGAATGCAACAGCATCTTCGTAGCCGTTTTCCCATCCGCCATAGCCATTACCAACATTTTCAGGTATGAAAAACGCATTTACATGTGCCTTTGTAAGTGTCATATTATTAAGCTCGTTTGCACCAACAACACAAGTCATTCCTTTTCCGCGAATTGTACCGTCAGCAGTAGGATATACACCTGATGTAATAGCATTAAACTCCTCATCAGTAAGGTGTGCAACATCATAGCCTAAAAGCTTCTGATAAGAATAAAGCAACACTTTCTTTGGTGCTCTGTTCCATTCAACACCGGTTACACCGTGGTCAGAGTTAGCAAGGAAATCATAGTCACGATTGTAGTATTCCTTAACCATAGTTGCAAGGTCAACATTTCCGTCACTATAAGTTGTGTGAGAGTGAAGTGAGCCTTTATATGCTCCCCAAGCACCCTCTCCTTCCCAAACTACATCGCTGTAAGGTGAAACAATCGTGTAGTCGTTGCCTGTTTCTGCTGCAAAGCCTGTAACTGCTAAACAAGGAATCAGACAAAGGCTGATGCAAAGAATAATTGAGATAATTTTTTTCATAATAATCCCTCCATATTTAATGAAATAATTATATAACAATTATTTCAAAAAAACAATAGTTCTTTTTAGTGAATATAATAACGAAATTAAGGCAACTAAATTAACAAATTGGGAGTTTGTCGGGATGAAATCCAAATTTGTATATTCATATATAAAAATGGCGGAGTCAAGTCATGACCCCGCCACTCCTTTATTCACTTTTCTTAACTTGCTTAACAACCTGATTTCCATAAACGGCTGTACCTGTTACAAGAATGCCTTGTACAACGCTTTCAGGGGATAATCCTAAAATTGCCACAGCACCTAAAATTCCAAAAAGCAAGAGTATAAAGGGAATATACTTATTGGGAATTTTTTCGGTATTCTTAACTATAACACCAATTATATTAAGCACAGGAATCAGCAAGAGTGCATTCTCTGTTATAAACTCAATCATATTTTCTCCTTATATTACTAAACTAATCAAAGCACCACAAACAGCACTGATTACAGCAACGATAAATTTATCCCACAGCCATCCCGGCCGCTTTTTAAGTGTTTCTATACTTTCTTTCAACTCTCCAAGCGTTACAAGCATACTGTCAAGTTTGGTAACGCTCTGCACCTGAGTAAGGGTGACCTCGTTAACCTTTTTGTAGAGAATTTTAATATCCTCCTCAACAGCATCAAGTCTATGATTTAACACATCCATCTCCGTCATAGTTTACTCCATTTCGCTTTTTTTCACGAAGCCTGTAACATTATCACCAACAGGTTTTTTCCCCACTCTTGACGAAGAATTTGTAATTCTCATTCTGCCGTTAATCACTTTACCGTCATAGATATAATATTCGCCACTGATGGTATTTGACTCCTTTGTCACCGTTGCCGTTGTATAAAGCCCCGCACCTGACAAATTAACCTTATCCCCTGCCTGAAAATTTTTCTTGGCAGGTTTTACAGGCTTGCCTGACTGTGGTTTAGGGAATCCGTTGAGTCCGTTGTATCTCATAATTGACGGATAATGCTTATAGGACTCATCCAAATCAACATATCCCTGAATTCCTGCCACTCTGCCCTTTGAACTTTTTTGCCAAATACCATAGGTTTTCTCAAAAGTTGGTTTATTCGTCCACTGAGCAAGCCAGATATCATATTTCTCAAAAATTTCATTCATAAAATAGTTATCAAGCCAATGCTTATTTGCGTAGATACAAACATAATAGCCATAACTTTCCATCTTTTCGCAGAAGGCTTTTGCGATTTCTGAAACTCTTTCCTTACCAAGAGATGCCACGCCCGATTCTTCCAAATCATAGGCGATTGGATACTCAAAGGTCTTGCCCTTAATTACAGAATAGCAAAATTCTGCTTCTTTTACTGCCTCCGCCGGAGTTCTTGCGTATGAATAATGATATGCACCTACAGGAATACCAACTTTTGTTGCATTTTCGTAATTTGTTTCAAACATAAGGTCCGTGTTGCCCTCGCTCCAACCAAATGATGAACGAATCATAGCAAACTGTACTCCGTCGCTTTTTGCAAGGGGCCAATCAATTCTTCCCTGCCACTTTGAAACATCTATACCTGTATATTTCATTACTTAAGTTCACCTCATTCATTAAAATTCAGTCAGTTGTCCCTGACTGCTTTTAGCTGTTGTGTTATCCTTATACTGACAATTAATTGCAGTAACATCACACAGTTTATCAATCTTCATTCCCACTTCATTGTTTGCAAGCACACAACTGTTAACGATACCCTTCATTGATGCGTGGCCGTTTGTGGTGCTTAAATAGCCGATACCAAATTTATTTTTATCACAAATAACACCATAAATATTTACATTAGCACCATAAGCAGGGGCAATACCAGCCTTTCCGTTACCTGTGAATATTCCACCATTTATAGTACCCACACATCCATCGTGGTGACTGCAGCCATCATCACCATTCCAACTTGAATCACAGTCGTTCATTACTGTTGTACCATAACCATGGAAATTAAAGCCATCAAATTTGTTTCTGTAGGCTGAGCAATTATTAAATATTGCATTGGCGTAGTCAACAGAAAATCCCATTGAACTCATACTATAATTAGCCTCACAGTTATTAAAGGTCACATTGGAGCAATTATCCACATCTACTACCACGGAGTTTGCAACGTTAAAGGAAATATCCTCAATAAGAACATTTTTACAACCTTTTAGAATAATTACACTTTTGTAAGTGTTCATTGCAATTTTAGTAAATGTTGTATTTTCCGTATTGAAATACAACTCTGCACCGTTTCTGTAATATGTTTCAAGCGTTGCAACGCACTCATCGTAGGATGCTACGGATGTTAACACGGACATCTTTGTTTTTTCATTGTCAACAAGCACCAAACCATGGTGAGTACCTGTTAAACCCGTACAATAATAAACCCCGTCACTATTAATAGAATAGTTTGTATAATATCTGCCACCTACAAGATGTGCCTTTCCCCTTACGGGATTATCGTGGGAATAGGTTTCGTCATCATTATAAGTGTAAATATGAATATTGCTTTTATTCTCAAAGGTTACAGTTGTCACTGGATATTCACCACTCTTAATGGCGATATTAGTAGCACCCGAATCAACTGCTTTTTTAAGCGTTGCAAATGGTGTTTCCCTTGACAAGCCATCATTTGTATCGCTACCCTCCGTTGATACATAATATGTTTTTTCTCTTATTACGCTATCAATATAGGTCTGAACAGTACCTGCAATATCATCAACATAAGTTTTAACCGCTCCGCCTGAAACAGGATTTTCGCTTTCATCCTTCACCTCTGAATCAACGGTAATTTCATTTTTAGGAATACTATCAAAAACAGCATCTACATAAGTTTTAACTGCTCCACCTGAAACGGGATTCTCACTTTCTTCCACAACGGACATATCAACACACTTTTTCTCAACATATGGCGAATTGACAACTAAATTTTCATATTCTGCTTTTACATATTGCAAAGGTATTGCGTTGCGGGGAACTGATATATCATCAGCAACCGTTACCATCATTTCATTACATAGTATTCCATTGACAGATGCATGAAGAAATCTATATCTGAATTCCACTTTTCTTGCCGTTGACCCTGTTGGAATGGTAATAATTTTACCTGAACGGGTACGGGTGGCATTCTGCACCAGACCGCTAACTACAGTATCTGCTATCTCATTATCATTTTCATCAAGTGCTTTTATCTCGTCTATATAAGAAGCACCCGGAGTACTTGCACTGTTTTGACACGGAGCTGAAGATATAACAATATATTCTTCAGAACCATCAAGATACACAGTTCCCCTCCTGAATTCGGGAGCAATTAAAATAGAATTCTTTTCTTCGTCAAATATGTTTTCATTGGCAAAAACCGACTGTAAAGTTTTTGTTTTTTCATCAATATAACTCTTAACAACTTTATTTTGAACAGGATTTTCACTTGTTTCAGATATTTCCGCATCAACTACTACACTATCGCCCTTTTCACCTTTTAATAAAGCAAGTTGTTCTGCTGTGAAATCAGAATAAACAAAGGGGTCACCCTTTTCACCTCGTTCGCCCTTAAATGTTCCTGTGCGGATGGCTTCAAGTAATGCATTTATGGAAAAATCATTAACCTTTGCAAGTGAGTTGTCCGTGTCAGGTGAAAAATCAAAGGTAAGTCCAATTTTTTTAGGCTTGACTACCTGGATTGTTTTTCCATCCTCGTCAATCTTTACAATATTGAAATAACATTCAACACCCTTTAATGAGCTCATTGTTACGGAAACATCATATGTAACAGTGTTAGTCTCTGCATCAAGTTCAAGGTATTCCGTTCTTACTTTTGTTCCTAAAATTGAACGGTACTCAATATAATAACGGTAATCACCTATATATGATGGTGAAATGTTAAACTGCAACTGTGTGGCATTATGCTCCCACATAATACCTGCTTTTTCGTAATACGCATCCTGTGTTTCGGGGCTAATATCAATAGAAATAATTCTCTTTTCCATCAATTCTCTCCTTTATAATAATTTTTAAGTTTGTGTGCCGTTTGTGTAAGTTCTTGTTTTATTTCATGAAATTTATGTAAATTTTTCTTCAACTGTCTTACGGCATCCGAATCCCCCGACTTTTCTGCTCTTTTAATATCCGCCTTGCATTTATCAATAAAGTATTGCTGTATCATCGCATTCTTTTCATATTCCCGTCCCAAATCTTTAAGGGATATAGAGTCAGTTTTCAAAAAATTCCCCCTTGCTTTTTATTTCTTTTAAAAAGGCTAAAAAATCCCCCTTTGTAGGAGGCGCATCATTGTTATAGAAAACAACATATTTTAAATACAAATTAATTTTTTTCTCAATAATTTTTACTGTACGATAAAAAGTTGAACGGGAAAGATTATGCTTTTTTGTAATTTCTTCAACTAAAAGATTCTCGCACCAGTAATCCGTAGCAATTTCTCTTTCAAAATCTGTCAACTCGTTGTTCATAACGCTTCGTACTGTGTCTATCATTCGCTGTTTCTTCTTATAGACAAGATATTTTATTCCCTTGTCCGTTGTGGCTTTATCCATCGTTTCCAAATCTTCCGTGAGAAAAAGATAGTCGTCCGTGGAAAGTTCAATTATTTTCTCATTGTGTATCGTAGTAAAACCTCCCTTTTTGAGAAAAGAAAAAACGCATATACTTTTCATATATACGTTTTATCGAACATTTGTTCGCCTTGCAATTATTATTGTAGCCACATTTTTAGTTTTTGTCAATAGGAAAAGAAAAAATTAAAGTCCCTATAAAGGGACTGAATAAATAGATTATGTAATGTAGTATAAAATATGTTTAAAATCGTAATCAGTAAGTATAATAAAAAAAGACGGAAACCATAAAGATTTCCGTCTAATTCTTTGGTTAAGTTTTACTGATTATTCAGCGTCCTTATCCTTTTTTCTTGTAAGAACAAGAGCTGCACCAGCAACAAGAGCAACAGCACCTACAGCGATGAGTGAATTGTCACCCAATTCTGGAACATCTTCAACAGGTTCTGTTGTAGTAGTTGTTGTTGTAGTTGTAGTAGTTGTTTTGAAGCAATAATCTGATGTTGTGCCACCGAAAAGTGATGCAACGATATCGCCGATTACACCGAAGATTGAATCGAAAATGCTTGAAAGAGTTGTTTCAACACAGCTAACTTCATCTTCTGGAAGGAATGTTGGGAGTTCTGGGAAGCTTGTGAAGCCTAAGAAATCCATAACAACATCGAACACTGCGTTTGTACCAACTGCGATAGATGCTGCTTCAAGCGCATTCAATGCAACTGTCTGGTCTACTACACCGTTTCTTACATCAGCAACGATTTCAGCTGCGAGGTCAACTGGGTCAGCCTCTGTAGAAGAAAGAAGTTCTGTGTAATACTCTGTCCATGCTGCTGTATCTGTAGCATCAGCCGGCTTTGCAGCTGCAAAAACAGAAACGCTCATTACAAGAACCATTGCTAAAGCAAGAACTACTGCAAGAGTCTTTTTCATGAAAATCATTTTCCTTTCGTAAATTAATTTTTGCAAAAATTAAGGCATAAGCCCTCATTTACTCGTTAATTATATCTAATATAGAGAAAAAAGTCAATGATTTTTTTGCAAAATTCTGCATTTTTGGAAAATATGAACACATTTTATTTGTATGTGGATATTATTGTTGTGTTTTATTGTAAATTACAGTGAAAAAATAATAATACAGGAGGTGTAAATATGTTTTTTAACAAGCAGAAGAAAAAGGAAAAAGCGGAAGAAACAAGAAAAAAGATTGAGAAAATAAGCGAAGAAATCTCGGAAATATGGAATGGTGAAGAAAATGCAAAACAGTTTGATGCAAACGGATGGTACACGGGTAATCCGCAGAACGAAGTTGTTCCCGAACAGGACGCAGATGACCTGTAAATAATTATGAATTCGTAGTGCGTAATTCGTAATTATTTATAATGGTATATATTTTTTGAAAAAGACTTGATTTTATTATATTTATATGGTATTATTCTTCATGGTAAGAATATTCGTGTTGACAGAGAGTGGGGCGACCCGCTCTCTTGAATTTATACGGACATTTTTTCAAAGGTGATTTATATCAACCTTAACGACAATTTAATATTTTTAGGAGGTTCTATGAAAAAGAACACAGCTTCCGTGGTGTGGGATATTGCAAAGCCCATTGCAGACGAATTAGGTCTTATTCTTTGGGATGTTAAATTCGTTAAAGAAGGTGCAAGATGGTATCTTCGCATCACAATTGACAAAGAAGATGGTGTAAGCATTGACGATTGTGTTGATATGCACCACGCTATCGACGGTCCTCTTGACGAGGCAGACCCAATTGAACAGGCATACAATTTGCAGGTTCAGTCCCCCGGTATTGAAAGAGAATTAACACGCGATTTTCATTTCGATTGTTATTTAGGTGAGAAAATTCAAGTCAGACTTATCAAGGCTTTTGAAGGCAAGAGAGAATACAAAGGCATTCTCATTGACTACGATAACGAAAGTGTTACAATCGCTATTGATGAAGAAACTGAAATGAACATATTAAAAAAAGAAGCATCATGGATTAAGGCGGATGATTTCGGCGGAATCGGCGATATTGACTAATCCGGATAACTTAGGAGGTTTTATAGAAAATGAATAAGGAATTTTTTGAGGCAGTTGCCTTAATGGAAAAAGAAAAAGGTATTCAGGCAGAATATCTCTATGACAAAATCAGCGAGGCAATTGTTAAGGCAGTTAGAAAAGACTACAACAACAAGGATGTTGTTGCTTGTGACATTGACCCGGAAGCACAGACTATGAGAGTTTATGTTCACCTTAACATTGTTGAGGAACTTGAAGACTGGGACACAGATATCCTTGTTGAGGATGCACAAGAATATCGTGCAGATGCAAAAGCAGGCGAAACACTCGAAATCGACCTTGACACAATGAAATTCGGCAGAATTGCTGCACAGACTGCAAAACATGTTATCCGTCAAGGTATCAAGGATGCAGAGCGTGGTCAGATTATCAAAGACTTCCAGTCAAAGACAAAGGACCTTATTTCTGCTAAAGTTGGCAGAATTGACCCAATTAATGGTAATGTTACTCTTGAAATCGGCAAAGGCACAGCAGTTCTTCCAAAGGCTGAGCAGGTTCCTGGAGAAACATTTACAGAAGGTCAGATGATTAAGGTTTACATCAGCGAAGTTAAAGAAACTGAACGCGGACCAAGAATTATGATTTCAAGAACTCACGCAGGTCTTGTAAGAAGACTTTTTGAGCAGGAAGTTCCTGAAATTTACGACGGCATCGTTGCAATTCACTCTGTTTCCCGTGAAGCAGGTATCAGAACAAAAATGGCAGTAAGCAGTAAAGATGAAAATGTTGACCCAATCGGTGCTTGTATCGGTCAGCGTGGTGCTCGTGTTAACAACATTGTTGAGGTTCTCGGCGGAGAAAAAATTGACATTGTAAAATACAGCGAAGACCCTGCAGAGTTTATTGGCGCTGCACTTGCTCCTGCTAATGTACTTGAAGTTGAAATTATCAGTGCAGAGGATAAAAAATGTCAGGTAACTGTTCCCGACCATCAGTTATCTCTCGCAATCGGCAACAAGGGCTTGAACGCCAAACTTGCTGCAAAACTTACAGGTTGGAAAATCGATATTAAACCTGAAAGTGGTTTCTACGAAGGCTAATTAAAACAATCAGAAAGGAGATAATATAATGAAGCAGAAGAAAATTCCAATGCGTCGTTGCAACGGTTGTAACGAGCAAAAGGCTAAAAATGAACTTATCAGAATTGTTCGCAGTCCCGATGGTGAAATAAGCCTTGACCTTACCGGCAAAAAGTCAGGCCGTGGGGCATACATCTGCAACAACATTGATTGTCTCCGAAAGGTAAGGAAATCACGCAGAATTGATAAGACTTTTGAAATAACAATTCCTGATGAGGTTTATGACAGTCTGGAGGAACAAATCAAAGAAAATGATAAAGGATAATTTAAAAGGTCTTTTTGGTCTTTGCCGTAGGGCAGGAAAAATGTCCTTGGGGCACGATGCAGTTGTTACAGCAATCAAAAAGCATAATGCACAACTTGTAATTACTTGTAATGATGCTTCCGAAAGACTTAAAAGAGAAATCAAAGACGAATGTTCCTTTGACGGGCGTAATATTAAATATATTGATGCACCATTTAAAAGGGATGAACTTGCACTTTGCATCAGTTCAAAAGCAGGCGTTATTTCAATAGACGACCAAGGATTTGCCGAGAAAATTATTACGATTTTAGCTCAAGATAACTGAAACGGAGGTTATGAGAATGATTAAAAAGTACAAAGTACACGAAGTCGCAAAGGATTTTGACATCCAAAGCAAATTTATTATAGAAAACCTTTCAAAACATTTTGAGGGTGAAAAGAAATCCCAGACAGCACTTGAAGAAAAAGAACTTGACTTTATCTTTGATGTAATTACAAAGGAAAATTCAGTTAAGAGTTTTGACGAGTATTTCAATGCTGTTCCACAAGAAAGCAAAAAAGCTGAAAAGAAGGAAGCACCTAAAAAAGAAACATCACTTTCAAAGGAAAAGAAAGATACAAAACCTGCTGAAAGCAAGAAAGCTCCTGCTCCGGCACCACAGCCACAGAAGAAAAAAGAGAAGGACCAGAACAAGCCTATGCAGGCTCGTACAAAGGGTGAAATGCGTCACATTGACACAAGAGCAAATTCCTTTGATGCTGAAAAATATAACGAAAAATACGAAAATATTGCTCCTGCTAACTCACACCAGAGCGATAATATGGTTAAGAAACAGAAACTTAAACAAAAGAGTCAGCAGTACCGCAAGCAGGGTATGAGAAGTGGTAAGAAAGAAACTGAAGCAGAAAGACTCAAGAGAATTGCTGCAGAACGTGCTAAGAAACCACCTGTAATCACAGTTGGTGACGAAATCACAGTTGGTGAATTAGCTTCTCGTCTTAAAATGACTGCTGCCGAAGTTATCAAAAAGCTCTTCGCACTCGGTATGATGGCAACGGTTAACGAGGTTATTGACTATGATACTGCTGAAATCGTTGCAACAGAACTTGGTGCAAAGGTTAGCCGTGAGGTTGTTGTTACAATTGAAGAAAGAATTATTGACGATAGTGAAGACGATGAGGAAAACCTTGTAACTCGTGACCCTGTTGTAGTTGTTATGGGACATGTTGACCACGGTAAAACATCACTTCTTGATGCTATCAAGAATACAAATGTTACTGCTACTGAAGCAGGTGGTATTACACAGCACATCGGTGCTTACAGAGTAAACCTCAACGGTCAGTACATTACATTCCTTGACACACCAGGCCACGCAGCATTTACATCTATGCGTGCTCGTGGTGCTCAGGCAACTGACGTTGCAATTCTTGTTGTTGCTGCTGACGACGGTATTATGCCACAGACAATTGAGGCTATTAACCACGCAAAGGCAGCTGAAGTTGACATTATTGTTGCTATTAACAAAATGGATAAACCCGGCACAACTGTTGATAAAATCATGCAGCAGCTCACAGAACATGGCCTTGTTCCTGAAGAATGGGGCGGTGACATTATCTGTGTTCCTGTTTCTGCAAAAACACATATGAATATTGATAAGCTTCTTGAAAATGTTCTTCTCACAGCAGAAATGAGAGAACTCAAGGCTAATCCAAACAGAGCTGCAAAGGGTATTGTTATTGAAGCTCGTCTTGACAAGGGCAAGGGTCCTGTTGCTACTCTCCTTGTTCAGAATGGTACTCTCCATTCAGGTGACATTGTTGTTGCAGGTACTGCGGTTGGTAGAGTTCGTGTTATGGTTGACGACAAACACCGTTCACTTAAAGAAGCAGGTCCATCCGTTCCTGTTGAAATTATGGGTCTTGATGAAGTTCCACAGTCAGGCGATGTATTCAATGCAGTTTCTGACGAAAGACTTGCTCGTGAACTGGTTGAAAAGAGAAAGCAGGAAAAGAAAGAGGAACAGTTCAATCAGTATCAGAAAGTTACTCTTGATAACTTGTTCTCATCAATCAATGCAGGTAAAATCAAGACTCTTAACATTATCGTTAAGGCTGATGTTCAGGGTTCAGTTGAAGCAGTTAAACAAAATCTTGAAAAGCTTTCTAACGAGGAAGTTCAGGTTAAGGTTATCCACGGCGGTGTTGGTGCAGTCAGCGAATCAGACATTATGCTTGCAAACGCATCAAACGCAATTATCGTTGGCTTCAATGTTCGTCCTGACCCGGTTGCTACTGAAATTGCAGAGCGTGACGGCGTAGATATGAGAATGTATCGTATTATCTACGACTGCATTGAAGAAATCGAAGATGCTATGAAGGGTATGCTTGCACCTAAATTCCGTGAAGTATTACTTGGTCGAATTGAGGTTCGTAATGTATTCAAGCTTTCCTCTGCAGGTACAATCGCAGGTTCTTATGTTCAGAACGGTAAGGTGACCCGAAATGCTCAAATCCGTGTTGTTCGTGATGGTATTGTTATTGCCGAGGACTCAATTTCATCACTTAAGAGATTTAAGGATGATGTTAAGGAAGTAGCAAGCGGTTACGAATGTGGTATCGGTCTTAACAAATTTAACGACGTTAAGGAAGGCGACATTTTTGAAGCCTTTATTATGGAGGAATACAGAGACTAATGGCAGGATATAGAGTAGGTAGAGTATCGGAAGATATTAAACGAGAAATAGTTGCCGTTATCCGTGAACTAAAAGACCCACGAGTAAGGGATAAAATCCTTACTGTTGTCCGTGTTGATGTAAGTTCTGACCTTTCTTTTGCAAAGGTTTATGTAAGCTCTATGAGTGGCATTGAAGATGCAAAAGAGGCGGTTAAAGGACTCACATCCGCAACAGGTCTTATCAGACGTGAGGTTGGCAGTAAATTACATTTGAGAAAGACACCTGAACTTAAGTTTATTGCCGACGACTCCGTTCAGCACGGTATGGAAATATTCAAGAAAATCGAAGGTACACACAATACTGACGATATTGAGGAATAGTTTATGAAAAGAATTGATGTTAAAGAATGTGCATCACTCTTAAAAGAATTTGACGGATTTCTTATTCTTTCACACAGAAATCCCGACGGTGACACTCTTGGCAGTGCATTTGCACTTAAAAGAGCGTTGGACTCTATGGGTAAGAAGTCAATGGTGCGTTGTAACGACGAGATACATCCAAAGTTTTCTTATCTTTGGGACGGACTTGACAACAGCGACATAGAATTTGACAAAATAATTGCAGTTGACGTTGCTGACAGTAAACTTCTTGGTGCAGAGTTTGAAGAAAAGTATGGTGACAAGGTGTTTTTATGCATTGACCACCACATGTCAAACCGAGAATATGCTGAAAATCTCCTTTTAAAGGACAAGGCTGCTGCAGCGGTTGTGATTTATGAGGTTATCTGCCAGTTAGGTGTTGAAATTACACCGGAAATGGCAAGTTGTGTTTATACGGGACTTGCAACGGATACAGGTTGCTTTATGTTCTCAAATACAACACCGACCGTACACAGAGTTGCTGCCGAGGTTATGGCAAAAGGTGCTGACTACACAAATATCAACCGTCTTATGTTTGAGACAAAGAGTTTTTCATATATGAAACTTGAACAGATGGCTATATCTTCCATTGAAACCCATTTTGACGGAAAAGTTGCAATTATGACCATTACACAGGATATGTTCAAGGAAAGTGGCTCCAACGAAAGCGAATGTGACGGAATTGCATCGCTCCCACGAAAAATTGAAGGCGTTAAAATCGGTGTGACTATCCGTGAACAGAAGGATGGGAAGTATAAGGTGTCTTTACGCACTATTGAACCTCATGATGCGGCAAAAATCTGTGCTAATTTTGGTGGCGGCGGTCATAACCGTGCAGCAGGTTGCGAGTTTGACTGTTCAATCAATGAAGCAAAGCAACAATTACTTGAAGTTATAAAGAAGGAATTTTAATGACCGGCATAATTTGTCTTGACAAGCCCTGCGATATGACATCTTTTATGGCTGTTAAAAGAGCATCCCGTATTTTAGGTGTGAAAAAAGCAGGTCATACAGGCACACTGGACCCTATGGCTACCGGTGTACTTGTTATTATGCTCGGTCACTGCACCCGTTTTATTGAGCTTTTGCCCGAACACAAGAAAAGTTATACTGCAAAAGTAAAATTAGGTCTTACAACCGATACACTTGACATTACGGGTGAAATTCTCACTCAAAATGATGTTAATGTCACAGAAGAACAGTTGTTAAAAGTTGCAGAACAATTTAAAGGTGAGATTTTACAAACACCTCCAATGTATTCCGCACTAAAAAAAGACGGCGAGCGACTTTATGATTTGGCTCGAAAGGGCATTGAAATCGAGAGAGAACAGCGAAAAATCACCATTGAGAAATTAGAGATTTACGATTTTGACGGAACAGAGTTTTCAATGGATGTGACTTGCTCGGCAGGTACATATATCCGTTCACTTTGCGACGATATTGGCAAAGTTTTAGGCTGTGGTGCAGTTATGACAGAACTTCGCAGAACTGAAGCCAATGGTTTTTCTATTGAAAATGCTGTTACACTTGAGGAATTAGAGAAACTTGTAAGTGAGAATAAAGCCGACAGTGTAATTACTTCCGTTGAAAAGGCACTTATGAGTTATCCCGAAATTACAGTCACAACTCCACAGGCAAACCGTTTTCACAACGGTGGTGCATTGGGATATGAAAGACTTCACGGTGAGTATCCAATTGGGATTTACCGTGTTTATTCCCCTGAAAGAAAGTTATTGGGACTTGGGGAAATTCTTACAGAAAAAGGCGACCTTACAGTCAGGAGGGTGCTTATAGATGAATAAATATGCTTTGGCATTGGGCACTTTTGACGGACTGCATCGTGGTCATCTTCAAGTGCTTAAAGCCACAAGAGAATTTGCTTCCCACGGGTTTGTCCCCGCAATGCTTATGTTTGACTGTCACCCATTAAAGGCAGTCAAGGGCATTACTCCCCCTCTGCTTATTACTCAAGAGGACAAGGAGAAACTTGCAAAAAAAATTGGAGTTTTACCAATTCCAATCAGTTTTCAGGACATTCGTAATCTTTCGCCTGAAGAATTCGTTACAGAAATTCTTATTAAAAAATTCAACGCAGGTGCTGTTGTGAGTGGTGAGAATTTCCGTTTTGGAAAAAATGGTGAGGGAAATAGTAAAATTCTCTGTGAATTATGCGAAAAGTATGATATAATCTACAAAGTGGCAGAAAGTACCATGTACAAGGGTGAAATGATTAGTTCAACCCGTATTCGCGAGGCTTTAAGTCGTGGTGATGTGGTTTCTGCTAACGAAATGTTGGGGCGAAATTTCTCCTATGACTTTTTAGTGGTTGAGGGCAACAGAATCGGAAAGAAAATCCTCGGTTTTCCAACTATAAACCAGCACTTCCCCGCCGGGTTTATTAACCTCAGACACGGTGTTTACGCATCACAGGCAACTGTTGACGGAAAAATTTATCCCTCAGTTACAAATTTTGGTTGCCATCCTACAATCGGTGGTGACAAGGTGCTTTCCGAAACTTGTATCTTAGGATTTGACGGTGATTTATATAACCGAAAAATTCCCGTTGAAATACTTGAGTTTATTCGTGAGGAAAAGAAATTTAGCGGAAAAGACGAGTTAAAAGCACAAATTGACAAAGACAGTAAATCAGCTATCAGAATTTTTGATAGTAAGAATAATAAATAATAAAAACATAAATGAAAGGGTTGTTTTATTATGACAAATTTTTACAAAGCTTATTGCAGAGTTTTCCAGAAAGTAATGTTTATTGCGGAATGCTTTATGCCTTGGGGTGAACCATTTAAACTTACAGGGCCTGGCAGTATCAGAAAACTTCCTAACCTTATCAAGGAAAAAGGACTTAAAAAAGTTCTTATTGTAACTGATAAAGGTCTTACTTCTCTTGGACTTCTCAATGGTCTTTATGAAGAAATGGATAAAGCCGGAGTTGAGTATGTAGTTTACGACGGCACACAGCCTAACCCAACAATCGAGAACATTGAAGAAGCAAAGGATATGTACTTAAACAACGGTTGTCAGGGTATTATCGCATTCGGTGGCGGCTCACCTATGGACTGCGCAAAGATTGCAGCAGCAAGAGTTGTAAAACCAAATCAGCCTGTTGAAAAAATGCGTGGACTTATGAAAATTCTTCGTCCACTCCCACCTTTCTTCGCAGTACCCACAACAGCAGGTACAGGTTCAGAATGTACTCTTGCAGCAGTTGTTTCTAACTCAAAAACTCACGAAAAGAATGCTTGCAACGACCCATTCCTTCGTCCTCGTTTTGCAGTATTTGACCCTGAACTCACAGTTGGTCTTCCACCACACATCACATCAACAACAGGTATGGATGCTTTGACCCACGCAGTTGAAGCTTATATCGGTAAGAGTAATGTTAAATCAACAACAGAGTATGCAGAAAAGGCTACAAAGATGATTTTCGAAAACCTTGAAACAGCATACACAGATGGTAAGAACATTGAAGCAAGAAACAATATGCTCCTTGCATCTTACTATGCAGGTATGGCATTTACTCGTGCTTATGTTGGTTATGTTCACGCAGTTGCTCACAACCTTGGTGGTCAATATGGTATTCCCCACGGTCTTGCAAACGCAGTTATTCTTCCTGTAATGCTCGAATCTTATGGCAGTGCAGTTTATACACCTCTTGCAAAACTTGCTGACATTGTTGGTATCAAAGGTGACAGCGAAGAAGCAAAAGCAAAGGCATTTATTGCTGAAATCTATGATATGAACGAAAGAATGAATATTCCAAAAGGCTTTACACAGATTCAGGAAAAGGATATTCCGATTATTGTTGAACGCGCTCTTAAAGAAGGTAACCCACTCTATCCGGTACCTGTAATCTACGGCGAAGCAGAAATGACAGCAATCGTTAAGTCACTTATGATTAAAGAATAATCGAGAATACATAAAAAACGACCTCTCAATCCGAGAGGTCTTATTTTTTGCCTTCCCCTTGAGGGGAAGGCATACTTCTATCATTTTTATTTGTTTGCAATTTTTGCAATACTTTCTTCAAGCATACTGAGTTTTTCGTTGTATTTTGCAAGTTTTTCGCGTTGCTCGTTTACGAGTGCTTCAGGTGCTTTTGCAACAAATTTTTCGTTGTTGAGTTTACCTGAAACGAATGCGATTTCCTTAAGCACACCTGCTTTTTCTTTCTGGAGTCTTTCAAGCTCTGCTTTGAAATCAACAAGCTCGTCCATTGGGATAAAGAGTCTTGCGTCTTCTGTGATGATTGCAACTGCCTCGTCATTTTCGTAACCCTTAACGAGTTCCACTTCACTTGCTGAAGCAAGGCGAACGAAGAAGTTTGCACCCTCGGAGAATGTCTTTTCATAAGCTGTTTCAATGAAAATCTTTGCTTTCTTTGATGGCGGAACATTCATTTCTGCACGACGGTTACGAACAGCCTTAATTGCAGTCATAACTTTTTCCATTTCGGTTTCGTCAGCTTTGAATGAAAGTTCATCGCTGAATACGGGCCATTCTGAAATCATAATTGAGTCACCATCGTGTGGAAGTGTCTGCCAGATTTCTTCTGTAATGAATGGCATAAACGGATGTAAGAGTTTGAGTGTATTTGACATTACGTAAACAAGAACTGCTTTAACTGTTGCCTTTGCTGTTGCACATTCACCGTTAAGACGGATTTTTGCAATTTCGATATACCAGTCGCAGAATACGTCCCAAATAAAGTCATAGAGCTTCTGTACTGCAAGACCGAGTTCAAACTTTTCAAGTGAATCTGTAACATCTTTTACAAGGTCATTGTATTTTGACAAAATCCATTTATCTTCAATTGCAAGATTCTTTGGAACATAAGGTGCATATTCGTTTTCATCAAGATTCATCAAGATAAAACGAGCAGCATTCCAAATCTTGTTAGCAAAGTTTCTGCTTGCTTCAACCTTTTCGTCAGAGAAACGCATATCGTTTCCTGGGCTGTTACCCGTTGCAAGAGTAAACCTCAATGCGTCTGCACCATATTGGTCTATAATTTCAAGCGGGTCAATACCGTTACCCAAGGATTTAGACATCTTTCTACCCTGTGCATCACGAACAAGACCGTGAATAAGAACTGTATCAAAGGGAACTTGTCCTGTATATTCAAGGGCAGAGAAAATCATACGAGATACCCAGAAACCGATAATATCGTAACCTGTTACGAGAGTGTTTGTTGGGTAGTAGTGTTTCAAATCCTCTGTCTCATTAGGCCAACCAAGTGTTGAGAATGGCCAAAGTGCTGATGAGAACCAAGTGTCAAGAGTATCTTCATCCTGACGTATATTCTTGCTACCACATTTTGGACAAGTTGAAATTCCATCCTTTGTAACAACTGTTTCGCCACAGTCGTCACAATACCAAGCAGGGATTCTGTGTCCCCACCACAACTGACGAGAAATACACCAGTCACGGGTACCGTTCATCCAGTTGAGATAATTCTTTGTAAATCTTTCGGGAATAAACTTTGTTTCGCCTTTTTCTACTGCTTCAATAGCAGGTTTTGCAAGAGGAACCATACGAACAAACCACTGTTTTGAAACCATTGGTTCAATTGTATTATGACAACGGTAGCAAGTGCCAACCTCGTGCTTGCGTGGTTCAACTTCTTTAAGGTATCCCCCTGCTTTAAGGTCTTCAAGGATTGCTTTTCTTGCTTCCATTGTTGTCATTCCTGCATATTTACCGCAGTCAAGAACTTCAGGTTCGTTTTCAGTTGCCCTTCCACTTGCAATAAGCTCGTCTGCAATTCTCTTGTCCTCTGCACCTGTAAGATGACCGTCATAAGTAAATGTACGAACAATCGGAAGATTATTTCTCTGTCCAACCTCAAAGTCGTTAGGGTCGTGAGCAGGAGTGATTTTAACAACACCTGTGCCCTTTGTCATATCTGCGTGTTCGTCACAAACAATTGGAATTTCCTTGTTAAGCAAAGGCAGAATTACATGGCAACCATGAAGATGCTTATATCTTTCGTCAGCAACATTAATAGCAACTGCTGTATCACCGAGCATTGTTTCGGGACGAGTTGTAGCGAGTTCAAGCTTTTCTCCCGTTTCCTTAACTGTATAAAGAAGGTGCCAGAAACTACCATCCTGCTCCTCATATTCAACCTCTGCATCAGAAATTGATGTGTTACAGCAAGGACACCAGTTAACCATACGGTTACCACGGTAGATAAGGTCTTTTTCATAAAGACGACAGAAAACCTCGTTAACTGCTTTACTACAACCCTCGTCAAGAGTAAATCTTTCTCTGTCCCAGTCGCAGGATGAACCGAGTTTCTTTAACTGTTCAATAATTCTGCCACCGTACTGCTTTTTCCAGTCCCAAGCTCTTTCTAAGAATCCGTCACGACCTAAATCTTCCTTACTGATGCCTTCCTTACGCATTGTTTCAACGATTTTTGCCTCTGTTGCGATAGATGCGTGGTCAGTACCTGGAAGCCAGAGTGTGTCATACCCTGCCATTCTGTGATAACGGATAAGAATATCCTGTAATGTGTTATCAAGAGCATGGCCCATGTGGAGCTGACCTGTGATGTTTGGTGGTGGAATTACAATAGTGTAAGTCTTTTTACCTTCTTCACGCTTTGCGTGGAAATATTTTTTGCTGAGCCAGTCTTTATATATTCTGTCTTCAACATTTTTCGGATTATACTGTTTTTCAAGTTCCTTGGACATATATTTCTTCCTTTCGGTTTATTTATAAAATAAAATTCGTCCCATACAGATTGTATGAGACGAAAAAATTCCGTGGTACCACTCAATTTGCTGTTTTTTCAACAGCCACTTAAAATTCTTAACGGGAATTACACGTTTTCACTTAACGGCATTGTTGCTTTAGGCGAAACCACTCGAAAGCTACATATCGATTTATAGGCTGTATTGTCTTGCACCTGACGACAACTCTCTGAAAGCCAACACAATAAATCTTACTCTTTGTCATAGTGTTTATTTTATTCAATTCCAAATGATTTTAACAATAAAACCTTTAATTGTCAAGGCTTTCTGCGCAGTTTTCTTTTATCATCAAACCGTCAAGGATGTAATAATTGTTGAATACACCTTAACAGGGTCGTTGATAAAATTTTGTTTTACTTGTTCGAGTTGCAAACTGTCAACAACATAAATTGACAATTTCATAAGTTCAGTTCCTCGGTCAAAAAGAGTGAATGTAATGGTATATCCACCATCCTCCTCTTTTTTGACTTCAATTTTATTTTCTCGTTCAACTTTCGCACGAGTCACAAGTCTTATTGCAGAATTGACTGCTTTTTCACGAACTGTACGAGGAAGGCTTGTCTGCAAAAGTTCTGCTGCTTCCCTGCCTTTTTCTGTTACTGTTATAACTTCGTCTTCATCAAGAATATCGGCAGTGATATTGCCTGTTTTTAATAGTTCTTCAATTGCTTGGCCTACTTCAAAGAAGTTTGCAAGACCATCTTCCTGCATAGCATCGTTGAGCATATCCCTTGTCATTGGTGCATCAACGCTTTTAAGAAGATAGCAAATAAGAAGTCTTATATCGTCACGGCTACGAAGTCCGCCAAGTTCAATTCCCGCATCAAATGCATCGTATTCCATAACTTTTACTCCTGTAATTCTTTAAGTATTTCTTTAATATCCTGACGAACATATGTCGGTTTAATTTCGCTGTTTTCTATGTCACTCATTGTGCTTTCACCGCTAAGGACACATATTGTATCAACACCTGCATTGACACCTGAAGCAATATCCGTATAAAGTCTGTCACCGATTACAACCGTTTCTTCCTTACTAAATGGTGAACGCTCAACGGAAAAGTCAATCATAAATCCGTCGGGCTTACCTATATAAAGAGGTCTGCGATTTGTGGCATAATTTATTGCCTCACACATAGCAAAACAGTCAGGTACAAGTCCAAATTCAGTTGGACAACCTCTGTCGGGATTTGTTGCGATATACGGAATATCTTTCTTGGTCTGAAGAAGATACGACACATCCCAAAGTTTCTTATATGTAAGTTCAGTGTCGTAACCCACACAGATACAGTCAGTATCTTCGTCAGCTTCCGTAGTAATTTTCACACCATATTTTTCCATTTCAGCAATCATGGACTTTGTTCCCATACAATAAATCTTTTTATTTGGGAAGTGCTTGTTGAGATAAAGTGCAGTTGCCTGAGAAGATGTAAAGAAATTATCTTCCGTCACCTTAATACCCATATTTGAAAGTTTTATAACATAATCCTTGACTGAACGAGATGAATTATTTGTGATAAACACATACTGGCCACCAACGGACTCAATATATGCTAAGAATTCATTTACACACTCGAAAAGGCGAGCACCCTCGTAAATTGTTCCGTCCATATCAAGTAAAAATAACTTTTTATCTTTCAAAGACATTTAAAAATCATCCTTTTTTGGTTTTCTTCTTTACCACACCTAAAAGCAGAGTAAGTAAATCTTTAAATTCCTGTGTTCTTGCAAAAACAACAACATTAATAAGATTTGGAATTGCAACGCAGAGCACAGCCCTAATAATCAAATCCACGAATATATTGTTGATATTTCCTGTAAGCCTATTTGCAACAAGGCTTGTTACAACATAAAGACCTGCTGTCATAGCAAAATATAGGACATATCTTACATAGTATCCGATTAACTTTGCCTCGAGAACATATTTATAAACCAAATATGGCTGAGTCCATAGTGGTATTATAAGCATACTTAAAATGTTTGCAAGAATAATTCCGTCAACAGATTTAAACCAATATACAAATCCCACGGACATTACAATATTCAGAACTGCCTCAATAATTGCAAACCATTGGTCTTGGCGATAAAGCCCTGCACTATCCTTTGCCATTAAGATAACACGACGGATACCGAAAACATAGAAATAACAGAGCAAAAGCACAACTGTTCTGTCCTGGAAAAGACTATTTGGGTCACCGTGCATCCAGAGTTTCATAAATGGTTGAATAATCACGCCAACGGACACGGTAAAGAATGAGAAAATAAGATAGTTAAAGAAATATAAAAGTTTAAATCTCTTGTAAATTACCTCTTTTGACTCAACAGTGATAATGCTGCCAAAGCTTGCAGTAACACCATTGAACACCTGAGTTACAAGTTGCATAAGTGCTGTTGTGATAATGGTATAGTTACCATAGATACCCGCCTGAACAGTACCAAGCATTTTTGAAATAATTGCCGAGCCTGTTGCAGTAACACTGACACCACCAATTCTGTGGCAGAGCATAGCACTCATATTTTTAATAAGTGACTTTTTCTCGTCACCTGTAATTGTTTCTTTTGATTTATCCTTTGCGATTTCAGGATACATTTTTCTGAATTTATTGCCGATAAAGGATGCACCAATTAAACGGCACACAATTTTAACAAGGGCATAAATGATAAAACTCTTTGTGAGATATAAAAGTGTAACCTGACTGATAAGGGTAATTAAAGATATAAAAGCATCGTTTCTGTTGACAATATAGTTATTCTGGTCGGCAACTATAAGTGCTTTACGGTTTGCGAAAAGATAGGATGCAACTGTATCGGCTGCATAGAGAATGAAAAGGAATGAGATGTATAAAGGAGATTTATCAGTATCCTCAACAAAGAAATTTACCACAAGAGAGAGGACAACTGCACCACCCATAAATATAGATGCAATCACCTTATATGCCTGTTTGTAGAAATTGAGAACCTTCTTTATTTCTCTGTTGTCCTTATCTTCAATGGGCTTATAAAGTTTATAGAGTAAACCCGTACTAAGGCCTAATTCGGCAAGGGACAAAACCTGCAAGAAATTCTTGAAGGTTGTGTCAACTCCAGCCATACTAAGCCCCAATTGGTCAACAAATACGGAACGGGTTATGAAATTGCTAAGCATAAGAATGGCATAACCCGCCATACCGAATATTGAATTGATTAAAACTTTTTTGCTTCTCATAATTATTTTTGTTTAAATACTTTTTTAAGTTTTTCGTCCATATTTTCAAGGAAAAGAGTTCCTTTTCCTTTTTTGTCATCATCAAAGAATGTCTGAATATAGCCTAAATACATCCAGAACATAAACATCGCAAATCTTGTAATAAAGAGAATTGTTACCTCTGCCATACTGTTTACAAGTAACATTCCAAGGAATGCAAACAACGCAACTGCAACGGCATAGTAAGGGCTACCCTCTTTTTGCTGTTTAAACAGATGTTTAAGAATAAATAAAAATACAATAAGGAAAAAACCGAAAATAAATACTGAACCGACTGTACCAACACTTACAAGTGTTTGCACAATTACATTGTGGAAATGGCGAAGATAGTTATCCACAATGAAAACATCACGATGTGAGTTTGGTCCGTGGCCAAAAATTGGTTTTTCCATAAATTCTTGTAAACCAAATTTCCAAATAACTGTTCTTCCTGTGAAGAATCCGTAACTTTCAGGAATATCGCGGTCAATATCCACCTTATCCATATTTTCTTTCTTTTCTTCATCAGGGTTATCAGGAGTTACTGTTTCTGTTAAACTCTTGTAAATACCCGGAATATAGGAAAGAACCGGTCGAGTTATGTAAATTGCACCTATGAGAACAACTGCTGCAAGTCCTGCTGCAACAACTGAAAGTACATTTGCCTTAACTACATTCCAGCCCTTTTTAACGAGAACTCGTCCACAATAGAAGAATGTTGCAAATGCGACGAATGCAGCAAGGGAAATGAACGCACCCTTTGCATTCTCAAGGCACATTGAGAAGAAATTAAGTACGGATGTGATAATAAGAAACGCCTTGTAAAGTGGCTTCATTTTTTTGCCTGAGCTTTTATAAACTGCCACTTGAATTACTGCAATTGCAAGTGCTATGGCAGTAATCATATAACCTGTGTTGGCATAAATACCGAAAAGTCTGTTTTGTGACCAACCAACAACATATTTCTGGTCACCGAATTCAAGTGATTTATGGTAAAGAACAGCATACATTCCAAGGGAAATTGTTGAAAATACTGTTGTCATACCAAGGAAAATATTGTTAAGAACACTGAGTTCTTTTAAGTTTCTTTCCTTTGTCTTATCAAATGAGTCCGGATAAAGTACCAAAAGAGCAATTGCTGTGTATGCCCAGTTTGATAGATTCAGATTAAATCCTGTTTTAAAATTTAGAACAACGGATAATGCAAAACACACCATAAAGGCGATAAGCCATAACATTCCCCTTGCGTGGACAAATCTGCGTCTGATTATAAAGTCATAAGCACAGATAAGAGCACCCCAACCAAGCATTACGAAAAGCAATTTATAGTTATAACTTACGCAATATACTAAAAGTGTTGGGATAAGGAAAAACATCAATGCAACTTTATAGTAAAAAACATTGAATATGCAGTCCCCGATTTTTTTAACCATATCCATTTTGCTCACCTCATTCAACCAAAATAAAGGTCTGATACAACCTTTGCCTGACCACGGAGAGAAAAACCTTTTTCTTCAATTTTTTCTGTGTAGTCAATTCTTTCACAATTCTCTAATTTGCTGTTTATTCTTTCTGCCCATTTTTCAGTTCCGTCGTTAAGTGACTTAAATTCAACCAATCCCGTTAAATCACTGTTTTTTGTAATAGCATCACTTACAAGGGATGAAAGTGAATTTGCCTGTGACTCAACAAGTGTTATGGGCAACCCCTCAAAGAGCGAGGGCATTACAAATAAATCCATCACAGAATAATATCTGTAAATATCTTCTTGGAAATCAACAAACAATACTTTATCTTCCAACTGTAAGTCCTTCGTATGTTGTTTAACACTATTTGTCAATTCCCCATTACCGATTAAAAGCAAAGTGCAATCGTCACGATTTTCTGATAAAACTTTAAAAGTATCCACCAAAAAATTCTGATTTTTCTGCACTGAAAATCTACCTATATGACCGATAACATATTTTGTTTGTATATTAAGGTCTTTTCTAATATCATTTCTGTAATTTTCGTTATATGCGAATTTGCTGATATCAACAGCATTATTCATAATAATTGCAGTTTTGCCTTTGTTCTTGCCGAACATCCACTCTGCTGCAACAGGTGAACAAGCGCATTTATAGTCACTATATTTATTGGCAAAAACACGAAGAATTTTATGAAGATTCCCAAAAACAATTCTGCGAAGTTTTGATGGCACATCTGTAAAACTATTGTGAGAATGAACGATAATTTTCTCTGCCCCACTTTTCTTTGCAAACTTGAAAATTCTCAAATCCGAAATAGACGAAAGGTGAAAATGCACCACATCATAACCCTTTGAGAAAACATTTTTCAAAAACGCATTGTATCCTTTTGGGTCTTTGTATGGTGATATATCAAACTCAAAATATTCTGTACCATTTTCCTCTGCCCACTTTTTAAGACGATGGTTTTTGAAAGAAAGAATGTCAAAACGGATATTCTCTGTATCAAGAACACTCAGCATATTGAGAATATACTGGGTAATACCGCTTGTTGGGGCAGTAGGGGCAAAAATCAAAACTTTTTTCATTTTATTTACCCAAATCCTTTTTGATTTGTGTTGTAGAAATTTCGGGTGTTCTTGGAAGATAAACTACCTCGCAATAATCTTTAAGGAAGTCGAATTTGCCCTCCCAGTCATTACCCATAACGAATGTATCAATTTTAAACTCTTTTACATCGCTGATTTTCTGTTCCCAATTTTCCTCGGGAATTACTAAATCAACATAGCGAATTGATTCGAGGAGTAATTTTCTCTGTTCATAACTGAAATAGCACTTTTTTTGCTTTGAATTCCAATTGAATTCGTCAGTTGAAAGAGCAACAATCAAATAGTCCCCTCTTTCCTTTGCTCGACGAAGCAACTGAATATGTCCGTAATGAAGAAGGTCGAATGTACCATAAGTAATTACTTTTCTCATAATAAAACTCCTTTAATCGGCATATTTACCGAAGTCAAGTTCAGTAACGCTGTGACGATTATAACGCTTGTCCTCCGGTGGAGGTGTCATATAGTCGCCATAGAAAGTTTCAAGATATTTTATGTAATCAACAGGGGCAGAGATTGTCATATCTTCAAATGGTATTTCAACTGTTTCTCTTACCCAATCTGCTTTAATTGTTTCCTTTTTGTAGCCGTAAGCACCACCGATATTAACAATATCTTCGGTCTTTTGGTTGTTATAACGAGTGATTTCACTCTCAAGTTTTTTCACAAGATTGTCGTGTGAATAGAAACCTGACATAATTTTAAGAACGAAATAAACTGCTCGTTTTACATATTCGTTTTTAGCACAGACATTGTAATTGAGCTTTGCAAGTAAAAGTCTTTTGTAGAGATATGTTTTCTTGTTATGATTTTCTTTCCCCTCGTCACTTTCAGGGACGGAATCAAACGGGAAAACATCTACAAAAATGCCTTTTTTTGCATTACTACCTGCGGTTGCCTCCACAAGGACAGTGCCATTAAGCAGAATTTTAGCAAATGGAAGACCATAGTTTTTATCAGTTTCAGGTGTTTGTAGGAAAAACTCCTCACCTAAATCTGTTTTTGCAACCTTCAAAAACTTTTCGTAATCTTCACGAAGCATCCCGATATCCATATCATCGTCCCAAGGAATAAATCCCCCGTGACGGACAGCACCTAACAAAGTACCTGCAATAATGAAATACTTAATGTTGTGCTTATCGCAAAGTCTTTTGATTTCACGAGCAATTATAAGTTGGCAATTATGAAGTTTTGGCAAATAATCAAAATTTTCCATATTTGTTACTCCCCTAAAATTTCTTTATACAAGTCAACATATTCTTTATATCTTTTTGACGCATCAAAAAAGTCCTTTGTTGGAGTTTTGCAACCGTCAACCTTTTTAATTGCATCGTAAATTCCCTCAACATCACCTTGCGGTACAGAGAAACCATTTCCTTCAAATACACTTTCAGGACTTCCGCCTGTAACATATGTCACCACAGGCGTACCACAAGATATTGCTTCAAGGTTTGTTGTAGGATAATTATCCTCGTAAGTAGGGTTGACAAACACATCTGCAGCAGAATAAATCTCTGCCAATTCTTCGATACTGTTTGTACGCTTTATACCCATAATGCTTTCGGGTAATGTGGCAAGTTGATTATCATCAAGCCCTACCAAAACGATTTTCTCGTTTTGGGAAATAATTTCATTAAGTTTTATAAAATCTTTAAGACCTTTTCGTTCTTCCCACACACTTGCAACACCGAGAATTATGAATTTATCCTGCAGATTGTTCTTTTTACGGAAATCACTTTCTGTTGGTTTAAATTTATTTAAATCAATTCCGTTGTTAATGACTTTCACAGGGTATTTTCCTAAAAATGACTTCTCCGTTAAGTCTTTAAGCCAATATGAAGGTGTTACAAAAGTAATATTCTCAGGTTTTGTAAAAAGTTCTTTTTTCTGTTTATAGTTTTTCTTTGAATTATCCATCACGAGACTTGTAGGATAATCCTTTTTTAAAGGACAAGCATAACATTCAGTTCTCCACTTTTCGCAACCTTTGAAACTAAAATATGCACAATGTCCCGTAAATGCCCAACAGTCGTGGAGTGTCCAAACGATGGGTTTGTTATATTCTTTTAAAAAGTTAAACAAAATGGCAACATTGAGATAATAACCGTGAATATTATGAAGGTGGATTATGTCAGGATTGTAGTCCTTAATTTTTTCAATCAGTTTTTTCGTTGCAGTTGTCCCATAGAAGCCCTGACGATCAGTAATTCGGGAAAGCACACCGTGAATTTTAACATCCAGGTCGGAGCCGATTCTGTATGAATTCACATTTTCGGGAGCAGAGTTTCTGCCATAGGCAATAATTCCCTCGCCACCGTTTTTCTCAAGTTCTTTTAAGATGTCAACTGCAATTCTTCCTGTGCTACCGAAACCACAGGTGGAATTAATCTGAAAAACCTTCATATTTTTCTCCATTTATTTCACAATGCTTTGAAAATGATTTTCAAGGTCAGTAATGAATTTCTCACGGGTAAAATTCTCGTTAAAGTATTTTTTACCATTCTGCTCACAGGTGCTGAATTTATCACGATTTTCTACAAAATACTTCATAGCATCTGCAAAAGCCTTATGGTCGTCAGCAGGAACACAGATTCCGCATCTTGACTCCTCAATAATCTCCTTTGCCGCACCATCAATTGATGCTATAACAGTACGACCTCCTGACATATATTCCTGAAGTTTTGCAGGAACAGTTTGTCCTATAAGCCCTTCGGGTTTAAGTGTCAACAAAAATGCGTCTGCATTGTTATATCTCTCTTTAAGCTCTTCCCAAGTAACTCTGCCGAAGAATGTAATTTTCTCGTCAGTTCCAAGTTCAGTTGAAAGCTTTTTGCAGTTCTGGAGTTCACTTCCGTCACCGTAAATTTCAACGGAATATCCGTTTAAATCACGGATTTCAGCAACTGCACGAATAATGCATTCAATATTCTGTACTGCACCAATGTTTCCGCCAAATGCAAAAACCGTGTTGCCATCCTTTGTCTTTTCTTTAAGGTCAAGACTTTCAGCATGTTGTGGCAGATAAACAAGTTTTTCCCATGGCACATCATTCACATTATGAAGATAATCCATAAATGGCTTTGATGAAGCACCTACCAAAGCAGCACCATTGTAAATACTCTTTGAATATCTGTGCATAACCTTGAAAAGGGGATTTTCCTCACCTACATGCCAAGCCTTTAAAGCCTCGGGCCAGATATCCATACAATAGTCAAAGAAAGGAACCTTGTGTTTTTTAGCATAGGTGCTTGCAGCACTTGCCATAAGTATTGGCGATGTTTGATAGCACATTGTAACATCAAAATCTTCTTTGAGTGTAAGTGCTTTAAATGTTGAAGAAATGAAAAAAGAAATGTAGTTGAGAATACGGAAAATAAGACCCGTTCTTCGCGAAAATGAAAAGGTACGGATAACCTTTACACCATTCCAGTCAATTTTTCTATTCTTCAAGCCCTTGCAGTCTGCAGGGACTTTTCCCGTTGCATAGTCAGGCAAGGATGTAATTACAGTTACCTCGTGACCTCTTGCCACTAATTCTTTCGTAATATCGTTAATACGAAAGTTATCTGGATAAAAATGCTGTGAAGATATCAAAATTTTCACAATACCACTCCTTTTGAATGCCGAATGCAGAATGCAAAATTATTTGAGAATTGCTTGTAAAATAGATGTAGTTTTGCTTTTGATTGTAGTTATTTTTGATGAATTTCTGTTTTGATTAAACAAAGAATTTCTTGAGATTTGGATGTATTTTTGCTTTTAAGACGGAAGGCATACGGTGTATGTCGACGGCGCAAAAGCGAAAAGACGCCAAATCACTGAAATTATCCCTCGTAGTCGTCCTCGTTTTCCCAGTTATGATATACATTTTGTACATCGTCGTTCTCATCAAACATTTCAAGCATTCTGCCCATATTTTTGATGTCATCCGGGTTTGTAAGTGTTGTGTATGTGCTTGGAACATATTCAACTTCTGCTGAAACAAATTTGTAACCCTTTGCTTCAAGGTCGTCACGAATTGCGCCCATATCATTTGGCTCTGTACGAACATCATAGATTTCGTCTTCTGCGATAAAGTCAATAGCACCTGCTTCAAGTGCATCTTCCATAAGTTGGTCTTCGTCAATACCCTCTTTTTCAAAGAGAATTACACCCTGACGATTGAACATAAAGGAAACGCAACCGCTCTGACCCATATTTCCGCCAAACTTGTCAAAGTAATGACGAACATCAGCTGCCGTTCTGTTTCTGTTGTCTGTAAGTGTTTCAACAATGATTGCGATACCTGATGGACCATAGCCTTCATATACGATTTCATCGTAATTTTCGCCACTGCCTTCACCTGCTGCCTTTTTGATAACTCTTTCAATATTATCGTTTGGCATATTTGCAGCCTTTGCCTTTGCGATTACATCCTTGAGCTTTGAGTTACCTGCCGGGTCTGCACCGCCTGCTTTAACAGCAACAGCAATTTCACGACCAATTTTTGTAAACACTTTTGCTCTGGCGTTATCTGTTTTTTCTTTCTTTCTTTTGATTGTACTCCATTTTGAATGTCCTGACATAAAATCATACCTCTCGCATTCTAATTATATTCGTATTATTCTACCACACAACGCCATATTTTTCAACAGTTATTACATTTTTTTAATCATTTTAGAATGTGGTTTTTAAACAATTATGCATTCTGAATTCTGCATTCTGCATTTTATGTAAACAATCAGCATACACTTAACTGAATAGTCAGGCTAAAAAGGAGCGAGAATGATGGAATTTAATCTTTTAAAGGACAGTGTGAACCTTTGCGAAACAGTTTTTGGAGGAAGCGGAGAATGTGCCGTTGACTGCGATATTACCCTGCCCGAGTATCTTCCTGATATGGTGAGAATTTTAAGGTGTACCTGTATCCCCAACATCCAGTCCCACCGTGTAAACGGCGACAGGCTAACTGTTGAGTGTGAATGCAAAGTGAGAACACTTTACATTTGTGAGGAAAATAAGATTCGTTGTCACGAACAGAATATTCATTTTTCCAAGCAACTTGAGTTAAAGTCAGGTGAAAGCCTAACGGATTACTTGGTGGGAGCAAAGACGGATTATATCAATTACAGAGTCTCGGGACAAAGACGATTTGAAATTCATGGTGCAGTTACGATTTTTGCGAAAGGCAGACAAAAAAAGAAATGCGAAATGGTTACGGGTGCAAATGGTGACGGAATAACCTGCAAAAGCGAAAACATATCACTTTGTAATCTTGTTTGCCTTGTTGAAAAAACTTTCAATGTGAGTGAGACTTGTGACGCAGGAGTATTAAATGAACCTATCGGTGCAATAATTTCCTCCTACGGTTACGGAATAATCGAGGAGATTAAAACTGTCAGCGACAAACTATTTTTAAAGGCACAACTGGTTTTACATACTGCATTTACGGGGGCTGACACCTGTAATGTGCAAACCCTTGAAAACATTGTTAACATAAATCAGATTATAGAAGCTCCTGACATTAACGAAAACTGTCAGATTGATTCGCACCTTACCCTTACAGGACTTGAAATCAAACCTCGTTTTGACTCGGCAGGGAATAAAAATCTTCTTGATATTTCTGCAACTCTTAACCTTTCTGCATATTGCTATGAAAACAAGAATATCACAGCCATCAGAGATGCCTATTCTGTTAAATACGAAACAGACTGCAAAAAGAGTGTGGTTTACCTTGTAAGTCTTAAAGATAAAATTGAAGACACATTCCTCTGTCGTGGTGTGGCAGATTTAAGTAACACAGGAGTCTCAAAAGTATTCAGTCTGACATGTCCTGATATATCGTCAACATTCACTCTTACAGAGGACTCTGCCTCTGTCAACGGCGAAGTGACTGTTGAAATGATTTATGAGGATTCAAAGGGCGAAATCTGCTTTGCACAACGAATGGTGCCTTATGAATATAAGAAACCCGTAGAAAATGACGGCGCAATTCTAACCTGCAAACCAAATTGTACCGTGAGTGCACACAGTTTTATTATTGCAGCCGGTAACACCCTTGATGTGCGTATTGAAATCAATGTAAGTGGTTTTGTTTTCTGTGAAAACGAAAAACTTATTATCACAGATTTGAGTGTCAATAAAGATAATCCAAAAACCATAAAAACTGCATCTCTTACTGTGTATTTCTGTGAAAAAGGCGAACAACTCTGGAATATTGCAGAGAGATACAACACAACAGTTGATGCAATTATGCGAGAGAATAAAATGACTGAGTCAACCGTAAAAGAAAAATGCAAATTGCTTATTCCAAAAATGTAAAGTGAGGGATAAAAATGAATAATTCAAGTATTTACAGCGATATTGCCACTCGTACCGGTGGTGACATTTACATAGGTGTAGTAGGACCTGTAAGAACGGGAAAATCAACTTTTATCAAAAGATTTATGGACTCGGTTGTGCTTCCCAATATGGAAGATGGCGGTATGAAGGACAGAGCCACCGATGAGTTGCCGCAATCCTCGGCGGGCAGAACGATTATGACCACCGAACCAAAATTCATTCCCGAAAATGCAGTTAAAATCACTCTGCCCGACAATGCAAGTTTCAATGTGAGAATGATTGACTGTGTTGGATATATTGTGCCCTCATCACTAGGATATATTGAGGGCGACCAGCCACGAATGGTGCGAACTCCTTGGTATGAAAACGAAATTCCGTTTAATATGGCAGCAGAAATCGGCACAAAAAAGGTTATTACGGAACATTCCACCATCGGACTTGTAATCACAACCGATGGTAGTATCAGCGACATTCCAAGGGATGAATACGAAGAAGCCGAAGAGAGAGTTGTTAATGAATTAAAGGAATTGGGGAAACCCTTTGTTGTACTTTTAAACTGTATGTCACCACGAAGTGACTCTGCTCAAAAACTTGCTGACGAACTGTCAGGAAAATACTGTGTGCCCGTTATGGCAGTCAACTGCCTTGAACTTAACGAGCAAGAAATCAAGGAGATAATTACACAGATTTTGTTTGAATTCCCCGTGAAAGAAATCGGTGTTGATTTACCCCTATGGCTTGTTACTTTGCCCGAGACCCATCCACTTAAAACCGAAACCTACAAATATGTTTTAAAATCTATTGAAGATGTGCATTTTGTCCGTGATATCAGCCAGATGACGGATACTCTGTTGGGATGCGAGCATATTACTGACGCAAGAATTACCAATATGGATTTGAGTGTTGGCAGTGCTTGGATTACCGTAGGAATGAACAACGAGCTTTTCTACAAAATCCTTGAAGAATCCACAGGAGTTGCTGTCGAAAACGAGCAGGGATTACTTGCTTGTATCAAGGAATTTGCGGAAATCAAGAAAGAGTACCAACGAATTAAATCTGCCCTTGAGGCAGTACAGACAACGGGTTACGGAATCGTTATGCCAACCATTGACGAGTTAACTCTTGAAGAACCCGAAATAGTAAAGCAGGGCGGAAAATACGGTGTTCGACTTTGTGCATCCGCGCCATCAATACATATGATGAAAGCGGATATCAAAACAGAGGTTGCACCAATTGTGGGGAGTGAAAGTCAGTCGGAAGAACTTGTAAAATATCTTCTCGACGGTTTTCAGGATGACCCAAGAAAAATCTGGGATTCAAATATTTTCGGCAAATCTCTTAATGAACTTGTCAATGAGGGGCTTCGCAATAAACTCTACCATATGCCCACGGATGCGCGAATGAAATTTCAGGAAACCTTGGAAAGAGTCATTAACGAAGGCTGTAACGGACTCTTGTGTATAATTTTGTAAATTGGAGTTTATGTGGCTTCGCCACAACGATATAAATTCCTGATGGAATTTGCGATATACCTTCGGTGCGATATATACTGACGCATACGATATATTTGCTGACGCAAATGCGAATTTATATCATATCGTGTTTTTATAAAACATATCGCTTTTGTGTAACAAACATATCGTAAAAAATTTAAAATGATTTAAATAAATTGGGAGTTTGTCGGGATGATTGATGTGTGTTTTCTCGGCTCCCCTTTCAGGGGAGACAAGAAACCAAAAGAGCCCGACAAATTCAAATTTGTCGAACACTTTTTTGTTTCTGTTATCTTGCATTTCTTCCCCTTTATTGCTATACTTATCCCATAGGAATTTTATGAAAACACGAGGGACAAATTATGGCAATACATATTCTTGAAAACAACATTTTTGTTCTTGAAACTAAAAACACCCATTATGTGTTGGGAATTGACAAATATGGCTACAACCGTCACATACACTGGGGCAAAAAATGTAATCTCAATGACTACGAGGCAAAGGACATCTGGGATGAAAACTCCAACCACACACGCCTTGATATGGCAAAGCAGGAATTCACCGTTTTCGGTGGCACAATGTATCGTGAGAGCGACCTCAAAGTGCAATTTGCTGATAAATGCCGTGAAATTGACCTTGAATTTGTTGATGCAAAGGTAGAAGGAAACACACTTACAGTAACCTTAAAGGACAGTTTTTACTTCCTTGAAATTGCATTGAAATACCAAATTCAGGACAATGACGATATTATCACTCGTTGGGCAGAAATCAAAAACACAAGCCGCAAGGACATAACTATTGACCGTGTTTTTTCGGCTGAATTGACTCTTCCAAGTGTTAAGCCTTACACAATTAAAAACACAAACGGCAGTTGGGGTGGCGAATATGTTGAAACCGAATCCGTTTTAGAGGGCGGAGCTCTCGTTTTTGACAGTAAGCGAGGCACAACAGGGCACAATCAATCCCCATACTTTATTGCGTATCAGAATGCTGACGAAAAGCAGGGCGATGTTTATTTCGGCACACTTGCATACAGTGGTAATTTCAAAGTCCTTTGCACCCGTGACCTTTTCTACACAACAAGAATAAGCCTTGGCCTTAACGACCACGATTTCAAATACATCTTAAAAGCAAATGAAACTCTTGAAACACCTAAGGTTTTCTGTGGTTATTCACAGGCAGGTTTTGGTGAAATGAGCCGACAGATGAATCGGTTTGCAATCAACCACGTGTTGCCAAAGCAGTTTAACGATAAAACTCTTCCTGTGCTTTACAACTCTTGGGAGGCAACGGAATTTGATGTAAGCTCCTTACACCAGACTGCCCTTGCAAAACTTGCTGCTAAAATGGGTGTTGAACTTTTTGTTATGGACGACGGATGGTTCGGTGCGAGAAATAACGACAGAGCAGGTCTTGGTGACTGGTATGTCAACAAACGCAAGTTCCCCCGTGGCATTGACGAGCTTATTAAAAATGTAAATAATTTAGGAATGGATTTCGGTCTTTGGTTTGAGCCTGAAATGGTTAATCCTGACTCCGATTTATACCGCAAGCACCCCGACTGGGCATATAACTATGTCACAAGGGATGCGCACACTCTCCGTCATCAGTTAGTTCTTAATATGACTCGACCCGAGGTTCAGGAATATATTTTCAACTGTATGGACGAAATGTTGACAAAACACAATATCAAATATATCAAATGGGATATGAACAGACCATTTTCCGAAACAGGTGGCGAAAATCTTGAATGTCCGCAGGAATTATGGTTCCGTCATACGCAAGCAGTTTACGATATTGTTGACCGTCTTAAAGAAAAACACCCCGATGTTGCTATTGAAAGCTGTTCATCGGGTGGTGGCAGAAGTGACTATGGTGCATTACTCCACTTTGACCAAGTATGGACAAGCGATAACACTGACTCCGTTGACAGAATGACAATGCAGAAATGGTTTACATATCTTCGTCCCACAAAGGTTATGCGTGCATGGGTTACGGATGTTAACTGGTACAATTCCCCTATGAGTCTTGATTTCCGTTTCAATATTGCTATGCAAGGTTCATTAGGTATCGGCGGTAACCTTACAAAATACAGCCGTGAAGACCTTGCAATTGGCAAAAAGAATGTAGAACTCTATAAGGAAATCCGTCACCTTGTGCAATTCGGAGACCTATACAGAATTCTTGATGCGCAGAAAGATGAAATTCTTTTCAACCTTTATGTAAGTGAGGACAAAACGGAAGCCGTTGCCTTTATTGCATCTCTCACAACAAGTTTTATGAAAAAGGAAATTCCGCTTTTGTTTGAAGGACTTGACGACAACAAGATTTACACCTTTAGCTTTAACGACAAAAACTACGAAAAATCAGGTGCGTATCTCAAAAATGTTGGTATCCCCGTAACAATCCGCGGAATGGGATATAACAAAATTATTAAAATTAAGGCGAATTAAACATAAAAACAGGGCTACCCGAAGGTAGCCCTGTTTTTCGCTATTATTTAAGTATTGACTTATAAAGTCGGATATATTCGTTAGCAGATTTGCCCCAGCTGTTGTCACATTCCATAGCACGTTTAACGAGAATGTTCCAACCATCTTTATTACTGTAACCCTCAATCGCACGCTTAATTGTATAAAGCATATCGTGTGCGTTATATGTTGAGAATGTAAATCCGTTGCCCTCATTGTCGCCACTGTCCTTGATACTGTCACGAAGACCACCTGTTTCACGGACAATCGGAATTGTACCATAACGAAGTGAAATCATCTGTGAAAGTCCGCAAGGCTCACTCTTTGAAGGCATTAAGAACAAGTCACAACCTGCATAGATTTTCTTTGAAAGTGATGGAATAAAGCCAAGTTTAAGTCCCATTTTATCTGGATACTTATCTGCCATCTCTTTAAAGAAGCTTTCATACTGCCACTCACCGGAGCCAAGCACTACAAACTGAACATCAGTTGTTGCAAGCAATTCGTCAAGGACTGCCTTAACAAGGTCAAGGCCTTTATGTCCAACAAGACGGGTAACCATACCAATCATTGGCACATCTTCTCTTACGGGAAGGCTGAAATATTCTTGTAATTTTGCCTTGTTAACTTTTTTCTTTTCTTGGAAGTCCTCTGCTGTGTAATTAACCTCAATATCCTTATCTGTTTCAGGGTTATAGAGAATTGTGTCTATACCATTGAGGATACCGGAGAGTTTCCAAGAACGCTGATTAAGAATCGGGTCAAGACCATGTGAATACCATGGGTCAAGAATTTCGTTAGCATAAGACGGAGAAACAGTTGTAACTCTGTCGGCACATTCAATAGCACCTTTCATAAAGTTGCAGTCGCCGTCATATTCAAGGAGGGAAGCTGCACTCTCGGGAAGACCCACAACATCTCCAAGAAGGTCCATACCGTAAGTTCCCTGATACTGAATGTTGTGAATTGTAAAAACAGTTTTGATATTCTCAAATCCGGGACGATTTGCATAAAGTGTATTGTAATAAACAGGAGTCAATGCTGACTGCCAGTCGTTACAATGAATAATGTCAGGCTTGAAATCAATGTGTGGGATAATCTCAAGGACTGCACGAGCAAAGAATGCAAATCTCTCTGCATCGTCATAATATCCGTAAAGAGTATCACGCTTGAAATAATACTGATTGTCAAGAAGATAGTAGATTACTCCACCTGCTTTTGCTTCAAAAACACCACAGTACTGTCTTCTCCATGCAACAGGAACAGAAATACTTGTAACAAATTTCATTGTATCTTTAAGTTCCTGACTAATTGTGTCATATAAAGGCATTACAACCCTTGCGCCGATAAGTCTTTTGCGAAGTGCCTGTGGAAGGCTACCTGCAACATCACCTAAACCGCCACTTGCTTTAAAGGGAAGTGCCTCACTTGAAACGTATAAAACTTTCATGTATTTTTCCTTTCAAAAATGTTTTAATAGGCTCCACCCTTGAGGGGGAGCTGTCGAGTGTAACGAGACTGAGGGGGGTTAAATTCGTTTTTCAACCTCTCTGTCTATTACAGAACAGACATTATAAAAATTTTTATCTATTTCGAGATTTGTAAAATGCAAAACTATATAGCCCTTACTCCGCAAGAACAAATCCCGTTCTTTATCATATTCTATTTTATTATCATAGAAATGACCGCCACCGTCTGCCTCGACTATAATTTTAGCTTTTGAACAATAAAAATCAACAATATATTGACCGATAGGCTGTTGTCTGCGAAACCTGATAGGATAATTTTTAAGAAACTCATACCACAGTTTATTTTCCCAAGGAGTTGCATTTTTTCGTAAACTCTTCGCTTTTTCCGTGGTTGTCATTATTTACCCCCCTCAGTCTGCTTCGCAGACAGCTCCCCCTCAAGGGTGGAGCCCAGACTAGATTACTATTTCCTTACCAATATATACCGGATAATTCTCTGCACCTGAGAGGGTCTTGTTTGGTGTAATAACAACACTCTTATCTGCAACAACACAGTTAAGAGTTGCATTCTGTGCTACAAAAACATCCTGCATTACGATAGAATTCTTAACAACTGCACCTTTTTCAACTCTGACACCACGGAAAAGAATTGAATTTTCAACTGTACCTTCAATAATGCAGCCGTCAGCAATAAGAGAATTCTTAACATCTGAGCCGATGCCATAGATTGCAGGCATATCATCACGGACCTTTGTATAAATTGGTCTGTCTGCATTGAAAAGGTCGTCGCAGTTTGCAGGGTCAAGAAGTTCCATATTAACCTTGAAATAACTTTCCATTGACTCAATTACTGCTGAATATCCCTTTGCTTCGTAGCCGTAAATGTTAAGTTTTTCAACATTTCTCTGAATAATATCAGACTCAAAATCCTTGTAATTAAGGCTTATTGCATCGTTGATAAGTCTTTCAAGAAGTGCCTTTTTCATAAGGATTACATTAAGTGAGAAATTAACATTTTCCTCTGTTACGGGAGAAATTGAAACCTTTTCTGCCTTGCTGTCTGCATTTAAGTCAAGAACAATTACATCTGTAAGATTAGGCTTTTTACCATTCTTATAAACAATTGTCATATCAGCATTTTTCTCGTTATGGTATTCCATAAGTGCCTCAATATCAAGGTTTATAACTGTGTTACAGTCTGTGAGAAGGACATATTCTTCGTTTGAACGGCTAATAAATCCCATACTGCCCTTTAAAGATGCAAGTTTATCACGGTTTCCGCCTGTTTCGTTAGTTGAAAATGGAGGAAGAATGAATAGACCGTCATTTTTACGGGACAAATCCCAAGGTTTACCTGTACCCACATGGTCCATAAGTGACTGATAATTACTCTTTGTAAGAACACCAACTTTTTCGATACCACTGTTTACCATATTTGAAAGAGCAAAGTCAATAAGGCGGTAACGACAAGCAAATGGAACTGAGCCCATTGTACGGATACCTGTAAGTTCGCTGACACATTCGTCATAAGCATTTGAGAAAATAATACCAACAATATTCTTACCTGTCATTTTATTTAGCCTCCTTTACTACATCTTCATCGACCATTGCCTTTGGTGCAACTGATGCGCCCTCTTGTACAGTAACACCTGCACCAACAACTGCAACGCCCCAATCGTCACGATTTGCGCAATCTTCAGGACTTAAACCTACAACTGCACCCTCTTCAATAACTGCATTTTCTGCAACCATTGCATACTGAACAACTGCACCCTTTTTAATAACTGTGCCGGGCATTACGATTGAATATTTAACCTCTGCACCCTCTTCAATTGTAACATCGTTGAAAAGGATTGAGTAGTCAACATCACCATAAACTCTTGAGCCCTCTGAAATCATAGAGTTCTGCACTTTTGCTTTTTCTGAAATGTAGTGAGGTGGTGAAGCAGGAGTTTTTGCATAAATTCTCCAGCTTGTGTCGGACAAATCAAGGTCCACTTTTGGATTAAGAAGGTCAAGATTTGCCTCCCAAAGGCTGTCAATTGTACCAACATCCTTCCAGTAACCATCAAAGAGATATGCAAACATCTTTTCGCCATCTGCATGCATCTTAGGAATAACATTCTTACCGAAGTCGTTACTTGAATTTGGGTCATTCTCGTCCTCAATAAGGTACTGACGAAGTTTGCTCCAAGTGAACACATAAACGCCCATTGAAGCCTTGTTACTTCTTGGATTTTTTGGTTTTTCTTCGAATTCGCGAATTGAATTGTCGTCATTTAAAATCATAAGACCGAAACGACTTGCTTCTTCCCAAGAAACCTCAAGCATTGCAATTGTACAAGCAGCACCTTTTTCCTTGTGGTATTCAAGCATCTTGTTATAGTCCATCTTATAGATATGGTCACCTGAAAGAATTACAACATATTCAGGGTCATAACGGTCGATAAAATTAATATTCTGATAAATCGCGTTTGCTGTACCCTTATACCACTCTGTTCCCTTAATCTGCTGATATGGAGAGAGAATGTGAACACCACCGTTAGCACGGTCCAAATCCCAAGCCTGACCGTTGCCTATGTAGTCGTTGAGTTCAAGAGGTTGATACTGTGTTAAAACACCAACAGTTGAAATGCCGGAGTTTACACAGTTTGAAAGCGGGAAGTCGATAATTCTGTATTTACCGCCGTATGGAACAGCTGGTTTAGCAATGTTCTTTGTAAGAATTCCAAGACGGCTTCCCTGTCCTCCTGCAAGAAGCATTGCAATACATTCTTGTTTTCTTGCCATATTTTTTCCTCCTTAAATGGATGATAGTATATTTTATTATCTTGTCTTTTTAAGATAAATCGTTGACATTGGTGGTAAATCAAGAGAAATGCTTTGTTCGAATCCGTGCATCGGAGTCTTTTCCCATTTGATTTTTTCTTTCTGTCCTTTACCCGAACCACCGTAAATCTCGTCGTCGGAATTGAAAATCACCTTGTAATTAGCCCTTGCAGGAACACCGATTTTGTAATTTTCACGATATACGGGTGTAAAGTTGCAGACTGCAATAATTTCTTTGCCTTTTTCGTCAATTCTACGGAATGCAATTACTGAATTATCGTTGTCATCCGCTGAAATCCACGAAAAACCTTCCCAAGAATGGTCAACCTGCCAGAGTGGAGCGTTGTCCTTATAGAAATGGTTAAGGTCTTTAAAATACTTCTGCAACTGTCTGTGTGCATCATACTCTAAAAGCAACCAGTCAAGTCCTTGCTTATAATTCCACTCAATAAACTGACCAAATTCGCTACCCATAAACATAAGTTTTTTTCCGGGATGAGCCATCATATATCCCATAAAGGCTCTTACCCCTGCAAATTTTTCTTCATAAGTTCCGGGCATTTTATTGATAAGAGAGCATTTACCGTGAACAACCTCATCGTGAGAGATTGGCAGGATAAAATTCTCTGAAAATGCGTAGAAGAACGAGAAAGTAATACAACCGTGGTTGCCTTTTCTGTAAAGTGGGTCCATTGAGAAATATCGAAGAATGTCATTCATCCAACCCATATTCCACTTATAATTAAACCCGAGCCCACCCATATAAACAGGCTTTGTAACCATTGGCCATGCTGTACTTTCCTCTGCTATAAGCAAACTGCCGTGATAATCACGGAAAACATTCATACTGAGTTTGTTAAGGAATGCTACAGTTTCAAGGTTTTCAACACCACCATCTTTGTTTGCAATCCAATGTCCGTCGTCTCTACCATAATTTAGATAGAGCATTGAAGCAACTGCATCTACACGAAGACCGTCAACGTGATATTTATCAAGCCAGAACATAGCACTTGAAATAAGGAAGGACTGAACCTCGTTTCTGCCGAAGTCAAAAACCTTTGTTCCCCATTCAAGATGTTCGCCTTTTCTTATGTCTGCATATTCATAGCAGGGAGTACCGTCAAACTCATAAAGTCCGTGTGCATCCTTTGGAAAGTGAGCAGGTACCCAGTCAAGGATTACCCCGATATTATTCTTGTGGCACATATCAATAAGATACATCAAATCGTCAGGTGTGCCATAACGGGATGTGGCTGCGAAATATCCTGTTACCTGATAACCCCACGAGCCGTCAAACGGATACTCCGTAAGTGGCATAAACTCAATGTGAGTGTATCCCATTTCCTTAACATAAGGGATAAGCTCCTCTGCCATTTTACGGTATGAGTAGAAATTTCCATCTTCATACTGCTTCCACGAGCCAAAATGCACCTCGTAAATGTTAACGGGCTTATCATACTGCGCTTTTTCCCGCTTTGCCTTTTCCCATTTAGCATCAGTCCATTTGTATGAACCTAACTCATAGTATTTTGTAGCATTGTCAGGACGGGTTTCCATATGATAACCATATGGGTCGCATTTCATAAGTTTTCTGCCGTCTTTAGTTGTGATGCAGAATTTATATGAGTCATATAGGTTTACATTTTTAATATAAACCTCCCAGATGCCTCCTGCTGTAACACGCTGAGCTTTATCAGCCTCGTCATTCCAACCATTAAAGTCACCTGTCACACTAACCGAAACTGCATTTGGAGCCCAAGTTCTAAAAACAACTGTTTCGTCGTCCACTCGGTGAGCACCCATATATTCATAAGTGCGGGCGTTATTGCCCTGATGGAAAAGATACACGGGAACTTGTGCCTCATAATTATTTCCTGCCTCCGTCATTTCATCACCTCGCATATTTCAATAAAGCATAATTCTACTTATACAGATACATTTTATCACTATAAAATTGCGATTTCAAGTGCTTTTTGCACAAAATAGTCAAATTGGTAACAAAATTCATTACGGGCATTTGTGCAGTTTGTTACAAAAAATTACAAAGAATCTTCAAAACGAACATATTACAACATTAATGTTGAAGAAAATGGAAAGTTAAAAGTTTAAAGTGGAAAACGAAAGAATAAGATTATATAAACAAAAAGGCAGGGAAATCCCTGCCTTCATTTTGCGTGTATTCAATTATTGCGAAAAAAGACACCATAACTGAAATTGAATTATTTTTTTTGCAAGACAATATGTCCAAGGCGAAGCCGTATCAGGTATACTGCGAGCCGACAGACACGCAGTATTGTGAAAAAAATAATCAATTCTCTGAGAAGTTGCCAGTATATAACTGATAATACTTACCTTTTTGTTCTATAAGGTCATCGTGGTCGCCACGCTCAATTATTCTGCCGTTTTCAAGCACCATAATTGCCTTTGCATTTCGCACAGTTGAAAGACGGTGGGCAATAACGAAAACCGTTCTGCCTTCCATAAGTGCATCCATACCCTGTTCAATGTTCTTTTCTGTTCTTGTGTCTATTGAGCTTGTTGCCTCATCAAGAATAAGTACGGGCGGGTCTGCAACTGCTGCACGAGCAATAGAGATAAGTTGTCGTTGACCTTGTGAAAGGTTTGAGCCGTCCCCTGTAAGCATTGTGTTATATCCGTCAGGAAGATTTGAGATAAATGAATGAGCATTTGCTATCTTTGCAGCCTTTACCACATCCTCGTGGGTTGCGTTAAGATTTCCGTAACGGATATTATCCTCAATTGTACCTGTAAAGAGGTGTGTATCCTGTAAAACAATACCCAATGAACGACGCAAATCGTCTTTTTTGATTTTCTTAATGTTTATGCCATCATATCGAATTTTACCTTCATCAATCTCATAAAAGCGGTTAATAAGGTTAGTAATTGTTGTCTTACCTGCACCTGTTGAGCCGACAAATGCAATTTTTTGACCGGGTTTTGCATAAAGTGAAACATCATTAAGAACGGTTTTCTTTCCGTCGTAACTGAATGTAACATTTTCAAAAACGATGTCACCTGCAAGGCGGGTGTAAGTGACTGTTCCGTCACCGTGAGTGTGCTTCCAAGCCCAGATGCCTGTTCTTTTTTCAGTTTCCCTGATTTCACCATTTGCATCCAACTCTGCGTTGACAAGCATAACATAACCCTCGTCAATTTCAGGTTTCTGGTCAATAATTTCAAAAATTCTTTCTGCACCTGCAAGAGCCATAAGTGCATTATTGAACTGCTGTGTGATATTTGAGATAGGTTGTGTGAAGCTTCTGATATACTGCAGAAATGCAACAATATCACCTGCTGTCATAGCCTTTTTGATGGCTAAAAGTCCGCCAACTGCAGCAGTGAGAGCATAGGTAATGTGGGAAAGGTTGTTCATAATTGGTCCCAACATATTTGCAAAAGAGTTTGCACTTGTTGCGGACTTACGAAGGTTTTCATTAATTTCGTAAAAATGAGAAACAACTTCATCCTCATGGTTAAAGACCTTAACAACCTTTTGTCCCTCGATAATCTCTTCAATATATCCGTTAACTGTACCCAACTGCTCCTGTTGTTTTTTGAAATAGAATGCACTCTTTTTACCAAGTGTTTTTGTAATGAACACCATTACAACCACCATAGCACACACGATAAGAGTCATCTGCCAACTCAAAAACAGCATAATAAAGAAGGACCCAATAATCATAACACCCGATGAGATGAATTGTGTCACACCCTGACTGATAAACTGACGAAGAGTTTCAACATCGTTGGTAAAACGGCTCATAATCTCACCGTGAGGTCGTGAGTCAAAGAAACTGATTGGCAAATCTGCAATAGAGTCAAAAAGGTCTTTTCTCAAGGTGTTGAGAGTGCGTTGAGTAAGCCAAACTGAACACTTTGACTGTCCGTAGGATGCCAATGCACCAAAAAGGAATACTGCACCCATTACGCACATCATTTTAATAAGTGGAGCTACCAGTTCACTTGTAAACTCCTGACCTATCATAGGAGTAAGGTAGTCATCAATAATAGGCTTTATGAACAGCGAGCCTGAAACAGATGCGATTGAGCTGATTGCTGCGAAAATAAGCATACCAAAGAACAAGCCCTTGTGCTTTAAAATATATCCAAAAAGTCTTTTGAGTGTACCCTTTGTATTTTTAGGTTTCTGTACAGGCTTTCCCCTGCCGTGTTTTCCCGGTCCGCCCATTGGTCCTGGCATTATAACGCACCTCCCATCACATCAAAATCGTCACTACCCTTTTGCTGGGAATTATAAATATCTTGATAAATCTCATTTCTTTGGAGTAATTCCTCGTGGTTACCTATATCGTTTATTCCACCCTCGTCAAGAATGATAATCTTATCGCAATCTGAAACAGATGAAATTCTTTGTGCAATAATAATCTTTGTGGTATCAGGTATACATTCACGAAGTCCTTTACGGATTTTTGAGTCAGTAAATGTATCTACTGCACTTGTGGAGTCGTCAAGAATAAGAATTTTAGGCTTTTTTAGAATTGCTCGGGCAATACAAAGTCGCTGTTTTTGTCCACCCGAAACATTTACACCACCCTGACCTAAATCAGTATTATAACCGTCGGGGAATGAAGATACAAAAGAGTGTGCATCGGCAATTTTACAAGCCTCAACTATTTCTTCGTCAGTAGCATTCTTGTTACCCCAACGAAGGTTTTCTGCGATTGTGCCGGAGAAAAGCACATTTTTTTGAAGCACCATACTAACAGCATCGCGAAGATTATGGATTTTGTAATCCTTAACATTGATGCCACCAACAAGCAATTCTCCCTCTGTCACATCATAAAGACGCGGAATTAACTGCACAAGGCTTGTTTTAGCAGAGCCTGTTGCACCAATAACTCCCACCATCTCGCCACTTTCAATTTTAAATGTGGCGTTATTAATTACATTATTCTGTGAACCTGCGTATCTAAATGAAACATTCTTAAACTCAATTGAGCCATTGTTAACATTTGTCTTTGTTGCCTTATCATCCCTTATATCAGGAATTTCATCCAAAACCTCGTGAATTCTCTTTGCGCTTGCCTGTGACATAAAGAATTGAGCAATAAGCATAACAACCATAAGGAAATTCATTAAAATCTGCATTACATATGTGAAAATCGCAGAGAAATCACCTATGAGCAAATCCTCGGCAGCAATAGCTTTTGCCGCAATATAGAGAATTGCAAGGATTGTGCCATACATAATAATTGTAAATGTCGGCATACCCATAATCATAAGTTTTTCTGCATAGATTCCTGCATACATAAGGTCATCGTTTGCCTTTTTAAACTTATCTTTTTCATATTCTGAACGAACAAAGGACTTTACAACTCTTACATTGGTAAGATTTTCCTGAATTGAGGCGTTAAATCCGTCAAACATTTTAAGCATTTTCTTAAATCTCTTCATAGCAATTGGAGCAAAGATTATAAGAATAATTGCAATAAGCGGTAATGCAACCGTAAACGGCATAGCCACCTGACGACTTTTAACAATTGTAATTGCAAGTGCCACAACAAACATAACAGGTGCACGGAACAACATTCTTATCATCATAACAAATGTATTCTGCACGGAGTTTACATCAGTTGTAATTCTTGTAATAAGTGATGCCGTGGAGAATCGGTCAATGTTTGAAAAGGAGTAATTCTGAATTTTACCCATCATTTCCTCTCTTAGCGAAGCACCAAAACCCATACCTGCAACCGCTGCCATTCTTGCTGCCATAGCACCACAGAAAAGTGAACCCAATGCATACATAAGCATCTTTAATCCAAGGCGAAGAATAGTGTTCATACTATCCTCTGTCATTTCACTTTGCACAAGGTTGACAATATCAGCCATAACAAGTGGTATTAAAAGTTCAAGAACAACCTCACCAATCATTAAAATCGGTGACAAAATTGCCGGAACAACATATTTTTTAGCATGTCTTAATAGTTTAAGCATTTTTGCCCTCCTTTGCAAAAGCTGTTAAATTATCATTCATCCGTTTAACGAAGGATGACAAAAGTTCAATCTCATCCATCGTAAAACCTGTATAAGTTACATTATCAATATTCAGGAAATAGTCATCAGCAAAACGCTTTATTTCCTTGCCCTTTTTTGTAAGCTTCAGTTTGTGACATCGTGAGTCGTTTTTATTCTCAAAACGAACAATAAAGCCTGACTCCTCCATCTTTTTGAGCGCCTTTGCCACAGCGGGCTGACTGACATTAAGATAATCTGCAATTTCCTTTTGCGTGGCATCCTCGTGCTCACTCAAATATTTAAGTATGGGTGGTTGACCGCAACATAATCCGTACTCACGGAATTTTGCGTCAAGTATTTCATGATGCAAGATGTGATATCTCTTAAACTCCGCTTCCAGATTCTTTACCCTTGAAATCAATTTTACACATCCTCTTTTTTAACAAAAATATATAACCAAGTTATTTAATAACCGGTTATATGTTTTATATTATATACCAATTTTTTCCCCTGTCAAGGCGTGAATATGGGTTAATTGTGAACTTTTTGTTAACATTTTGCCGATTTTTTTAATTCGTCCCGCATTTTGCGGGACGTTTTTGCCTGTCGGAGCTATATATGGAGGGACTTTTTTAAAGTATAAGGTAAAAGTGAAGAAGTTATAAGTATTTTACCCTTTAAATCTCTCCAAGAAAGGAGCTAAAAATGAACACAAAGAAACTCACAAAGAAAGAAGCGGATTTTTGTAGTATGTATGTGCGACTGAGAAATCCCCGTGAGGCAGCGATAAGGGCAGGGTTTACCACCTTACCCGAATGTCGTGCTGTAAGCCTTTTATCAAAGAAAAGTATCCGTCAGAAAATCAACGAGCTGGAAAAAGAAGCCCTTGCAGACGAAGCGCTTATATCTGCGGGACTTCAACGCCTTGCTTTCGGCTCTGTTACTGATGCGGTCAAACTCATTCTTTCCGCTGATAAAAACACCTCCCCCGACATTGATAGTCTTGACCTTTTTAATGTGTCAGAAATCAAATTCACAAGCGGAAAGGGTATGGAGATTAAATTCTTTGACAGATTAAAGGCTTTGGAACGACTTTCCCTCATTTCTCAAAGCGGAAATGATTTGGGTGCTATGTCCTTCTATGAGGCACTTGAAAGAAGTGCAGGAAACAAAACGGAGAGTGAAGATAATGTCGCAAATTAACTTTCACTCCTTTTCCCAAAAGCAGATGACGGTGCTTAATTGGTGGTGTGAAAACAGTCCCCATAAAGAATATGATGCCATTATCTGCGATGGTGCTGTGCGAAGCGGAAAAACTCTTTGTATGTCTCTTTCTTTCATTTTATGGAGCTTCTATCGGTTTTCAGACTGTTCCTTTGCAATCTGTGGTAAGACTATATCTTCTCTACGACGAAATGTTATCACTCCTCTGTTGCCGTTGCTCAAGGATTTAGGTTTTACCATAAAGGAAACAAAATCGGCAAATGTAATACTTATACAGAAAGGAAAAATCAGTAACAGATTTTATCTTTTTGGCGGTAGGGACGAGTCCTCGGCATCCCTTATTCAGGGTATCACCCTTTGCGGTGTGTTACTTGATGAGGTTGCTTTGATGCCCCGTTCGTTTGTTGAACAGGCATTGGCAAGATGCTCTGTCAACGGCTCAAAACTATGGTTTAACTGTAACCCCGAAAATCCTCGCCATTGGTTTTATACCGAGTGGATTAAAAAAGCCGAAACGAAAAATTGCCTCTATCTTCATTTTCTGATGGACGACAATCCATCCCTTTCGAAAAAAAGCAAAAACAGATACAAGAGTCTTTATTCAGGGGCATTTTTTGAACGCTTTGTGCTTGGTAAATGGGTTGCAGTTGACGGTCTTGTATATCCTTTTTTCAGTGAGAAAGAGCATACGACCTATAATCTCCCCGAAAGCTGTAATCAGTATTACATTTCTTGTGACTACGGAACAGTTAACCCTGCTTCTTTCGGACTGTGGGGTGAAAAAGACGGAATATGGTATCGACTCAAGGAATTCTATCACGATTCAAAGCAGAAAGGCTTTCAGATGACCGACAAAGAGTATTATGACGAATTAGTCACTCTTGCAGATGGTAAAAGAATTGAAGCGGTGATAGTTGACCCATCGGCTGCATCCTTTATGGAATGTATTCGGCGAGAAGGCAAATTCCGTGTAATTCCCGCCAAAAACAACGTGGCGGACGGAATCCGTAAGGTTTCGGAAAAACTGAAAACCAAAAAAATTATTATCGGCAGTTCATGTACGGACACATTGAGGGAATTTTCTCAATACCGTTGGGACTCAGGCAGTGTCAACGACACTCCAAAAAAAGAGTATGACCACGCTATGGACGATATTCGTTATTTCGTGGCAACTGCTCTTTATAATACGGATAGTTCATTCTTTGCTATGTCCGTAGAAAGAACCTAAAAGGAGGTAATAACTTGTCAATTTTCGACAAACTGGGGAAAAGAAAAGTCTGTGTGAGTGCACCACAAACATCTTCTTCCCAACCTTTTGAGAGTTTGTGCAACTTCTTTCCCTCAAGCATCAATCAGCCCGACCTCTATCGCAGTCTTCGTGAAGCAATACCTATCATTGATACGGCAATTTTTAAGCTTGTGCGTCTTACGGGTGGTTTTTCCGTGGTATCAAACAATGGTAAAAATCAAAAGCAACTTGACAATTTTGTTCGCAACATAAATATTGGCGGTACGGGAAAAGGACTTCAGCAGTTTATTGACACATATTTTGAACAACTGCTCACTTTCGGCACATCCGCAGGTGAAATTATCACGGACTATGACGGAATATATTCCCTTTACAATGTACCAATAAGGAATATATGCCTTAAAAGAAATCCTAAAAATTTTAATGAAGTGCTTATCTGTCGTTCCGACTCCCTTTCAGGCACTCCCGTTGAATATCAGGATTTGGTCATGTTTTCCACACTTAATCCTGAGGCAGGTAGCATTACGGGGAACTCCATCTTAAAAGGTCTTCCCTTTGTAGCATCAATCCTTATGAAAATCTACAACTCCATGGGACAGAATTGGGAAAAAGCAGGAAATCTGCGATATGCCGTTACATATAACCCCGGCTCAGATATGCTTGACCGTGCTTATGCCAAGGAGCGAGCAACACAAATTGCAAACGAATGGTCAAATGCTATGAACGGCAACAGTGTCAAGGATTTTGTTGCTGTTGGCGATGTGCAGATTAAAGTTATTGGTGCTGATGGTCAGATTTTAGATAGTGAAATTCCCGTAAAACAGATGCTTGAACAAATTATTGCAAAACTCTCCATTCCACCATTTATGCTTGGCATTTCGTGGAGCACAACCGAAAGAATGTCATCACAACAAGCAGACGCTCTCACAACAGAATTGACTGCATACAGACGAATTCTCACACCTGTAATTGAAAAGATTTGTTCATTATTTTTGCGTTTCTGTGGCAATAGCGACGGAGTAGAAGTCGTGTGGGACGAAATCACTTTGCAAGATGCAGTTGAACAGGCTCGTGCAGACCTTTATTCTGCTCAGGCAAAGGCTATTGGAGGTGAAAAACATGATTAAAAAATCATACACTACAACAAATGATGTAGGAATTCCAAAGGATGAAGATATGCTTTTAATCAATGAGCATACTCTAAAAAAATTAGAAAAAGAAGATGTTTTTACTTTCAGTGTTGTTCTCTGTGACAACGACATCGACCGTGATTTTGAACGATTTGATGAAAATGCTCTTAAAACTCTTGAAAAGCTTTTTGTAGGTAAAACCGGAATTCTAAACCACAGTATGAAAAGTGAGGACCAGAGTTGCCGTACATACAAAACACAAGTTATTTGCGACAACACAAGAAAAACTGTTGATGGCAAAGATTACACCTATCTCAAAGCTTGGTGCTACACAGTACGCAGTGAGAAAAATGCATCACTCATCAAGGATATTGAAAGTGGCATCAAAAAAGAGGTTAGTGTAAGTTGTGCATCCGAAAGCAGAATTTGCTCAATCTGTGGAGATGGTCATTGTAATCACATTCCAGGTAGAAAATATAATGGTAACACTTGCTACAAAACAATTTCGGGTATTACAGATGCTTATGAATGGTCCTTTGTAGCAGTTCCGGCACAGAGAAATGCAGGTGTTACCAAGTCATTTAAAAAGGAGAAAACTATGGAAAACATTTTGAAATCCATTAAAGAAGAAAAAAGCCTTACTCTTAATGAGCAAGAACTTCACAAACTTTCTGACTATATGGATTCCCTTAAAGAAAAGAGTCTTGACGGTGAAAAATATCGCAATTCTCTTATTCAGAGTGCAAAGAAAAATTTTGCTTTGACCATTCCAACTCTTAAAGAGGAATGTGTTGATGAAATTCTTAAAAATCTTTCATCAGAAACACTTGAGAATCTTTGCGCATCTCTTACAAAACAGGCTCACAAAATTATTCCGCCTGTCAGCCAACTTTACACAAAAGAAAATTCTACAGACTCAAATAATGAGTTTAAATTTTAAGTAAAAAGGAGAAAAAATATGGCTAATTTTGAAACAATCAAACTCGACAAAGGACTTTACGGCACAAGAAAGGGCTTCCTTTCAGAACTTGAAAGCGTTGACCCAAGTGAAAATTACAAGGGTACAAGCCTTGAAGGTCTTGACGCATTTGAGCGTCAGTTAAAGCGATTCGACATCAAGCTCAAGGGTGCAGGCAGTTCAACAGTTGACAAATTCTTTGCAACAACTGATTCTGCCGTGCTCTTCCCTGAATATGTTTCCCGTGCAGTTCGTCAAGGTATTGAAGAAGGTAAGCACCTTGATTCAATTATCGCAACAAAGACAAATATTGAAGGTCTTGATTACAGAACAATCACATCAATCCCTACTGCTGACGAAAAAGAACTCAAAGAAGTAGCAGAAGGTGCACAAATTCCTGAAACAGTTGTACATACTCAAGAAAATCTTGTCACTCTCAAAAAGCGTGGCAGAATGCTTGTGGCATCTTACGAGGCAATCCGTTTTCAGCGTCTTGACCTTTTCACAGTAACACTTCGTCAGATTGGTGCATATATTGCACGTTCACAGTTTAAGGATGCAGTTGATGTTCTTGTTGACGGTGACGGTAACAACAACGCTGCTGAGGTTATTACTCCTGCAACTGCCGGCAGCATCACTTATGCAGACTTGATTAAACTTTGGAACAGTTTTTCACCATACGAGATGAACACACTTATTGCATCTCCTGATGTTACTGCAAAGCTTCTCACAATGGCTGAGTTCCGCGATGCACCTGCAGGACTTAATTTCCACGGTAACGGCACAATGATTACACCTCTTGGTGCAAAACTTATCAAGTCAACAGACCTTAACAAGAAAATTGTTGCCCTTGACAAAAACTATGCCCTTGAAATGGTTACTGCAGGTGGTGTGCAGACAGACTTTGACCGTCTTATTGACCGTCAACTTGAACGCGCTGCAATTACACAGATTTCAGGTTTCGCAAAAATTTTTGCAGACTCTGCAAAGGTTATGAATGTTTAATTTTAGGTGACTGCCATGATTAATGTATGGTCAGTTTCTCAAGTGCTTGAAGACACAGGTGCTTTGACTCCCGAAGAAACAATTAAAGCTATGCCCTTCTGCCTTTCTGCGTGTAGTCAACTCTCAAAAAGACTAAAGGATATAAAAGACGAAGATGAACCCGCCGTAATCAATGCTTGCGCAGGTGTCGCCCTCTATAATTACTCCCTTTTACAATGCTCAAAAAGTGATAATTTTTCATCCTTTAAAGCAGGAGACATAACTATCAGCAAAAGCAAAAACAGTAGCTTTGAAAATGCAGTAAAAATTCGTGACGAGGCAATCCTTCAAGCCTCAGAATATTTAACAGATGTGGATTTTGTGTTCAAGGCGGTGGAAATATGAATTTCAATTCTCTTTTTTCCACCTACGGGAGTACAGTTTATTTAAGTGGTAAGGATGGTTGGCAAAGTCCCCATTTCAAGGCTTTTATTCAGCCCCTGCGATACAAGAACAAACTCTATCAGCAAGGGAATTACACGCCCATAGGCATAAACAAAAATGATGTTTATCTCTATTTAGGTCCTGCCCACCACGACCTTACAAAGCTTGACAATACACACCGAATTCACGACAGCGAAAATAATAAATATATGATTGACCGTGCGGAGAAGATAAAGTTTAACGACAATACTCTTTATATCTGGGCAATCATAAGAAAAACAACGGAGGGCAGCAAATGAATGTAAACGGAAATTTTGTAAATTTTATTTATCAGGGCATCCACGATGACCCAAACTTTAGTGATTTGACTTTCGTTATCGCTCACGAAAACGAAATCAAACCAACCCCTTTGGAGAAGCCCATTGTTGCACTTTCAGCAAAAGGATGCACCATAGGCGATAAAATTGTTGAAGCAAATGAAACAGGTGAATTAATTGCAACTGTCAAACGAGAAGTAAAATCAAAGGTCAGTATTGATATTTATCTTCCCTACTCTATGGGAGGACTGCAGGGACATAGGATTTTTGATAAAATTGCCACATTTTTATTGTTTGCCCAAAACTTGTCAATCAGTCACGTAACATGTTCTGAAACGGACTATGACGCATCCTGTCAGGCAATAGTTTTAAAATCCACCTTTGAATTCACCAATATAGTTGATTGTTAAAAAAGTCCGTCGGGGAATTTTTCCTCGACGGGCATTTTTTGTTATATTATTACTTGTAGATTATGTTTGATAGATTCAAACTCATCTCATAAATTCCCTCTTTTCATTTTCAAGGACTTATGATAAAATAAATAGGATATCGCAGTAATGTATTATCTTTATTAGGATGTGAAAAGATGAAAATTGTTTTATTGACTGCTTTCGGTGTTGGTGGAGCATCCGTTATCGGTGCGGTTATCGGTTTTCTTTTCAAAAAAGTCAGCCATAAATTCAGCGATATTGTTCTGTCTTTTGCAGCAGGTGTTATGCTCTCTGCATCGGTAATCGGTCTTATTCTGCCATCACTTGAATATGGTGGTAAATATTCTTTAATCGTAACAATTGTGGGTGTTTTCTGTGGTGCTTTGTGTGTCAATCTTATTGATAAATTAGTACCTCACCTTCACAGATTAACAGGCGTTGACCAAGAAATCCATCCTGACAAAACAAATCAACTTAATAAAATTCTGCTTTTTGTAATTGCTATCGCAATACACAATCTGCCCGAGGGCATCGCAGCAGGTGTTGGTTTTGGTACGGGAAACATGGCAGACGCTATAACTATTGCAGGTGGTATTGCGTTACAGAATATTCCCGAAGGTATGGTTATAATTTCACCTATGCTTGCGGCAGGAATAAGTCATCGACGAACATTCTTAATTGCTGTTGCCACAGGCGCAATTGAGGTTTTAGGCACACTTTTAGGTTATTTTGCAGTTACTGTTTCAACAGCAATTCTGCCTTTCGCCCTTGCTTTTGCAGGCGGCACAATGCTCTATGTAATAAGTGACGAAATGATACCCGAAACTCACTCTCACGGTAGTGAGAGAGGTGCTACATATTCACTTTTGGCAGGATTCTGTTTAATGCTTGCATTTGATGTTTTATTAGGATAAGGAGATATAAAAATGTTAAAAGACGTAAAGTATATAGGTATAAATGACCACGAAATTGACCTTTTTGAGGGTCAGTATATTGTGCCGAACGGTATGGCATATAATTCATACATTATTAAGGACGAAAAAATCGCCATTATGGATACTGTTGACCGTAACTTTGGCGAAGAATGGTTACAGAACATTAAAAATGAATTAGGAGATGCAAGTCCTGATTATCTTATTGTGCAGCACATGGAACCTGACCATTCAGCAAATATAAATAAATTTGCAGAAGAATTTCCTAATGCTACTATCGTTGCTACTGACCGTGCATTTGTGATGATGAAAAAGTTTTTCGGTACAGATTATGCTGACAGAAGACTTGTAGTTGGTGAAGGCGACACATTAACTCTCGGTGAACACACACTTACATTTGTTTTAGCACCAATGGTGCATTGGCCCGAGGTTATGATGACTTATGACAGCACAGAAAAAGTACTTTTCTCTGCTGACGGTTTTGGTAAATTCGGTGCTTTGGATGTTGAAGAAGACTGGGCTTGTGAAGCAAGAAGATATTACTTTGGTATTGTCGGTAAATACGGTGCACAGGTACAGGCTGTCCTAAAAAAAGCAAGTGGACTTGACATTCAGACCATCTGCCCGTTACACGGCCCAATTCTTACTGAAAATCTTGGATATTATCTCAATCTTTATGACATCTGGTCATCATATGGTGTTGAAAGTGACGGTACACTTATCTGCTACACATCTGTTTACGGAAACACAAAGAATGCTGTTGAAATTTTAGCAGAAGAACTTAAAAATGCAGGTTGCAAAAAGGTAGTTGTGAATGACCTTGCCCGTTGCGATATGGCAGAGGCTGTTGAGGATGCTTTCCGTTACGGGAAAATCATTCTTGCCACAACAACCTATAATGGCGATTTATTCCCATTTATGAGAGAGTTTATAAATGAGCTTACTGAAAGAGGATACAGAAATCGTAAAATTGGTATCGTCGAAAATGGCTCTTGGGCACCTGTTGTAAAGAACAAAATCGCAAAGGCATTTGAAAACAGCAAGGAAATCACCTTTGCAGAAAATATTGTAACAATCCACTCTGCAGTAAAGCCTGAAAACCTTGAACAAATCAAAGCTCTTGCAAAGGAAATGGTATAATTCTAAAACTGCTCGAAAGGGCAGTTTTATTTTTACTACAACTTGCAAACAAATATATATTGTGATAAAATATTTTCATATTTCTTTAAAAATCAGGTGAGACAAATGGATTATTATTTTTCTAAAAGAATTTCAGGACTTCAGCCATCTGCAATCCGTGAAATTTTAAAGGCAACGCAGGACCCTGCAATTATTCCTTTTGCAGCAGGCAACCCCGACACAGCATCATTCCCAATTGAAGAAGTTAAGAAAATTTCTGCAGAAATTTTTGAAACTGCTCCCGTAACCGCATTACAATATGGTGTTACAGAGGGTTACAGACCTTTAATTGAAAGACTTACAAGTTTTGTTAAGGACAGATATAATATCGGTAAAGATTTTGACTCACTTATTGTCACATCAGGTGCACAGCAGGTTATGGACCTTGCTACAAAAGCACTTTGCGATTTAGGTGACACGGTAATATGTGAATGTCCGTCTTTTATCGGCTCACTTAACTGTTTCCGTTCTTATGGTTGCAACCTTGCAGGTGTACCCGTTGAAGCAGACGGAATGAATATAGAAAAATTGGAAGATGCAATTAAGAATGCAACTAATCCAAGATTTATTTACACAATTCCCAATTTCCAAAACCCATCAGGTGCTACAATGAGCCTTGAGAAGAGAAAAGCAGTTTATGAACTTGCAAAAAAATATGGTCTTCTCATTCTTGAGGATAACCCTTATGGCGATTTGAGAGTTTCAGGTGAAGATATTCCGTCAATCAAGAGCTTTGACGAAGATGGTATTGTTATTTATGCAGGTTCATTCTCAAAACTTTTAGCACCGGGTATCCGTGTTGGCTATATCGTTGCACCATCACCGATTATCGCAAAAATGACAGTTGGTAAACAGGCATCCGACGTTCATACTCCTGTATTTTCACAGATGCTTGTTGACAAATGGATGGAACAGAATGATGTTGAAGCACACATTGAAAAAATCCGTGGAATTTATCGCAGAAAGCTCAATCTTATGTGCGACCTTATTGACAGCGAATTAGGTGATTTCGTTAAATATGTTCGTCCTGAAGGTGGTCTTTTCGTTTGGTGCGAATTACCCAAAGAGGTTAATATGCTTGAATTTGTAACGGAGTGTATCGCAAATAAGGTTGCTGTTGTTCCGGGAACTGCATTTATGATAAATGACGAAGAAACAAACTGTTTCAGAATGAATTTCTCAACACCTTCTGACGAAAAAATCGTTGAGGGTATGAAAATACTTGGTAAAGTAAAGGAAAAATATATTGGATAAGAAAAACTATAATCTCACCGACATCTCTGTAATTAAGAGAGTTATGGGTGAGCATAATGTTACATTTTCAAAAGGTTTAGGACAGAATTTCCTTGTTAATCCAACCGTTTGCCCACGAATGGCAGAGGCTGTTAAAGAAGGGACTACGGGTAAAATCGGTGTCCTCGAAATCGGTGCAGGTGTTGGTGTTCTTACAAAAGAACTTTTAGAAAGAGCCGACAAAGTTGTTTGTGTTGAACTTGACACAAGACTTTTCCCAGTTCTTAACGATACACTTGCAGGATATGATAATCTCACACTTATAAATGAGGATATTCTTAAAGCAGACCTTGACTCCATAATCAAAGAGCATTTTGAGGGAATGGAAATTTTTGTGTGTGCAAATTTGCCATACTATATTACTTCCCCTGTTATAATGCGACTTTTAGAGGAAAAACTACCATTTAACAAGATAATTGTTATGGTGCAAAAAGAAGCCGCTGACCGTCTTTGTGCAAAGGTAGGTACAAGGGAAAGCGGTGCGGTTACTGTTGCGGTTAATTACTATGCACAGGCAAAAAAACTTTTTGATGTTTCCCGTGGCTCTTTTATGCCAAGTCCAAAGGTTGACAGTTGTGTAATCGAACTGGACCTTACTAAAAAAGGTGATTACAAGGTAACTGACGAGGCACTTTTCTTTAAAATGGTTAAATCTGCATTTGCACAGAGAAGAAAAACCATTCTTAATTCACTTTCAAGTGGTATGGGAATTGGCAAAGATAGAATCACACTTGCAGTAGAAAATGCAGGACTTTCTCTCACAGCTCGTGCAGAAGCACTTACAATGGATGAATTAGTAGCACTCTCAAATAAAATCAGCGAGGTAATATAATGGATTACAAATACAAAACCCGTGGCACTTGTGCTCGTGAAATCAGTTTTCAACTTGAAGACGGAATTATAAAAAATGTTTCTTTCTTCGGTGGTTGTAACGGAAATCTTAAAGGTATTGCAGCACTTGTTGAAGGCAAAAAAGCAGAGGATGTTATTCCTCTCATCAAGGGACTTAAATGTGGTTTTAAACCAACCTCTTGTCCTGACCAGTTAGCTCTTGCTCTCACAGAGGCATTGAATGAACAAAGCAAATAATTTTAAACCTGCCTCAAAAACCGCTGTCCTATTACTTAAAAATAGTGGTTATGAGGCATTTTTAATCGGTGGAAGTGTGCGAGATTTCATTATGGGACTCCCCATCGGTGATATTGACATCACAACAAATGCAACTCCTCCACAGGTTAAAGAGGTTTTTCGTGATTTTCGTGTTATTGAAACGGGCATTAAGCACGGTACGGTTACTGTACTCATTGACAATGAACCCCTTGAAATAACCACATACAGAAGCGAGAGCACTTATTCTGACAATCGCCATCCCGATAGTGTAACTTTTTCAAAAACACTTTCGGACGATGTTGTGCGTCGTGATTTCACAATGAATGCAATTGCCTACGATTTTTCTGATGGTTTTTGCGACCTTGTAAACGGAATTGATGACATTAAAAATCAAACTATCCGTTGTATTGGAGATGCAGAAACCCGATTTCGTGAAGATGCTTTAAGAATTCTTCGTGCTTTAAGATTTTCTTCTGTTTTGGGCTTTATTATTGAAGAAAACACAAAAACAGCAATTCACAAGTGCAAGGATTTGCTTCTTAATATCTCCGCTGAGAGAATCCGTGAAGAATTTGTAAAACTCATTTGTGGCAAAAACGCTTATAATGTTTTGTTGGAGTTTTCCGATGTTATCTCTGTTTTCATTCCCGAAATAAAGCCTTGTGTAAACTTTAAGCAACAAAACCGTCATCACTGTTATGATGTTTATACTCATACATTAAAAGCAGTTGAAAAGAGTAATCCTGAAGCAATTATCCGTCTTGCACTGTTTTTCCACGATATTGCAAAGCCATTAGTTGCTCATTTTGACGAAAAAGGTGAACAACATTACTACGGACACCCGAAAAAGAGTGCTGAAGTCACAGAGAAAGTTCTCACAAGACTTAGGTTTGATAACGACACAAAAAATAAGGTTGTAACTCTTGTTGCATTCCACGACTCACCTGTTATGGTAAATAATTCTGTTTCTCCTGACCGAAAGAGATTAAAAAAGATTATGTCACAGATTGGTACAGAGTTGATATATCCCTTAATTGAAATAAAATATTGCGACAACTCTGCCCAGCATCCAAAGTTTTTTCGCGGAAATGAATTCTATAGAAATTGCAATTTGATTATTGATGAAATAATAAGCAACGAGGAATGTTTTTCTGTAAAAAAACTTGCTATCAATGGTAATGATTTAATGGAAATTGGATACAGAGGGAAGAAAATTGGCGAGATGCTCAACACTCTGCTGAATATGGTTATAAACGAAAAAATCAAAAACGATTATGATGCGCTACTTTTGTATTCAAAGGACAATTTCACTTGACTTTATATCCTTATTGCAATATAATTAGTTTCGGTTATTACAAATGAAATGACTAAAAGGAGATATTAATAATGAAAAAAGTATTATCAGTTTTCTTAGCAGCTCTTATGATTTTTGCTATGATTCCTGCTGTTTTTGCTGCATCTGCTCCTGCAGTTACTGCAACAGCAAATAAAACAAGCGTATCAGTGGGCGACCAGGTTACAGTTACAGTAAAAATTCCCGCCAAATCAAATCTCGTTGCCTTTACTTACGAATTGAAGTATGATGCTTCTTACTTACAGGTTGTAAGCGGTTCTGCAAAAGTAAATTCTACTTTCGCATTTGAAGAAGTTAACACAAATGCATCAGGTGTAGTAACTTATGCAGGCATTTCTGAAAATGGTATAACTGCTGCATCAACCGTATTCACAATTAATTTTAAGGTTTTAAAGAATAATGCCAAAATCTACTGTAATGTTATAGAAGCTTATACCAATACAGGTGGCACGGAAGATACAAATATTACAGCAGACTGCAGTTTAGCATCAACAAAAACCATTAACTTTACAAAGGCTGTAATTGCTGACTATTTTGCTATCAGAACTCCATCAACTACAACAATCAAACACAAGGATGCTATCATTCTTTATGCTGATGCAAAACACGCTATTCCTGCAAATGCAAAATTCGAGTGGTCAACAGACAACAGTAATTTTAAAGTAGAAACATCCGGAAATGGTGAAACATGCAAGTTCACTTCTGACAAAAATGGTGATACAAAAATCACTGTAAAACTTGTTACTCCTGCGGGTACAGTTTTAGAAACAGAAACTATCACATTGACATCTAAAGCAGGCTTCTTTGATAAAATCGGTAGTTTCTTCCGTGGTCTCTTTGGTATGTTAAAGGTTCACGACAAATAAACTAAGCAACAATTAAGACGGGTTTTAAAAACCCGTCTTTTTTTATGCCGTATATTCATTTTTAACTGCTTTCATTACCTTTGATGCAATTGGCACTGCACTACTCATTGAGGAATTGCTGTTTTCTGCAATTACGATAATGGCAAAGGGCATATCCTCTCTTTGGGAATATCCCACAAACAGACCGTTTGGCTTTACATCCTTATTATCGCTAATTTCAGCAGTACCTGTTTTACCGCACATTTCCATATTAGGGAAAAGGTTATCTCCGTATCTGTTTTTCACATTTGAACGAAGAAGAATGTTCAATTCCTTAGCAACAGATTTCGCGAAATACTGCCCAAGCTGTTGCTGTTCATTTTGCAATAAAACCTTGCCACTTGGAGAAGTGATTTGTGAAACCAAATATGGCGAAACAGCCACACCATTATTTGCGATAGAGGAAATTGCCGTCAACATTTGACAAGGGTTAATAAGAGTTGTATATTGTCCTATTCCTGCCCATCCAAGGTCAAGGAGTTTTGCCCGTGACAAATCGAGTTTGCTTTTTGAACAAGTTATTTTATCGTTTATTAGCATTCCGGAATTGTTAAACCCTATTCTTTCAGCAGTTTTTGTAAGTGCTTCTGTCCCTAACAATTCAGCAATCTTTGCAAAAGCACAATTGCAGGATTTGTTCAAAGCCTCTTCAAATTTTAATTCTCCGTGAGTACCACTGCAAATCACATAGCCCTCACCTATCTGAATTTTACCTTTGCAAACGAATTCCATATCGTAAATATCAGGAATATTCTCAATAGCACAAGCAGCTGTAATCACCTTGAATGTTGAGCCCGGTGTATAGAGTCCCGAAAAAAACCTATTGAGATAAATCGCCTCGTACTTACCACTTGTGTCAGTAAGAATATCCTTTGGTTTGTTATAAACATCAAAGGTAGGTGTTGAAACAATACAAATCAGTTCACCTGTTTTGTAATTCATAACACCAACTGTACCCTTATAATTTCCAAGAGCCTTATATGCTGCCTTGCATATTTCTGCGTTTAGGGTAAGTGTAATATCGTTCCCTTTTCCGTATCGCTGAAGATTATATACACCATCAACCAATGAGTATCCCGTAATCTCATCCTTAAACGAGCTTTGTACACCACTTGCAATATACCCCGAGCTATCTCCAACAGTATGAAGCGTTGCAAGACGAATTGCCTTATCCTCATTATATGAACGGCTACCATTTTTGGTTGTTACAAGGACATTTCCGTTAACATCGAGAATATCCCCTGCCGTTGCAAGCGAACCGGAATTATAAAGGTGCTTGTTTGCTTTATTCATAGCCCACTCTTCAGAATGAGTTACAAGGTTATAAAATAACACTCCACTACCTGCAAGAAACAAAGCGACTATCAAATAAAGAACTAATGCTCTTCGAGAAATTGATTTCATTGACGAACACCTCCATATCTGTAAGTGCTTCTGTCAACTGCCTTGATAAATGCCAACAGCATCCAACAACAGATGATGCTTGAGCCACCTCGACTGACAAAAGGAAGTGTAACACCCGTAAGCGGAAGCAAATCGTTTACCCCGAACACATTAAGGGTTGCTTGAAAAAGAATCAAAGCCGATGCTCCGCAAGCAGAAATTGCATAAAACGTTGAACGGGCATATTTTGCGTGACGAATTGAATAGACAAGCAATGCAACATAGGAGAGAATGATTGCTCCTGCCATTATCATACCAAATTCTTCGCATACCACACCAAAGACAAGGTCCTCCGTAGCAGCAAAAATGTCTCTTAAATGACCATTTCCAAGACCTACTCCAAAAAGTCCGCCACTGGCAGAATAAATCATTGTTCTTGTCTGCTGATAACCCGAAGTGTCAAAGTACTCCCACACATGACCAAATGCTTGAAAGCGATTGGCAACATAAGGTCTGAATAACAGAATCAGCAATCCACCCATAAGGGCAACTGTGCAGACAATGAGAATTGTTCTCACATCACCCGAACGCATAAATGAAATTACTACGAATGTAAAGAAGAATATAAGTGCTGTGCCAAAATCGTACATAAGGAAAAGCATTCCCACACATGCAAAGGCGAAAACAATAAATTTTGTAAGACTCTTGTTTGATTGCAATTTTTCAAGACTCGCCGCACCTACAAAAACAAATGCTACCTTAACAAACTCCGATGGTTGAACCGATATTCCTCCAATATAGAGCCAGTTTCTCGCTCCGTTAGTATATTTTGCAAAAACCAAAGCAAACGCCATAAGACCCAAGGCTAAAACAGCAACGGGAATCCGAAGGGCGATACAGGGCTTTAACTCACGCATAAACCATTGAAGCACAACAAATCCAACAATTCCGATTACAACCGCAATAAACTGTTTAATTACCCCCTCGGGATAAACACTTGCTGTAATAGATAGTCCGATGGATGTAAGCAAAAAGGCGATAAGTTCAACCTCAAAACCCCGTCTTTTCAATATCAGCCTTGCCCCTATAAAATACAGGTATTCCACAAGAATATATAGTGCAAAGGAGATAAATATGCTGAATCTATACTCATCCTCTGCTTTGAACAACAATGTAAAAAGACATATCAACTGAAATAAAGTAATAATAAAAAGCATTATATAAAGATTAACATTTTTTGTTTTCTCAAGCATATTTACCACCTGCCTTTCTGTTCTTTGCTATCATATTTTACTATCTGTTTTCCTCATATCGGAATGCGAAATCACCAATTTCAATAACATCCCCATTTTCAAGGTATGTTGGTGAATAAATAATCTCTCCATTTAATGTTGTTGCTGTAACCGTACTGAAATTTTCAATAACCCATCTGTTTTTTTGGAGAGTCAATTCCGCGTGTTCCCTTGAAACATAGGGAGCAGAAATTTCAATATTGCTTCCTCTTTTTCTACCAATTGTAACATAGTCCCCTTCAAGTCTGAACACATTATTATCTGCAAGATTAGTAAGTGTTGCTCTGGCAATCGGAGCATCCTTTTTATGACTTATATCATCATCTGCTTCGCTACCTATATAAAATTTCAAAGCAGCTGTACCAAAGGCAATTACATCACCATTAAAGATTTTTTGAGATTTCTCTATTTGCTCACCATTTACAAAAACTCCCGCTTTGGACTCTGTATCAAAAACATAAAAACCATCTTTTCTCAATGCAATTACTGCATGTGAGCGGGAAACGGTCATATTTGAAAAAACAATATCACAAGCCTTGCTTCTTCCAACGGAGGTTTCGTAGCAAGTTATGGGGAATTGCTCTTGGTTGGTAACATCTACCAATAATGCATAAACTTTCTTTTTTGGTCTTAAGCGTATAAGGGATAAAACACAGTTTAAAATAACTGCAATAGCCAGAAAACAAAGAACATATCGCATAATATATTCTACATTATCCATTATTATCCCTCCTTAAAATTGTTAATATTAGGATACCCTTAAAATTCAACAATGTCAATCCATTCCATATTACTGTAACGAAATTTTAAAAATTCATTCACACCTTTTCCCTTGTTTTTTCATTTTTTTCATAAAAAATAAAATTTTTTTATTTCTTTTACAAATTTCGACAATTTATGATATAATGAATATGGTAAAATATGTCAAAACTAAGAAAAGGAGCGTTGATTATGACGCAATTTGTAAGAAAAATGGACAAAATGAATCGAATTGTTATTCCTGCTGAATACAGAAAGAGTATTGGGATTCACGAAATGACTGAGGTGAAAATCACAGAGATTGACGGCAAAATCGTGATTGAAAAACTTACACCCGTGTGCAAAATCTGTGGTTCAACAGAAAATGTAAACAGCAAAATGGCAGTTTGCAAGGATTGCATCGAAAAAATTAAAGCACTTTAAAAGAATTAACCTCTCGGAAGTAATCCGAGAGGTTTTTCTATATGCTATTCAGTTTCTTTTTTACGAAGTCCTACAATGCATATCAAGGATGTAAAACAAATTGCAATTATGGGCAAAACCACATATGCAATATCCGAATCTGTATTTGGCACCTGAACATCCGTTACCGGTCTATTAACTTCAGGCTCAACAGGAGTCGAAGGCTCTGCAGGTTTTTCTGTTTCAGGCTTTTGAGAAGGCACTTCTGGTTTAACAGTTTCTTCCGGAGCAGGTTTTTCTTCATCATTCACAGTCTTCTTTGCCAGATGTGAATAAATCTTCATATCTTCGTCGCTCATAGCAATAAAACTGAATTCCCTTGTTGCTATTGTGTGCATTGTATTGTCTATAATATATGACACACTTACTGTAAATGGCTTTTCTGCCGTTTCAGGTGAAATGTCGCTTATGTCCATTACATACTTTTCGCCAACCTGAAGCACGGTATCAATTTTGTGTGTATATTCTATATCTGCACCCTTAATCTCCACACACCAAATATGCATTGGTGAGTTAAATGACAGATTTTCAACGATAAACTCTGTATCAGCAGATGAATGGTATCCTGCATCTGTATTGTTAAAATATGCGTAGACATTATCAGCGTGTTTCTGCGAATAGTTAAACTGTGGGAAACGCTCATCGTCATACACGCTTTCAAGACCTCCCCAAAGAAATTCACAAACAATCTCTCTTGTATACGGGTCATTGAAATACTGACCATGTCCCTGACCTGAAACATACCAAGTGCTGTCAGGTAAAGCACCTGTCGAGGCGTCAATATTAAATTCAGGTGAAATATGATAATGTGAAGGGTCGTCACAAATTGTTCCTATTTGTTCATACTCTTGTTCAAATCTCTCACCAAAAGGAGCACAAGTAGCTCCACCCGAGCCAAGATATGTATCAATAAGGAAATCGGAATTTGTTCCCACACTGCTTACTGCAGTATATCCGCAACCAACAATATATCCGATATTTGTTCCCATTTTCTGTAATTCTGCAAACTTATCCGCAAGGTTTGTGCCTGTATGGATATCTGTGTGATACTTTACTGTATCATAATAAAGTTTACCATTTTTCTCCGGGTTAAGACCAATATGCTCAACAACCTCCCAGAATCTGTCCATAGGAACAAAGTCAAGTAGTGACGGTACATTAGAAAATCTGTAATTAATTCTTTCTTCCTGCAAAACTCTGTTTGCACCACCAACAATATTTTCTAAAGAAAGAAGGTCGAAAATCCAATTAAAGTCTTCTTCTATATCAAATATATGTTCAACGAATTTCATAACATTCTTTAAATCAAGGTCAACATATTCATTCATCAAAACTGTACTGACAAGAGTTGTACCACCTGTTGCAGGGTTTGCGAGAATGGCATTTCTTACATCGCCCTTATGACCATAATAGTAAAGATATGTCGTACCATATTGACCACCGTGGCTAAGTCCCATAATATCAACTTTATCGCTACCTGTGATTTCTTTTACTTCCTGAATATACTCGTCAACAGCCTTTGCGTAATCAACCTGACCTTTTCGCCAGTCAAAGGTAAAACCAAAAACATTTTCTGCACCAACACGCTCTATGGCTTCTTCTACAAAAACGCTTTCGGGAATATACTGTTGCATATTGTTTTCAATAAGTGTTGAAACCTGCGTTGCGGCTGCGCCTTTTGGGTAATAAGTAAGATTCTGCCATGATGTGCCGTCCTCAAGAATTACAAGAGGCATAAGTGTTTCCTTAACAATTGGCACAATTGCCTCAACAATTGCATCCTCACCCACAAGCTTGCCTGTCACCATTTCAGGTAATGCCTCCACAAGTTGCTCACCGATTTTTCCAAAATCAACGGGCCAGGCTTTGATAACATCCCCTGTTTCCTCATCGATTATAGGGTCCCCGTTTTCATCTGCATAAACAAGAGTTGGTCCTGAATATCCCTGCAATACAACAACAGGCACTACCTCTTCTTTAGCAAATGCAAAAAGAGAAAATGTGGAAATAACCATTACAAATGCAATAAACATCGCTAAAACCTTTTTCATTTTTCAATCCCCATTTCAAATGAAATTAATTACAAGTTTATTTTATCTCTTATAAACTCCGTTGTCAACAAAAAAGACGGCACACAAAGTTGCCGTCTTAATTATTTAGTCAATTCTTATTCAGCTGTTGGCCAACCGAAGTTGTATGTAAGCGATGATGTGCAAGGAAATTCAACAATTACTGTACCATACTGTGCAAGGCTGCCTGTAAATGTGATATTTGCTGTTATAACCATATTCTTCTCATAAGTTACATAAGTCATTTCATCTGTAACAGCATTAATACCTGCCATAATCTTACAAGGTGCAAAGCCGATTTCAAAGGAGTTGAGTTTAAGATAGTTTTCAGCAACCTTGAACTGTTCCATAATTCCGTCTTTTTCACGGATAGTAAATGCCTTTTTAACACTTGCTTCTTCAGGCTTTACCATAATATTAATTGTTCTTGTAAGCTCATTTGGGACAAAAATATATTCGCCGTCCTCATCCTCTGCGTTGTTGCCTTTTTCATCAAGGTCATGCACGAGGTTAGGAATAATTGATGTATAAATTGGATATGTCTTTGTTTTTTCGTCAGTATAGAGGTCATTAAGTGCCAATGTACTTGCAGTTTTCTCACCAAGAGGATAAATAACATCTGTTAAGTCTGCATTGAATTCAGTTGCATCGTCTTGTGAGCAATTCATAAGGAAAGAACCGATGTCTTTAAGTGCTGTATCTGCATAAAGACGGAACGCTGCACGGAATTCTTTTTGATTTTCAAGTTCATTTCCGTTTGCGTCCTTGAAAACTACCTGGTCACCATGGTTAATCCAGAAATTTTCGTTATAAGAAACTCTTGCTGAGCCGTTTGCCTTAATATCGTTAATGAGTGAGTTGAAATAGTCAAGAACTTCTTGCTGATTTCCTGTAAACTGTGCCCATTCTTCTTCAGAAATAAGAGCAAGGATTTTGTCAAAATATTCCTCTGATCCATATTTTGAAACAAGCTCATAATACGAAAGTTCAACTACTCTGTCGTCTGTTTTCTTGTTAAAATTCTCATAAAGTGTTGCAAGCTTATCACCCGGAAGAACATTTTTAAGTTCACCGTAAGTAAACTTGAATGCCACATCCTTAAGGTCTGTTTTTGCCTGCACTGCTTCAGGTTTTTGTACTGCTGATGTATTGCATCCTGCAAAGGAAACTGCTAACATTGTAAAAACCAATGCAAGAGACAAAATTTTAATAAATTTCTTTTTCATATATTTTTCCCCTTTAATAACTGTCTTTAAGTCCTTGTTCGTCGAACAAGAATACTGTTTCAAGAACAATTTTAAGTGAATCTTCAAGTGTTTTCATTTCAAGCACATTAACATTGTCGTCGCGTGTGTGATAATATCTTGCAGGAGCAGGGTCCATACTTGTAAAGGCAACCGACTTAATTCCACCCTGCTGTGTAGCAGCAGCATCAGTTGAGCCTAATGGCGTGGTTGTATAATTAACATCGATTCCAGCATTTTCTGCAGCCTTTTTCATAAGTGCACAAGCCTGCTTGTCAAGACTTACAGTTGCTGTCATATCCTTTGTGACAATTCCCATAAAATCATAATCCCGAAGAGTATCAAGTGCTACAAAAACTGTTTCAACACCGTCATTTTTATATTCTTCTCCGTGAGCCTTTGCAAAAGCCTTTGAGCCACGAAGACCTTCTTCCTCCGCACCCATTGAAACTGCAACAACTTCAGTGTTTTCAAAACGAACATCGTTGTGTTTAAGGTAAAGGAGTGTCGCCATTGAGGCAAAAACGCCTGTAAGGTCATCAGCAGCACCATCAACAGGAAGCTTCCAGTTTACAAAGAACATTACTGAAACAAGTGCAGGGATTGTAACTGCCTGAACAATAATCATTACGATTTCTGCTGTACGGTTTTCAACGAAAAATCCTGCTATTGAAAGTCCCAATGTAATTAAAAGGCTAAGAATTGCAGAAACAACAACAGTTGTAACTAATTTAGGACCACCAAGGTAAGTATATCTCCATTCATAAGCAGTATCCATATGTCCGCCTATGATAATTCTTCTCTTTGTTTCGCCTGATGCTTTTCTTGTACAAATGACATTACTTGATTCTGCCTTTTTAAAGAACGGGTCAAGAACGGGTTTGTAGAAAAGGAACTCGCCCAACAAAAAGAATACCGCAATAACAACAAGCGCCACAGATGTTACTCGCATTATCATTTCAACTGTTTCCGGCATATTAAATGCAAAACAGAGAATTCCTAAAACAGCTGCAACAAGTGCCAATATGCCATCAATCATAACCCAACTCATAAATGCTTTAGGGTTTAATGTAAATTTTTCTCTTTTTACCTCATCAGCAATAGGAGTCATAAGTTTTTCAACATAGTCCTGACCTTTTTCTTCGCCTGTAAAACCGGCAGGACGAGGACCAATCTCTTTACAAACTTTTCTGATTTCCCTGATTGCAAAGTTCGAGCATTCGCGAACTTTTGACGGGTAGTGAGTATTACTCTCGTATGCTTTCAAAACAGAAACCTCCCACTATACGAATATATACTATATTATTGTATCACACATTTTTTGTTAAGTCACTATTATTTTTAAAAAAATTGGAAATATTGACATTACAGTAAAAAAAGAATAAACTATATACAATAATAAATCACAAAACAGGAAGCACATTATGAAAAGGAAACAATCTAAAATCAAAATATTTCTTTTAGCATCCCTTGTAGTTATTTTAGGATTGCTTGTTATCTTATATGCTGTCTTTTGCCGTGACGGCGAGTACAACAAGGTAAATATTCACATAAATCAGGTTGAAAATACAACTGTCCCGCAGGAAACTCCAACAGAAGGAAGTTCTGCACCTGATGAAAACACATCAGAAACACCTGAAAAACCCGAAGAAAAACCGGTTACGGACTGGACAAATTATGACCCTGAAAAGGTGCTTAAAGGTGAGAATTGGTATTTAGCCTTAATCAGCAAAAAATATCCACTTGACCGAAACTATCTTCCGTCAACATCAACAATTCTTGAATCAAGTAAGGTAACAGTTGATTCCCGTGTTGCAGAAGCCTACAAGAAAATGTATGACACCGCAAAGGCTGACGGAGTAACTCTTACTCCGTATTCAGGCTATTGCAGTTACCAAACGCAAAAAACAATATATAACAACAAACTTCAGTCCTTCCTGACAGGAATGAGCGAAGAAGAAGCAAAAATGAACACAGAAAAACGCATTGAACCTGCAGGCTGTAGCGAAAACGGTGCAGGACTTGCAGTTGATATAGGCAGTGCAAGTGCAGGTTTTGCTTCAACTCAAGAATTTAAGTGGCTTACTTTAAATGCTCACCATTTTGGATTTATTCTCCGTTATCCTGAAGACAAAACTGAAACCACAGGTATGATTTATCAGCCTTGGCACTGGCGTTATGTTGGCATTGATGCTGCAACAGAAATTAAAGAAAACAACCTCTGTCTTGAAGAATTTTTAGGTGCAATGTAAAATCTAAAATCCGTTTTGTCTAAAAAACTTGGCAATTTCTTCTTGCACCACATATTGAAAATCGGCACAAAAAACCCACCGAAGATTTTTCCTCGGTGGGTATATTTTTTTATCGCTATCCTTTGAAACGCTTAACATTAATAATGTGCTGCGCCACATTCACAGTACTGCTTTATACGGAAAATCTTGTTGAAGAAATTGCCTATTTTCCAGAAGAACCCAGCAATACCGCCCTTATGACAATTATGGTCACATTCAAAAGGAGCACTAATTATAATTCCAACAGGTGAATAGTTATCTGAAACATCAACTTCTTTTCCACCATCAGCTACATAAACCTCGCTGGCATCAAATGTGATTACTCCATCTGCCTTAAGTACTTTGAATTCAACAGCAAAAATAGTTGTTGAAATATCGCTGATTTGCGATACTGTTGCACCAACATATTTTACTTCACCGGGCAACTTATCGTTAAGTACTTCTGATGGGAATGCTCCTGCACTAGTTGCATCAACAACCTCAAAATATTCCTCATCATAAAGTAAAGAAAGAGTTGCTACACAAAGTTTTGAATTTTTTGCTGTGCTAACTGTTACAGTAACAGTGTCGCCAACTTTTACCTGTGTGCTATCTGCTGTTGCCATAATTGTAGGTGCCTTCGCTGCAGATGCTGTTACTGCAAACATAGTGAAAAGCATCACTGCAACAAGAAGGATACTTACTACTTTTTTCATAAAATCATCTCCATATTTTTTGTATTTTAATGTTAACATAGAATTCTTTATTTTGCAAGTACAGAAAAACTTTTGCTGTTTTTTCAGGGGTGATTCTCAAATTGTACGGATAGGTTTAATGACAAGATTAAAAATAACTTACACCATTTACTGAAAACCATCAAAAACCCACCGAAGGAATTCCCTCGGTGGGCATATTTTTAAACTATAATACAAATGCAGGGTATTTATCAATTAGTCAGCATTTTCTTCTTCGATTTTGTCAACAACTTCCTGAGGAACAGCCTCACCGTGTTTAACAAAGATGATGCAAAGGATACTGAGGATGAACATAATTGGGCTATATACGAAGAGTGACATATATGAGCCTGTGAACATACGAACAATACCGTAGATAATCGGAGAAGCAATCTGTGCTGAGAATGTTGCTGTGTAGTAATAACCTGTGAATGTACCAACCTTTTCAATACCGCCAATATCAAGAACAAGTGGCAATGTATTAACTGTGATAAACATATTTGCAAAACCGCCAAAAATAAGGGCTACCCAGATAAGTGTCATATTCTGTGTAAGAACGTAGAGGAGGAATACAGCCATAAACACTGTAAGACCTATGAGAATTGTCTTCTTTCTGCCGATTTTCTTACCCATTTTACCTGCAGGAATTGCAGCAGCAGCGGAACAAACAGCAAATAATGTTGTCATGATTGTTGCTTCGCCTGTGCTCTTGCCGAGAACTTCCTCTGCAAAGAGTGCAAAGAATGTTGTAATTGCATTTGTACCGCAGAAAAGGAAGAACAAACCGCCAAGCATAAAGATAAGACTCTTTCTTTCACCCTTTGAAAGCTTTTCTGATTTTCTTGCTTCTTTTTCAGCCTTTTTAGCAGCTTTTTCGTCGGCATACTGATTATTTGCAGCAACCTCTTCAAGGCTTGAAGGTTCTTTAACCCAGATACGAACAACAAGCATACCGATAACCATAACAACTGCACCTAAAAGGAAAACATACGGGAAGCTTGTAAACTGTTCATTTTCAGCAGTAACCTTAACACTTGTTACAGCAAGGTAGATAGCACTTACAAGAGTACCGGCAACCATACCGATAACAGAACCTACACCACCCATAAGGTTGATAATCGCATTACCCTCTGAACGAAGATGTGACGGAGTAAGTGCCGGCATCAAAGCAACTGCAGGAGCACGCCAGAGTGACATTGAGAATACAAAGAGAATAATGCAAACCATTGTTGCAGGGAGAGAATTGCTTAATGCCACCCAAGGAATAAGTGCGAAAAGAAGTGCAGAAGTAGGAGCACCATAAACAATAAAAGGACGGCGTTTACCGAGTTTTGAACGGCAACGGTCTGAAAGTTTACCAAATGTTGGTTGGAAGATAACACCGAAGATGTTGTCGAATGTCATAATAACACCGATAAAGAGCGGAACAAGTGTAATTCCGCCACCTACAACATTAACATCCTGACCCTGTGTTTCTGCAAATTTTGCAAGCACCGGGAAAGCCTCGTTAAGCTTCTGGCTTAGGTTTGTAATCCAGGCAGATTCAGAAAGCAATCTGTTAAGGATTTTTGTGATGTATGGGTCATAAATCGCCCACGCGATTGATGTTGTGAGAAAAGCGAAGCCTGTAAGTATGGTATGCCATGTATGAAGCTTACCGTTTTTCTCGCAAAAAAGTTCTTGTTTACTCATTTTTTCTCGCCTCCGAGATATAATCAAATTTTTACACATTAATTATACACAATTATTTTAAAAAATGGAATACTCAAATATACTAAAATATCCTAAAATTTTTGTACACAGTGTAGAAAAAACAAAGGGTAGGAAATAATTCCCACCCTTGTATCATTTTTACCACTTGTTCTCAACATATTCGCACCAAGCGGACATATCCTTGATTTCAACAACCTTACCGTCGTCAAGAGTAACTGTACCATTCCATATACCCTCAACCTGATGACAATGCATTCTGGCAATATCAGCGATATTTACATCAGAATGGTTATCAAAGAACGGAGTCATAGTAAGGTTAAATCTGCCGTCTTCAGAAACAAACTCCCACTCCTCCATAAATCTGTCTTTAGGGAATCTCTTAACATCAACAGCACCGATTTTGTGTGCCTTACCGTCCCAGAAAAGGCAGGTTTCAGTAGCATTACTCTCATCACCTATTGCCCATGTGATTTCAAAACCGAAAAGATGTTTTTCACCATTTTCATCATAAATATAGTGGTTTCCCGTACCCCAATACCACACAAGCTCATATGGAGTGTTTACTCGTCCCCAATCCATAAAGCAGAAGGTGTCCTCTTTCGAAAATTCATACACATCATTACCAATTCTGTATGTACCGCCACAAGGCATATTAAGTTGCTTTGTTGTCATAAAATATCTGGTTGGCTCATCCTTGAAAGGAAGAACAGTTGTGATATTTTCAAGTCCCGGCATAATATCCATATGGAAATTACACTCAACAACTTTTCCGTGGTCAAAACCTCTGAACCAGAGTGTTCTGTATGTTTCGCGAGTGTCAAATTCAACCTGTGCTTCTCTGACATTTGCACGGAAGTAGTTAGGCACATCACCCTTTGGATTCATTGGGTATTTTGAACTTTGACCAACATAAATATAGTTAGCCTCTGCAATTATCTTCTTTTCCTCAAGGCTTATAAGCTTTGCACAAACATATCCGCCAATTGAAATATTTGCAAAGCTTAACTCAACCTGAAATCTTCTGTTTCTGATAACATAGAAATCCCATTCTTTTTTACGCCAGTTTGGATTTGAGATGTTTCTGTCATAAGTAAAATAATTGTGTCTTGCCCAGCCCTTTGCAAGAAGTGTTCCATCCTGTGCTAAAAGTGGAGTTTCCTCTGTGTATTCCGTCTGTTTGGAAGGCTCCTCCCATTCTGTAAAGCTTTTATAAGTTCTTTCTAAATCTGCCATAATTAACCACCCCTAATATATTAACTATAATTATAACAATATTTTTTCACATAATCAACACGAATGACAGCAAATAATCAGTTCTTATGTTACAAAATTTTATCTCTGGTTTTGTTCATTTTTTCCATATAAAAAGGCACAATCCTAAGACTGTGCCCGATTGGTTATAGATTTAATTATTCGAATGGGAATGGGAAGGTTGGTTCATTTGATGCCTGTTTCTTGCTTGTTGTTGACTCATCAACAAGTTTTACGGTTACATCAAATGTAGTTACCTTATAATTTCCGTCTATCCTTGCAATAGTAAGAGTTAAGGTATCCCCAACTTTTCCGTCTTCAATAACCTCCATCAATATATCATAGGAATCAAGATTTTTACCATTTACAGCAATAATCATATCCCCTTCTTTTACCTGAGTATTCAGTAAATCGCTACCATTTAAAACCTCGGCAATAACAATGGAACCCGCAGGCAAATCATTTGCACGGAGGATGATTGAATAAACCTGATTACTTGTTGCAGGACTAAATTCAATGCCCAACGCAGGTCTGTTCATAACCTTACCATTTTTGATAAGTTCATCAACAATTTCCTTGACTGTTGCAGATGGCACAGCAAATCCCATACCCTCATATTCTGTTGAAGCAATTTTTGAAGAGTTTATTCCTATAACCTGTCCATACTCGTTAACTAAAGCACCACCCGAATTACCCGGGTTAATAGGTGCTGTATGTTGAATACAGGCAACTTCATATCCTACGGGACTATTAACAGGTCTGCCGATAGCAGAAACCATACCATCGGTAAATGAACCGAAGAACTGAGTACCGCCGGGATTACCGATAGCATATATCTCGTCACCCACTTCAAGAGCAGAGGAGTCTGCAAAGTCTGCAGGTTTTAATTCTGTTCCCTCAACGCGGACAACGCCAATATCCGTTTTTGCATCAAGCCCTACAACATATCCGTCATACTGCTTGTCGTCAGCTGTTTGGATAACAATTTTAGGGTTGTTTGCCTCAATAACATGTGCACAAGTAATAATATATGTTCCGGTTTTATCGGAATTATAGCCCATAACAATTCCCGTGCCTTCAGAATTCACCTGTGTTGCGTTACCTGAATAAACAATAACACCAACTGAACTTTGATGGACCTTCTTATAAACCTCTTTTGAAGAAAGCGGACCCTCGGCAGGTGTTTCTTCTTCGTCGGATGCTGGCGGTTGCAACAAATCAAGTTTTGTATTATCCCCTGAAGGCTCATTCTGTCTTGTAGAATACTTGATTATTCTGTTCCCAAGCACAATTCCTGAGAATATAAGCACAAAAACAACTATGGCAATTACAATTTTAGCACCTTTTTTCTTTTTCTTCTTTGGTGGCTCGTAGTAATTGTTTACAGGTGGTCTGTAATTCCCGTAATATCCCTGAGTTGGCTGTGCGTTGTAAGTGTTGTTGTAATTAGTATTATTATATTGTGTAGAAGATGTATCAGAATTCTGAGAAGGTTGACTTGTGGGATTATCGTTTCCCGTATTCATATCCTTGTTCCAGTTTTCATCCATATTTATTCCTCCGTTCGGATAAATGAATTATTCTTTCTTCTGGCTTTCAAGCTCAAAGGTAAATCTTGTGTAACTGCCTTTTTCGCTTTCAGCATATATTTTTCCGCCATGCATATCTATAATAGTCTTACAAAGATAAAGACCAAGACCTGCACTCTTAACATCGTAACTTCTTGATTTATCCACCTTATAAAATCTTTCAAAAATTCTGCCGATTTCTTCAGAATCTATTCCCTCGCCTGAATTTGTAATGGAAACAATAACGCTTCCACCAATTTTACGGTCAACAGAAACTGATATTTCGCCACCGGACTGAGTAAATTTAACAGCGTTGTCTATAAGATTATAAGCAACCTGATAAATCATATCACCGTCTGCATAAACCATTGTAGGCTTCATATTTTCAAAGCCTGAAATACTGATTTCTTTCTTCTCTATTTCCTGCTCAAAGGTAAGCATACAGGTAATGAGCAATTGTGTAATATCAAACTCTTTGTATTTAAGTTCCAGTTCCCCTGCCTCAATCTTTGACAGATTAAGCATTGACACAACAAGTCTAGACAGCCTTTTTACCTCATTCGAAACAATTTTCAGGTATTCGCCCTGTTGTTCCTGTGGAATTGTGCCATCAAGAATACCATCAATAAATCCGCTGATTGTTGTCATTGGTGTTTTCAATTCATGGGACACATTCGCAACGAAACTTCGCCTTGAGGACTCAAGAATGGAAAGTGCAGATGCCATCTGGTTAAAGGAGTTACAAAGTTCTGCCAATTCATCAGAGCCACGCACCTGAACGCGTTTACTGAAATCTCCCTTTGCATAGGATTTTGTAGCGTTTGACATCTGGCGTAAAGGCTTTGTCATTTTCGCAGTAAAAGCATAAATGACAAGGAAAGAAAGTGCTGCAGCAAAAAGAGCAGAAGAAAGATACATACCTGCCATTTTTGTAGTGTATTCCCTTAAACTTGACTGAACAGGTTTAACTGCAAATACAACGCCTACAACATTTCCCCTGACCGTTACAGGATAGGAAGCCATAAAGAAATACTCATCCATTACGCTTTCATCTTTATCCCTTAATAGCATAGGTCCTTTTTTCGCATCCTCAATTACAGATTTTGTAAGGACATAATCTCTGTGAACAGGACAGTTTTCACTACTTGATGAATAACCATAGTCAAAATCCTCACGACAAAGAAGAACATCACCTGAAGGATTGCTAAAAAGCATGTCTGCATCAATAGCGTTAGATGTTATTCCGATATTATTACATATTATTACAAGAGCACTGTTAAGCTCATCATTTGTAGTGCATTTTGAAAGAAGTGTTCCACAGTACTCTGCGTTCTGTTTAACATTCTGGGTTAAGAGGGCTTCTGTTTCCTTTGTCCATTTTGTGGAAAGAAAAACTGTTAAAGCTGAAGCCAGAACCAAATAACTTACCAACATTAAACTTGTCATAATGGTAAGATACTTTGCAAACAGAGGCAAATGTGTGAAAAATCTTCCGATTCTCTGCACTCTTTTTCTGAAAAAATTATTTTTTGCCATGAGTTTCAAACTTGTAACCGACGCTCCAGATTGTTCTCAATTCCCATTCGTCGGAAACTCCCTTAAGTTTGTCACGAAGTCGCTTGATATGCACATCAACTGTACGACTGTCGCCATAGTAATCAAAGCCCCAAACATCGTCAAGTAACTGGTCACGGGTAAAAACTCTGTCAGGGTTACTTGCAAGGTGATAAATAAGTTCTAACTCTTTTGGTGGTGTATCAACAGCAACACCATCAACAAGCAATTCGTAGTTTGAAAGGTTAACTGAAAGTTTATCGTATTTAACCTCTTTTACTGCTTCAGTTTCCTTAACCTGTGTTGTACGACGAAGAACAGCCTTAATTCGTGCAACTAATTCCTTTGTGTCAAAGGGTTTTGTCATATAGTCATCGGCACCAAGTTCAAGACCTAAAACCTTGTCAAAAACCTCGTCCTTTGCTGTGAGCATAATAATTGGTTTTTCACTTGTTTTTCTTATTTCACGACAAACCTGCCAACCATCAAGCTGTGGCAACATAATATCAAGCAACACAAGGTCAGGATTTTCAGCATTAAACATATTGACAGCATCAAGTCCTGTATGCGCCATAACGACAGAGTATCCCTCTTTTTCAAGATACATTCTCAGTATTTCGCAAATATTTTTTTCGTCATCAACTACAAGGATTTTTTCTTTCTGCATAAAAGCACCCTCCTCTATTTTGTTTTATTATAAAGGGAATATTTTAACAAAGTAATAACAAATTTTTATTTTTCTATAAATTACTTGTGGTATTTTCCATTGTTACTTATGGAAAAAGCTCTGTAAATCTGCTCCGTCAGCATTATTCTTGCAAGCTTATGGGGAAAGGTCATTTTTGACATCGAAAATTTAAAGTCGGACATTTTTTTGACCTCGTCCGAAAGGCCAAATGAACTTCCTATTATAAAAACAACCGAACTTTTTCCCGAAAGAGCAATATCTTCTAATTTTTGTGATAATTCTTCAGAGGACATCTGTTTACCCTCAATGCACATTGAAAACACATAGGAATTCTTTAAGATTTTTGCAGTAATCATCTGTGTTTCTTTGTTTAAGGCATTGTCAATTTCGCTTTGTGAGGGATTGTCGGACAATTTCACGGGCTCAAGCTCTGTAACCGTCAATTTGCAATATGATGAAAGTCTTTTTTCATACTCAGTAGCAAAATCCCTCATATATTTTTCTTTTAACTTACCTAAAACAATGAGTTGAACATTCATCATAATATTAAAGCCCTTTCATCCCACACAGGTTTTGCAACTCTTATGTAATAATCGTCGCCCTCTTGTGCACCTGCCATTGTAAGTGCGCAAACACTTGTCTGGTAAGCAAGTGTAGGCAGATTATTCTCTCTGCTTAAATGTCCTAAAAAGAATCTTGTTGTGCCTGTTTCCAAAAGCTTCACTAGAGTTTCAGCACAGACCTCATTAGAAAGGTGACCTTTATCTCCTAATATTCTACGCTTTAAAATGTATGGATATCCGCCACATTGAAGCATGTTCACATCGTGATTAGATTCAAGCATAACAAGGTCAGAGCCTTTCAACGCATTAAAAACTGTGTCCGTCATAATTCCAAGGTCAGTTGCAACAGCAAGTTTTCTGCCATTTGACATTTCGACAGTATATCCGCAAGGCTCAATACAGTCGTGAGAGATTGCAAATGGTTTTATAAACATACAACCAACATCAATGCCGTCGTCAGTAATAATTCTACACTCGTCAACATTGTCAAGAGCATCCGTTTTCGCAAGTGCCTCGTATGTACCTGCCGTCATAAAAACTCTTGATTTATGCTTTTTTGTAAAGACCTTCAAGCCCTTAACATGGTCAGAATGCTCATGGGTGATAAAAACATTACGAATACTGTCAGCATCCACACCAATTCCCCAAAGAGATTGTTCAATCTGTTTGGCGGACATACCAACATCAATGAGGATGGAATCATCTCCACCACCTATGTATATTGAATTTCCCGTTGATGATGAAAACAAGGGACAAAACTTCGCCATTTTTATTTCTCCTAAATTATATCAAAAAAGGACGGTGATTAACCGTCCCTTAATTTTTTATCAACCTACGCTCATTACGGTTTTTTCGTCATCAGGACTGTTTCTTAATTCGATATCCGCACCTAAGCTACGCATTTTTTCAATTATGTTATCATATCCACGCTGAATATGGTGAATTTCTTCAATTTCGGTTGTGCCTGAAGCCACAAGTCCCGCAATAACCATTGCTGCACCTGCACGAAGGTCATTTGCAATAACAGGAGCACCCTTTAGCCCATCAACACCTTCAATAAAAGCAGATTTTCCATCAACAGTAATCCTTGCACCCATTCGAAGCAATTGCTCAACATAACGGAAACGATTGTCCCACACACTCTCACTTACCATACTGTTACCTCTTGCAACGGATAAAAGCACTGAAAATTGAGGTTGCATATCTGTTGGAAAACCGGGATGAGGCATTGTTTTTACGCTACAATGGGTTGGACGACAATCAGAATAAACACGAATTGAATCATCATTCTCTTCAACCACAACGCCACATTCAATAAGCTTTGCAGTAATTGATTCAAGATGTTTTGGAATAACATTCTTAATAAGAACATCACCCTGAGTGGCAGCAGCTGCTACCATATATGTTCCTGCTTCAATCTGGTCAGGGATAATTGCATATTCGCAACCGTGAAGCTTGTCCACACCACGAATTTTAATAACATCAGTACCTGCACCACGAACATCAGCACCCATTGAGTTTAAGAAGTTTGCAAGGTCAACAATATGTGGCTCTTTTGCAGCATTTTCAATAATTGTAAGACCCTTTGCCTTAACTGCAGCCAACATAAGGTTGATTGTAGCACCAACTGACACAACATCAAAGTAAACTGATGTGCCTAAAAGTGTTTCTGCCTTAACATCAACCATGGCATTTTCTTCCATGGTTACTGTTGCACCAAGTGCCTCAAAGCCCTTGATATGTTGGTCAATAGGGCGGACACCAAATTGACAACCGCCGGGCATTGCAACTCTTGCGTGGTTAAATTTGCCTAAAAGTACGCCGATAAAGTAGTAAGAAGCACGCATAAGTTTTGATAAATCATGCTCGACAATATTTGTACGGACATGAGCAGTGTCAATCTCGAGAGTGCTTTTGTTAATCATCTTTATTTCAGCGCCTAAATGGCGTAATATTTTAATCATTGCAGAAACGTCGCTGATATTGGGAATGTTCTCAATTCTGCAAACACCTTCTGCGAGAATAGTTGCCGGAATTATCGCAACAACAGCATTTTTAGCGCCGCTTATTTCAACTTCGCCGACTAATTTTTTGCCGCCGTTTATTATGATTTTTTCCAAGGCTAACTTCCCCCTCAAAATCAAATAATCTATAACTAAACTGAAAATTACAATTTAAAAGCGTCTGACTTTTTAATTTCACGTAAAAATGCTCAAACGCCTTTAATAGTATAACACAAACCTTTAAGAAATAAAAGAGTAAAACGAAAAAATTATTGTAATTTTTTGAAAAAATTATCGAACATTTGTTTGTTAATCTGTTGACTAAACTTTTGTTTTATTGTATAATAATACCCAATCAGGTTGGAGGTTGTAGAACTCTTTTAAGTCTGAGTTACCCTGAACGCGGTGAAGGGTCTGTTGAATTGACAAGGTGATTCTTCGCTTCGCTCAGAATGACAATTAGTCAAATTGGAGTTTGTCTAACTGAATGCGAAATGTGAAATGTCGAAACTGCGTTGCAATTATAATCCCCTCCCTCAATGAGGGGGCATTTTCGTTAGAAAATGACGGAGGGAGTTTGTTGTTATTCTATGTACACTCCCTCAGTCTGCTTCGCAGACAGCTCCCTCCAAGAGGGAGCGAAAAAGAGTTCGACAAATTCAAAATTACCTGTTTGTTTTAAAATTCATCTTTGGTGGAGTTTACAGTGAAAGGAGTTTATTTATGATTTATCATTTGGAAAACGAATTCTTAAAAATTGCAGTTGATACCCACGGTGCAGAACTTTCTTCAATTTTCAATAAAAAAGATAATAAAGAAATGTTGTGGCATGGCGACAGCGCATTTTGGGGCAGAAAAAGTCCTGTGCTTTTTCCCGTTGTCGGCAAATACAAAAATGGCAAAACCACATACAACGGAAAAGAATATTTTCTCGGTCAGCACGGTTTTGCAAGAGATAGTGAATTTACTCTTATTGAAAAAACGGACAATAAACTCTCTTTTGAATTGACAAGCAACGAAGATACCCTTACAAAATATCCTTTTAAATTCCGTCTTATCTGTTCTTTTGAAATTCAAGACGATAAAATCATCGCTGGTTGGAAAGTAGAAAATACTGACGATAAAACAATTTATTTCTCTATCGGTGCACACCCTGCTTTTTACTGCACTAAAGGTGAAACTATGCTCACAATGAACGGTAAGAACATTAAATACAGCCTTGTTAATTCTGACGGGCTTTATACACCAAAAAAATATGATGTTCAAAGCAGTTTTGTGCTTCACGATTCTGTTTTCGATAACGATGCACTCATAATTGAAAATAGTAATGTAACCGAAGTTTCACTTGTTGACAATGATAAGAATTACCTTACAATCAGATTTGATGCTCCCCTTTTCGGCATTTGGTCACCCACAAAGAAAAATGCACCCTTTGTGTGTATTGAGCCCTGGTATGGAAGATGTGATGGTGAAGATTTTAACGGCGATATTACAGAAAGAGAGTGGGGCAACTCGCTCGACATTGGCGAAACTTGGTACAAGGAGTATGAGATAATAATAAATGAGTAACTATAAATATATTCTATTTGATTTTGACGGAACACTCACAGATTCATCAGAGGGAATTTTCAAAAGTCTTACCTATGCTTTTGAAAGTTACAACCACGGCACTCCACCCGATGATTTGCTTAAAAAGTTTATCGGTCCGCCACTCTATCACAGCTTTACTGTTTACTGTGGTTTTGACGATAAGCACGCTTGGGAAATGACGGACAAATACCGTGAGAGATACAGAAAAATCGGGTATCTTGAAAGCAAACTTTATGACGGTGTTGCGGACACACTCAAAGCACTCAAAGAACAAGGATACATTCTTGCAACTGCATCCTCAAAGCCCTTACATTTTGTGGATAGCATCTGCGAAAATCTCCAAATAAAAAAATATTTTGATTTCCTTGGTGGTACGGAATTTGACAACACAAGTGAAAGCAAAGCAACAGTTATAGAAAATGCTATGAAAAACATTGGTGCTACTCTCGAAAACACCCTTATGGTTGGTGACACCAAATTTGACATTGAGGGTGCACACGCAGTGGGAATCCCTTGTGTAGCAGTAACTTATGGTTTCGGCACTATCGAAGATTTTAAAGAGTATAATGCCGAATATATTGTAGATAAAGCAGAAGAAATTTTAGATATAGTGAAGTGAGATTATGTCAACACCATTAGCTGACAGACTTCGTCCCCAGACCATTGACGATATGGTGGGACAACGTCACCTTTTAGGTGAAAATATGCCTTTACGCAACATTGTTGAGTCAGGCTATCTTCCAAACTTAATATTTTATGGTCCGTCTGGCACGGGTAAAACCACACTTGCAAGGATTATTGCGAAAAATACGAATCGCAAACTCCACCACATTAACGGAACAAATGCAAGTACGGCAGACATCAAGGCAATCGTAAGTGAGCTTGATACTTTTGCAGCACCAAATGGAATCTTACTCTATCTTGACGAGATTCAGTATTTCAACAAGAAGCAACAACAAAGTTTGCTTGAATATATCGAGAGTGGTAAAATAACACTTATAGCTTCCACAACGGAAAACCCGTATTTTTATATTTACAGTGCTGTACTTTCTCGTTGTACTGTTTTTGAATTCAAGTCGGTTACCCCTGAAGATGTTATTCCAAACATCAAACGAGGTTTTGCATTTTTGGAAGAAGAAACAGGAATACCTCTTGAAATTGAAGACGGTGTTTGTGAGCATATTGCAACTGCTTGTGGTGGCGATGTGCGAAAATCATTGAATTTCGTCGAACTCTGTGTGCTTTCTGCAAGTATCACGGACGGAAAAAGAGTGATTACCCTTGAAAACACAGGCAGTCTTACAATGAAAAACACTTTCCGTTACGACAAATTCGGTGACGAGCATTACGACATTCTTTCAGCATATCAAAAGAGTATGCGAGGCTCTGACCCCGATGCTGCACTCCACTATCTTGCCCGACTTTTAGAAGCAGGAGATATGGTTTCGGCAATTCGCAGACTTTTGGTTTGTGCAAGTGAAGATGTTGGACTTGCCTATCCACAGATTTTACCAATAGTAAAGGCTGCTTGTGATATTGCAATGCAAGTGGGAATGCCCGAGGCTGCAATTCCGTTGGGTGATGCAGTCGTACTCGTTGCAACAAGTCCTAAATCAAACACGGCACACGACGGAATTTTCGCCGCCCTTGATGATGTACAAAAGGGCAATTACGGTAAAATTCCACGACAGTTACAAAATAAGCATTATGACGGTGAAGATGCGAAAGTTAAAGGACAGAATTATCTCTATCCCCACGACTATCCTAACCGTTGGGTAAAACAACAGTATCTACCCGATGCTATTAAAAATAAAAAATATTATGAATTCGGGGATAACAAAACCGAACAAATGGCAAAAGAATATTGGAAAAGGATAAAGGGTGAATAAAATGGCTAAAAGAGAAGATTACATCAGCTGGGACGAATATTTTATGGGTATTGCTTTGCTTTCTTCATACAGAAGCAAGGACCCAAACACACAGGTTGGTGCTTGTATTGTTGACGACAACAACAAAATTATGTCAGTTGGTTACAATGGTTTCCCACACGGCTGCAACGACGATGAATTCCCTTGGGACAGAAGCGGTGACGAATTTGACACAAAATATCCTTATGTTTGCCACGCAGAACTCAATGCAATTCTCAACAACGGTGGCAGAAACTTAAACGGATGCAAAATCTATGTTGCACTCTTCCCCTGCAACGAATGTGCAAAGGCAATTATCCAGAGTGGCATCAAAGAAGTTGTTTATATTTCTGACAAATACAAGGATACTGTTGGAAACAGGGTTTCTCGCAGAATGTTTGATGCAGCAGGTGTTAAATACACAAAAATCAAGCTTAGCCGTGATGAACTTAAAGTAAGCTTCAGAGAAGAGGACATTTAATGGGTAAAAACGATTTTTTTGCTTTCACATCCCGTACCAAATACATAAATCGTTGGGCGTTGATGCGAAATACAAGATATGAAACCTTGAGTGAGCATTCTGCCGAGGTTGCTCAGCTTTGCTATGCCCTTGCAGTTATCGGAAACGAAAGATTGGGCAAGAATTACAACTGCGAAAGAGCATCACTCTTAGGTCTTTACCACGACACACCTGAAATCATCACAGGCGACCTGCCAACTCCTGTTAAATATTACAGCAAGGAAACAAAAGAGGCATACAAGGCAGTTGAAAAAAACGCATCAAAACAACTTCTTTCTATGCTCCCCGAGGATTTACTCCCATCCTATGAGTCACTTTTCAAAAAGAAAAATGAGGATAAGGAATTGTGGAAACTCGTAAAGGCCGCCGACAAAATCAGCGGATATTTAAAGTGTATTGAGGAAAGAAAAGCTGGAAACGGAGAATTCTGCGAAGCCGAAGAAAAACTTTTAAAGGCTATCGAAAAGAACGAACTCCCCGAAGTACAGATTTTCGCAACTGAATTCCTTCCCTCCTTCCACAAAACTCTCGACCAGATGAAAAAATAAATGCAAAAGACAAAGGACGTCGAGAGGACGTCCTTTTTTGACTGATTGTAATACAAAGAGAGTCTGACAAATTGGAGTTTGTCGGGCTCTTTTCCGCCCCATCTCCGAGGGGGCTGTCGAGCGTAGCGAGACTGGGGGAGTAACTCCCTCCGTCATTTTCTTACGAAAATGCCACCTCCCTCGTCAGAGGGAGGCAAAACAGAATTGCACACAAAAAAAACAAAAAGAGCAGGTTTTTACACCTGCTCAATTTTTATTCATCCAATAAATCTTTATAAGTTAAATTCAAAGTCTTTGATAAACATTTTAATTCAATGTCTGTAACAAAACGTTTACCTGCTTCAATTCTTTGAACTGCATTTTTGTCTATATCCAATCCTGCTAATTGCAACATATCGGCTAATTCTCTTTGTGAAATTTTGTGTTTTTGACGATACTCAAAAAGTGCTTTGCCACATATGTTGTTTGTTCCTTTGTCCGTTTTATTTATAAACATAAAAACACCTCATTGACATTTTGTGCTTGTCAATTATGAATTATATGTTATAATTATTAAGTAATTGACATTCACTAAATGTCAAAAAAAGAAAGTAAGGTGATTCTTATGTATAAAGATTTTGAATATTACGAATCGTTGCCAAAACCGGAACTATCCGTGCAGGCAAGAAAAAGGTTAAACAGATTATTCAGAGAAATAGTTGGTAGTTCTAAAATTCCACATCCCGAAGTTGATAATTCTTATGAGCAAATACGAAGCTTTTTTGCAAGAAAAATTAAAGTTTTGATTTTTAAACTTAAAAACCACAAATAGCAAAAACAAAAAGAGCAGGTTTTTTATGCCTGCTCTTTCTATTTGCATTATTTAATTAAGAATTAAAGTTCTGCGAAGTATTTGATTGTTCTAACCATCTGTGATGTGTAGCTGTTTTCGTTGTCATACCAAGAAACAACCTGAACTTCATAGAGGTCGTCAGCAATCTTAGCAACCATTGTCTGTGTTGCATCGAAGAGTGAACCATATTTCATACCGATAACGTCTGAAGAAACGATTGGGTCTTCGTTGTAGCCGTAGCTTTCAGAAGCAGCAGCCTTCATAGCAGCATTGATGCCTTCTTTTGTTACGTCTGTACCCTTAACAACTGCTGTAAGGATTGTTGTTGAACCTGTAGCAACAGGAACTCTCTGTGCAGAACCGATAAGTTTGCCGTTGAGTTCAGGAATAACAAGACCGATAGCCTTTGCAGCACCTGTTGAGTTAGGAACGATGTTAGCAGCACCTGCACGAGCTCTTCTCATATCGCCCTTTCTGTGAGGACCGTCGAGAATCATCTGGTCGCCTGTGTAAGCGTGGATTGTAGCCATGATACCGCTCTGGATTGGAGCATAATCGTTAAGAGCCTTTGCCATAGGAGCAAGGCAGTTTGTTGTGCAAGATGCAGCAGAAATAATCTGGTCATCAGCTGTAAGTGTATCTTCATTTACTGAGTAAACGATTGTCTTGAGGTCGTTACCTGCCGGAGCAGAAATAACAACTTTCTTTGCGCCTGCGTTGATGTGAGCCATTGACTTCTCTTTTGAGCAGTAGAAGCCTGTGCACTCAAGAACTACGTCAACACCGATTTCGCCCCATGGAAGCTCTGCAGCGTTAGCCATAGCATAGATTTTAAGAGTCTTGCCATCAACTGTGATTGTACCTGCTTCGTCATCAGCCTCAACTGTGTGAAGGCCTTCGCCGATTCTTCCGCAGTAACCGCCCTGAGCTGTGTCATACTTAAGAAGGTTAGCAAGCATTGATGGTTTTGTAAGGTCATTGATTGCTACAACATCGTAGCCTTCTGCGCCGAACATCTGTCTGAAAGCAAGACGTCCGATACGGCCGAAACCGTTAATTGCAACTTTAACTGACATTTTGAATTCCTCCAAAAAAATTATTACTAATATTATTTCGCATTAGTGCAGTATTATTTTATATCTTTTTGAGCAAATATGCAAGAGTATTTTTGAAAAAAGTGGCAATATGTGAAATTTTTGTCAATTGCTATAAAAAACAAGGAATAATAAGGCAAAAAGGGTATAAAATTTATAGTATGGGAGTTGTTTTTTATGAATTACAAGCATTTTTCAGAGGTTTACACAGGCGAAAGAGAGTTTACAAGAGAAAAGTTACAATTCTTCTTCGACAAATCCTTTGAAAATCAGGACGAAAACGGACTTCGCAACCAATACAAAGCACTCCGTCAATTAGGGTTTAATTGTGATTTTGAATTTTTGCCTGAGATTGTGGATGTTTCTTCATTATGCGAAAATATAACATCTGCTTTTGATGTTTTTGCATCTAACAATGGCAAAAGTCTTATCTATTGCGGAAACCGTACTTGTTCAATTTACGGAAACTATCGCCTAATTGCAAAAGCAATTCTCAATCTTCTTTCCAATGCCTATCTTTACGGCACAAACTCCCTTATAACAGTAAAAACCATTGAAGATGAGAATTTTGTAAAAATTGAAACTCGGAGTGAAGGTAGTTTCCCATTCAACGCATCCGATAGAAATGGTTTAACCTTTGTGCGAAAAGTCTGCAATATTTCAGACGGACACTTTTTCATTGAAAGCAATCGTGATTTCTCAAAAGCTGTTATGTGCTTTAGAAAAACTGATTCTAAAAGAAATTCTCCTGACACAGAGTATGAATTTTTTAATCTTTTAACGAACCGTCTGTCCCCTGTTTACGTAGAGGTTTTCGGAATGGAATACCATTAAAAAAGGTGGAGCGCTTTTACTCCACCTTTACTGTTAGATTTCTCTTGAACCGGCTGCTGCCTGAAGAATCCAGCGAGCATCAATGGCTGTAATCTTACCATCGCCGTTGGCATCCGATGCAAGCAATTCCGTCTCACCGAACTCCCTCAATTTTGCAACTCCTTGAAGTGTCTGACGGGCATCAATAGCTGAAACTTTTCCATCAGCATTTGTATCCCCTGAAACGGTATAAATGACTTTATCAACTGTAATGTCTTCTTTGAAAACAACCTTAATTCTCAGGGATTCGCCTGTTTCGACATCAAATGCTCTGTAAATCTTTTCCCATTTGCCCTCTACCCTATTCATATTCAAAACTTCAAGCTTAAAATCAGATTCCTTTTCCTCAATGGTCTGATAGGCAATTACATCAGCAGATAATGTGGCAATAAGCCAATCGCAGTTATCAAGCTTATTACTCTTTACGCCAAGAACACTTATGTAAAATTCCTGTTCTTCCTCTACTTCTGCGTAAATCACACACTCAATCATACCAATATCGGTAATAATGTATTCCTTGAAGTTATATCCATCCTCTAAAACCACATAGTCAATTGCCTTTGCTTTGTCAGAACTACCATCATTATACTTAATCTCAATTGTAAGTCCGTTTTCTTCTGTGAGGATGACATCAGCTACAGGAGATTCCATAATCTCAATCGTCATTTCAAACTCGTGTCCAAGATATGAAAGTTTTGCGGTATTCTCTCCAAGATTCCAAGGATTTTCCCCTTGCTCTGTTATATGCTCTACCCAAACACCTGTTTTTTGATAAATTTCTTCAACTGTGCCTGTAAGAGTTGAGCCATCTTTATAGGTAACTGTGAAAAATGGTTTTGCCTCAAAAACATCGTATTCAAAATACTCTGTCACCTTACCGTCTTCATCAACATAATCCATAGAATATCCGTGATGGTTTTCAATGAGATACATCATAGCCTCACCGGTAATGCTTGCAATATTATCTTCCACAACCTCAACATCAAAATAGGTATAAACTCCCATAAATGCAGCAAACACAGTATTTGTTCCAATAGTCCAATGTTCCGTTAACTGGTCCGTTTCTATATCCACCACTTCTCCGGTAAGATAATAGATTTCTTCTGCTGTGCCTTCAATGGTTTCGCCATTTTTTAGGTTAATTATGAAATAAGGACGAGCATCTAAAATATTATAAGCAAAATATTTTTCTTCCTCATTATTTTCATTTATAACTATTTCCCAATAACCGCTGTAATTTTCGTACAACGGAAAAGTAGGAACAACATCAATGCTCTCCACAGGAGTTTCTACAATGTTGACCTCAACGGTTGCAGTATGCTCCCCACAATTTACTACAGTTTCATAAGTGCCTATATGATTTTCGTCGTAAATCATAATAGGCTCACAAGTGATTTCTGTTTCAAAAAATCCCGATGTTTCCCATAAATCGCCTACAAATGATTCACCGTTAGTCATTTCAATTTCAAACTGAAGCCCTGCCTCAGTTGCATCATAAACATAGACATCTTTGACTACGCCGTCTTCATCAACAGCAGTTTTAACGCTATTATAGAAAGCAATCAAATCCTTTGTTGCTGTAACGGAAATCAGATTTTTGATTGTTGGTGCCGGTTCATCATCTGCAAAGGTCGGCAATACAAATTGTGTGACAAGTAATACTGCCACAATCAATACAGATAAAAGTTTTTTCATAATAAATTCCTCTCAAATATGCCTATTTCTCAAAAACAATAGTCGTAATACTGTTTGCAGGGAGAGTAATCTTTGTTCTTCTTCCTGAATAGGTTTCTTCCAATTGACTGTCCTGAGTTGTAGTGTAAACAGTCATATTTTTACGGTTTACCTTTACCTTCAGTTCTCTGTCCTCACCCTCATTAGTGATAACAGTAACAACTTTTCCGTCGGGAGTAAGATAAGAAACAGTGTTTGTTATAAAATTAGCACCTGTTATAACGCCTGCTCCGTCTTTTTCCCATACCATATCGTAAATATTCTTCTCTGTTTCTACCTTAACACTGCCAACAGGTATAAATTTACTGTAATGTGCAACAGCGTAGTATCTCAATGGAATTTTAATATCACTTATACTTCCGTCAGTAGCAACTAAAAGTCCGTCAGAATATTCTTTGCCTTCACCGTCAAGACCGATTCCGTTGACGCCAACCCAAGCAGTCCAAGAGTCAACATTTGTAAAGTTAAGGTCGTTTGCCATAACTCTTGCCTGTAAAAGTGCACCACTTATATCATCAATGGGTGATGTGCAAGGAAGATGGCACCACTCTGACATTTCAACGGGAAGGTCAGTAATTGTATTCTCTACCCAGTTGCCAAAATTGATTTTATTTCTTACATCATGGTCTGTCCAATAGCTGTGATATGACAAATTACCTAAATACGGACGGATTTCAGGGTCATTGTACATATATTCAAACCATTCATAAGTTCTGTGGCTGATTTCACCTGATTCGGGACCTGAAAGAAGAACTCCTTCAATATTTCTCTCTGCCATTTCCTTAGCAAAAGCCTTATACACACCATAAATATCCTCAGAATTGTAGAAACAACCTTCTTGGCTGGGGTTTCCACCCTGTCCCCATGACCAATTTGGCTCATTAATAGGGCTTATGTACTTAACGGGAACACCTTTCTCAATAAAATACTCTGTTATTGTAATAAAATATTCTGCGTAAGCTTCATAATTTTCTTCAGGAAGGTTACATACCCACCACTCATCGTTGCCACCTGTTTTGCCATTTAAGGTCATTGTGTAGTGAGGTGAGTTTGCAAAAAGAACAACTGTATCGATGCACCCATAAGAAAGACAAAGGTCAAGGAAAGCTTGTGCATTTGCATCCCTTGTAAAATCGTAATAATATTCGCCTGTCACCTCGTCTTTTACATAAAAGCTTTCGCTTCTACGCCATGGGTCAGGGATTGTGTCTTTCGGATTATCCTTTGACCCTGCACCAATATTATAACGATATATATTGAGTCCGAGACCTTCTTTGCTGTAAAGGAGCTTTGCGATTTCTTCTGCATTTTCACCGTTGCCTGCAACCTGTGACCACCAGCAGGATGAACAGCCAAAGCCCTGGAATGGGTCACCCTGCTCATCAAGGTCAATTGTGAGCACCAAATCCTTATCAATGGTTTTTTCTGCATACCATTCCATAATCTGCTGTTCCTTCCCAGGTACAAAGAACATAAGGACTGCAACGATTATTGCAACCACATTGATTGTTCTTAATTTTACATCTTTTTTCTTAATATTCTTTTTCTCTCTCATTTTGTCCGTCCTAAACCTTTATAAAAAATTAAAACGGCGAGGTTTCCCCCGCCGTCAGTTTTCCTTTTACTCGTAATCGGGTTCGATAAGGCCATAGCCTCCATCATTTCTCTTATACACAACGCAAATGTCATCTGTTTCAGCATTACGGAACATATAAAACATATGCCCTAAAAGATTCATCTGGAGGATTGCCTCGTCAACAGTTTCAGGCTTTAAAACAACTGTTTTAGTCCTTACAACCTCAAGTTCCTCTTCCTCAAAATCTTCTGCCAGAACATCGTCAAATGAAACATCACGAAGCTTTTTCTCAATTCTTGTCTTGTTTTTTCTGATTTGACGAATTAAAGAGTCCACGCACATATCCAGTGCATCCTCTAAATCATCACTACGCTCCTGTGCACGGAAAATCATACTCTTTTTAATGAGGGTAATCTCACAAATCTTCTGAGTTTTCTCAACAGTAGCAGTGATTTTCGCCGTTGCGTCAGGTCCGAAGAATTTTTCAACCTTACGGAGCTTTTCTTCTGCTCTCTCTTTAAAATTCTCTCTTGGAGTACATTTACGACCAACAATAGTAATGTTCACAACGACATCTCCTTTGCATTGAATTAGGAAAAATATTAACACTTTTTCCAATTTCATTTTAGCATACAGACACATAAAATGTAAAGTACTATTTGACAACTTATCAGATATTTACAAAAAATTACAAAGAATAAAAGGATGAGTTTCCCCATCCTTTGTAAGTTACTATGCTTGTCTTGAGCCTTTACGATATCCCGTGTTTCCGCCACGACGGTCAGAACTACGCTTTATGTCGCTCATTTTGTCCTCACTCTGCGCCTTGAACTTTGCCATCATATCCTCAAAGGACAGCGGTACATTGGACTCTTGCTGAGGAGCACCCTTCCAGCCACGGTCAGAATTTCTGTTTTGTGGTCTTGGTTTTGGTTGCTTTGGCTTTTCAGGTTCAGGCATAGCCTTTTTTATTGAAAGACTCACCTTACCCTTTTCGTTAATTTCAATAACCTTAACCTTAACCTTGTCACCCTCTGCAAGGTGCTGTGAAATATCACTTACATATTCACTTGCCACCTCAGAAATATGCACCATACCCGATGTGCCGTTCTCAAGTTTTACGAAAGCACCGAATTTTGTTAATCCGGTAACCACACCCTCGTGAATTGAACCGATGTCAATCTGCATAAAACTGCATTTCCTCCTACTTATGCCCCCGGTGTAACATCATAGAACACTTTTTCATTAGGCATTCCGAAACCAAGCTGCTCCCTTGCAACCTGTTCAATATACTCGCTTTTGTCGTCAGACTCAACAATTTCCTTTAATTGTTCATTTTCCGCAAGCTGTTGTTCAAGAATCTGTTGCTGTTGTTCTAATTCCGCGTTACTTTCTTTAATTTCAATAAAGTGACCGATGATGGTTATAACAAAATAACCAACAAGAAGAATAAGGCTTAAAGTAAGGATAAAGCTTTTGCTTTGTTTTTTCTTTCCAGCTGTTTTCACCTTCGCCATTGGTCACACATCCTTTTCATTGAAATTTTTATTTACCAGATTTTCTTTTTTTACAAATAGATTATACAACAAGTGTTTATGGAGTTTCAAGTGCATTTTTGATTTATTTTCAGGTTTTTTTCGTGTTTTGACCCCTTTAACAAGAATTTGACTGACTTTTCCGTACAATTTCTTAAAAGGTATAAAGGCAAAACGAATAAATGACTTAATTTTTTCTATCCACTTTTTACCAAAAGCAAAAATGATTGCACCCATAGAAAGGCTGTAAACGGCAAAACCTATTGCTTCGCCTAAAAGAAGATATATACGAATTTCGCCCTCGTTTATGGTAATAAAAAAAATGAAAGTCAAAAACGCCAATAGTATGCAATACAAAACATCGGAAACAATCTGTAATTTTTTACCCCTTGAGATGCTTATTCTTATAATTCTGAAAACATCATAGACCGCACCCATAAGAAACCCGAATCCAAGAGAAAACAAAAATCCCTTTGTTTGAGAAGCAAGACTCAGGCTGTATATGTAATCCGTCATCTGAACACCTTTGCGAAAAAGCCTTTTGCCTGTGGGCGAATATCCGTATAGACAAGTGACGAGATTTCTCCCTCCACTAACAACTCACTTTGTTCAAGATTAAGTCGTGTAATGTGCAGATTATTACCTCTGATTGTCAATTCCCCCTGCTCAGTAATGGCAATTATTGTCTGCTCGTCAAAGGAATCAATATCCAGAACTCCTGAAACAGAAAGTCTTTTCCTTTCTTCCATAATAATATTGTGTGGCATTTTGGGTAATTTTTTGTCGTCTGTCATAACAAAACCTCCTTTGGTAATGTGTATGAAAGACAAGTCCTGAATATAACAAAAAGGACGGAGAAAATCTCCGCCCCTTAAAATGTTCAAGTGTTAATTATTTGCGCTTTCTGCGAACAACTGTACCTGTTGCAAGTGCAAGGCCTGCTGCTGCGAATGCCCATGTGATTGATGCACTTGTGTTAGGAATGTTAGCTGAACCGTCGTTACCTGTGCTTGGAGTACTTGGTGTACTTGGAGTGCTTGGGTTGCTTGGTTTGCTTGGAGCTGGTAATTTGTCAATTACGCCCTTGTCAACCTTACCGCAAACTTCACAAGTTCTTTCCTTAACACCGTCTTTACCTACCTGAGCAGGAGTAACTTCTTTCCATGCACCGTACTTGTGGTTAACCATTGGCATTTCTTCTTTAGCAACTACGCCACAAGCTTTACATTTGCCTTCTCTGAGACCTGTTTCTGTACATGTTGGTTCTTTTGTAACTGTTGGCTTTTCAAAGTCGTGACCCTTTGCTGGAACTTCAGCTGTTGTCTTTTCGCCACAAACTTTACATGTGCCTGTCTTTTCGCCCTTTTCTGTACATGTTGGTTCTTTTGTTACAACTGCATCTGCGAAATCATGACCCTTTGCAGGAACTGCTACCTTACCAAGAGCTGCACCACAATCTTTACATGTAGTTGTCTTTTCACCAGCTGCTGTACATGTTGGTTCCTTTGTTACTTTGTCTTCTTTGTTAGCGTGAGGACAAGCAACTGTGATTGTCTTATCGGCAATCTTTGCTGTTACATCAACTTCGCCACTACCTTCAGCAACATATGCTTCAGATGCCTTGAAAGTAATTGTTCCGCCTGTCTTAAGAACCTTGAGCTTAACCTTGAAAAGTGTTGTTGCGTTGTCAGCGATATTTGAGCTAACTGCACCAACAAATCTAACTTCACCCTTTAAGTCCTTGTTCAATTCAGCTGATGAGAATGCACCTGCATCAGTTGCATCAACAACCTGGAAATAATCAGTCTTATAGAAAACTGAAAGAGTTACTGCGCAAAGTTTTGAATTCTTTGATGTGCTTACTGTTACTTCAACAGTGTCGCCAACTTTTGCTGAGCCTACATTAGCAGTAGCTGTAATTGTTGGAACGTTTGCTGCTGAAGCTGTAACAGCGAACATGCTGAAAACAACTAAAACTGCTACAAGAATACTTACGATTTTCTTCATTGTTTTTACCTTCCTTTTGGGCTTTGCCCTAAAATTATTTTGTAGTTGCAAACCTGCAACCGCACAATGTACAAAAGTACATAATGATAACATAGTTATATCATACAAAAATATTTTTGTCAATATTTCCGCTTTTCCATTTAATTACAAAATTAAAGTTTACGAGAACCTGCAACTACCTGTAAAAGCCAACGAGCATCAAGTGCAGAAATCTTGCCGTCACCTGTTACATCAGCAAGTGCTATCTGAGTAGGAGTGAGTTCGATTTTTCCTGCTGTATACTGTAAAGTCTTTCTTACATCAAGTGCAGAAATCTTACCGTCACCACTTACATCACCAAGTTTGCCGAGGGTGTATTCTTTTTCCTCTACTACTGCTTTACAAACAGTACATTTCTTAACCATTTTACCTGGTTTTGTTGCAGTTGCTTCAACGCTTACTTCCCATTCACCAGGTGTATGTTTTGCCTTAGCATCTTTTCTTGTTTCTACTACTGCCTTACAAACTGTACATTTCTTTACGCTTTCGCCTTCCTTTGTACAAGTTGCTGCTGTTTTAACTTCCCATTCGCCAGGTGTATGAGCCTTTTTAGCATCTGTTCTTGCTTCAACTACTGTTTTACAAACTGTACACTTTTTAACGCTCTGACCTTCTTTTGAACAAGTTGCTGCAGTCTTAACTTCCCATGCTCCCGGTGTGTGAGCCTTCATAGGAATTTCTTCCTTTGTTACCTGTCCGCATGTCTTACATTTGCCTTCTTTAAGACCTTTTTCTGTACAAGTTGCCTCTTTTGTTACCTTAGGATTTTCAAAATTATGTCCTTTTTTAGCGTCTTTTCTTGTTTCTACTACTGCTTTACAAACAGTACATTTCTTTACGCTTTCGCCTGCTTCTGTACAAGTTGCTGCCTTCTTAACTTCCCAGTTTCCTGCTTTATGACCATTTGCGGCTATCTCTGTTTTACCAAAGTCCTTACCGCAATCTTTACATTTAGTTGTCTTTTCGCCCTTTGCTGTACAAGTTGGCTGTTTTGTAACTGTTTCAGTTTTATTTCCGTGTGAACAAGCAATTGTCACTGACTTATCTGCTACTTTACTTGTTACATCAACAGCTTCAAATTCTTCGCCTTCGGCAACATAAACCTCTGTTCCGCTAAAAGTAATTTTACCGCCTGTTTTAAGAACCTTGAACTCTACTGTAAAGAGAGTTGTTGCACTGTCGTCAATATGTGTTGCTGTAGCACCCACATATCTTACCTCATTCTTTAATGCTGTGTTGAGCATTTCAGATGGGATTGCCCCTGCTCCGGTTGCTTTAGTAACCTGAAAATACGCACTGTCATATTTCAATGAAAGTGTTACTGCACAAAGTTTTGAGTTTTTTGATGTGCTTACAGTTACTTTAACTGTATCGCCAACCTTTGCTGAGGCTACATTTGAAGCAACAGAAAATGTCGGCACTTTAGCAGCAGAAGATGTAATAACAAACATAGTTAAAAGCATTACTACTGCCATTAAAACTGATAAGATTTTTTTCATACATAAATCCCCTTTTCTAAATTTTAATTATGATAAAATTAAATCACAAATCCTTTTAATTGTCAACGGAAAACGCCTTATGTTTAACCTTAATTTATCAATATTTTCATCATATATCGACAAAAATACTTTTCCCTCCAATAATACTTGAACAGATTATTTAGCAAAAGTGCCTTTCCAGTCGCTTGGAGGTGCGTCATAAAGAACGCCATTAAGGATAATATCAAGAATTTCCATAACCTTTTCCGTACCTTTTACAGGTTTAAGCACCTTTTTTACTCGTTTGTTAATCAATGCCCATAGTGCAAGATACTCATATGTATACGGATTATACGGTTCATCACCAACAAACACATTTGTTACACATTCCAAAAGAAAATCTTTAACATTTCTATCCTTGATTGACTCGTGAATGTATTTGCTGATTCCGAAGATTTTGCCTATTGTTCCAAAAGTTGCTTTCTGCAGAAATTTTCCAAATGGCACAAGAACAGGCTCTGCCTTATAAACTATTTCCGGGGTCATACTGAATGATGTTGAAAGCTCTGCAAGTTTCGGAATATCATAAGCCATAGAATCGAAAATGGCATTTAAAAACTCAAGAAAATTCGCCTTTGTATATTCATCAACAGTCTTGCCCTTTAAGTCCCAGTCGAAATTATCAATTTTTACACTATCAACAATAACCTCTGTATCCGTCATAACTACTTTTCGCATAGCATTTGGGTATCCAACCGCTGAACAAGTGTTAATATCGTAAAAATCATTCCCCTTTGGTGTTGTCATTTTCGCAATATTCATCATATGGGTATGACCTGTAAAAATGAATTTCACACCATTATCTGCAAGAAACTCCGATGTTTTTTCATAGTCACCAAGCATATCCCTCATGCTGAAAAGAGGATAAATTGGTGTTGGTGGCAACACAGGATGATGTGTTACCGCGAAAATATAATCTCCGTTAGCCTTTGCATCGTCAATTTGCTCTTTTATCCATTCAAGACAGTCGTCGTAGTAGCCACAGAAGAATTCGTCGCCATCATCATTAAGACAAAGTAATCTGTAACCTTCCTGCAACTGCACACAATATGAATGGCTTGGTTTATGTAAGGAAATTGCTTCTGACAAACCGAAATCGTGATAGATTTCTAAAAGTTCGTCACGCTCTGTACGAGTTGCTGTTAAAAGCTCATCACCAACACATTTTTCAGCCTTACCTGTACCGTTACCGTTTTCCATATAGTAATCGTGAGTACCGGTTGTCACATAAACCTTTTTACCTGCATCTTTTAATCTCTGTAACTTAGGAATTAGGTCAAAATGACTCTCTTTTGCACCATTACAAGTAACATCACCGGTAATGAGGACAATATTTGTTTCTGTATCCTCAATAATCTTGTCAAAGTACGCATCAATCATCGCACCCGTTTCTGCAAGGCATTTCTGGTCGGAAAGACATATTTTCTCAAATGCCTTTCCCTCTGTGCCGAGTTCAAGAGCATAGTGGTGCAAGTCCGTTATCTGATAGAATTTTAAATCAGCCATAATTAATTACCATTCGCTCTCTTTTCAATTATGTAATCGTGTACTTTGTCAGCAAGTTCACCATAAACCTTAAACTTACTACGGAAAACAATTAAAGATGCAAGGAAGAATAGCATTGGCACACCAAAGCAAATTACACCGATACCTGTTTTTGTTGTATTGTTAAGTCCAACATTGGCTGTAATCTGCTCGTTGTAATTCATAAGTCCAAGTCCACCGAAAAGCACAATTGTTTGAATAGTGTAAGCCATTTTCTGTAAAAATCCCTTCATTGAGAAGGTGATGCTTTCATTTCTCTCACCATTCTTATACTCACCGTAGTCAACAATGTCTGCAAGGAAGATTGTCTGTGACACAAACATTGAAGAAACACCAACGGATGCAAGAATATAGCAAACATCCATAATCACAACATTGAGTTTAAGAATCGGACCTGTTAAAAGCATAAGTCCGTAACCTACAACAGCAGTCACAAGAGAAATTGTGTAGGTGGTTCTCTTTGAGAACCATTTTGTAAGTATGGGCACAACCAAAAGTCCTAAAACTGAACCAACAGTACCGATTGTCTGGAAAAGGGATTGTAATTTTGAGTTGCCCAATGTATCTGTGAAATAATAAACTGCAGTTGAACTTGTTAAGTACCATCCTGCATTTGAAAGCATAGCAAACACTATGAAAACAACTAGCTGGTCATTGTTCTTGATAACTGTGAAAATCTGTTTTAAACTAAATTTCTTTTTCTCTCCATAAACAACATTTGTTTCTTTTGTTATAAGCACACAAACGAGTGCAAAGAATACAAGTGCCACACCACAAATTCCTGCCCAGCGTGAGAAACCACTTGCACTATAACCTTTTTCGTCTGTAATACCACTTGAGAGCATAGGGCAGATAATAGGAGTGAGAATCGAGATAATTCCCTGACCTATACCTGAGAACGAACGGGCAACAGTTGCCACAAGATTTCTCTCTTTTTCTTCACTTGTGAAAGATGGCACCATTGACCAATAAGGAATATCCGCCATTGTGTTTGTCATACCCCAAAGCACATACATAATACCTATGTAAATGTAAAGTGGAAGTCCACTCATACCAAAGGATGTAAAGAGAAGGAAAAGCACAACTGCATTACACAAAGCACCAATTAAAATCCAAGGTCTGTATTTACCGAATTTTGTTCTTGTATTATCTACGATAGTACCCATCATCGGGTCGTTAATTCCGTCCCAGATTCGTGCAAGAGGAGTAATAAGAAGCAAAAAGCCTTCTTGTAAACCTAAAACACTTGAAAGGTAATATGAAAGATATGAATAGAACATACCATAGCTCAAGTCAAGACCGATAGCACCGATACCATATCCAAGAGCTGTTCCGAAAATTGATTTCTTCTTTGCCATTATGCTTTTTTCACCTCTTCAATTTTTGCTTTCATTTCGCTTTCAACATCTGAAAACTCTCTTGAATAATTCCCCTGCTTTTCCTCGTACTTTGCAAGGGCTAATGACGCTACACCTATTACAGCTGTAACAACAGGAATTATTTTATATATTTTTATTCCTGTTTTAACTGCTTTTTTAATATCCATTACTCACGAGTCACCACCGTTCCAACAGTTTTTGCACCAATAAATTCGGAAATGATATTGTATCTCACTCTGCCGTTGAGAATTGCAATTTCCTTTACACCGTTTTCAATAAGATTGATAATATTGCGAAGTTTCGGAATCATTCCGCCCTTTACAAGTCCACTTTCCAAAAGCATTTTCGCCTTTTCCACATTCACTTGCTCAAGAGCAGTTTTTTCATTCTGACTGTCAAGGAAAATCCCATTAACATCCGTAATATACACAAGATAATCTGCACCCAATGCAAGAGCAACCTGTCCTGCTGCATCGTCTGCGTTGATGTTCACTGTTCCTGAAGCATCGCATCTGCCCACGGGGGATAAAACAACTGTATAACCTTTTTCAGAAAGAGTGTCAATAAGGCTTGTGTCCACCTTTGAGATGTCACCAACTCTACCCAACGATTTTCCGTTTATATATTTAGGCACAGCCTTAAAAATATTTCCATCTGCACCACTTATTCCAACGGATGGAATTCCACTTTGAGAAAATCTTTCAACAATTTTCTTGTTGACACTTCCCGAAAGCACCATTTCAACTACATTCATTTCGTCGTCGCCTGTAATTCGATAGCCTTCATAGAATTCGGATTCAAGGTTCATTTGTTTTAAGGTTTTGCTGATTTCCTTGCCACCACCATGAACAACAACAACTTTTGCACCAACCATTGTAAGTAGGGCTATATCTTCAAGAAGATTCTTCATTAGTTGCTCGTCGTCAAGGCAACTGCCACCGAGCTTAATTACAACTTTTTTGTTGTGTAGTTTGTGAAGCTGAGGAAGAATATCCTGAACGCTCTTTATCTTTTCTTCGCTGTCAAGACCGTGTGCTTTGTCATACTCTTTAAGTGCTTTGAGAGTGTATTCAACATCCGTAGGGCAAGCAATATATTCAATGCCTCGTTTTTGTCTTGTTTCGTTACCCTTACCTGTTATAAGAATAACGCTGTTTGCACCCATTTCGTTAATTGCTGTGCTGATTGCTTCACCACGGTCATCAATAATCTTGTATTTTCCGCCCTGTGCCTCAACAAAGGATGCGACCTCAAGGGAGATTTTCTGTAATGGCTCCTCACCCGGGTCTTCTTCTGTAATATAAGTCATATCTGCATACTGACCGCTGATTTCACCCAAATCCTTACGACGGATAAGCGCCTTATTTCCCGGACAACCGAAAACAATGGCAACCTTTCTTCCTGGATATTCTTTACGGACAGAATTAAAAAGATTTTCAAAACTCATTCTGTTATGAGCATAGTCAACAATTGCAGTTATTTTTTTATCTGCATTCTCGTAAACTTCCATTCGTCCGCTTGAACGAGCCTTTAAAAGTCCTGTATAAATATATTTTTCGGGAATTCCTAACTTTGTACATACTGCAATAGCACAAAGAGCATTTTCAACATTGAAAAGTCCCGGCATTGTAAGTGTAAAGTCACGGTTAAAGTTCTTTGTTCTAACTGTAAAAACAGTATCGGAGCCATCTTTTCTTATATTGTATCCGTATACATCAGCATTTTCATTCTTTGTACTGAATGTAATTACTTCTGGAGCATTTTTTGATGCCTTAATCACATCTTCACTGCGGTCTGTATCAAGATTTACAACTGCCGTTTTGCATTGTGAAAAAATCTTCATTTTTGAGTTGAAATAATCTTCAAAATCGGGATGTTCAATGGCGCTTATGTGGTCGATACCAATATTAAGATAGCAACCAATCGTGAAATCAACACCGAAAACTCGTCCGTATTTTAAAGCCTGGGAGGAAACCTCCATTGTAAAATGCTGAATATCACTTTTTACTGCATTGTCAAAATGCTTATGCAAATCAAATGGCTCGGGAGTTGTCAAATGACTTTCAATATTAATCACACCGTCATAGGTATCAATTGAAGAAACAATAGCGCTCTTTTTCTTGCCAAGGCTCTGGAGGTATTCGTCCTCTATATACTTAATAAAGTATGCTGTTGTTGATTTACCCTTTGTGCCTGTAATACCAACAAGATTCAATTTACTGTGAGCATTGTCATAATAGTAATTCGCCATAAGCCCCATAGCAAGACGCACATCGGAGACAATTACACAAGGTGCATCCGTATTGTATTTTTTCTCTGCAACATATAATGTTGCGCCCTTATTCAATGCATCAAGTAAAAACTCCTCTTTGAAATGCGCCCCTTTACAAAGGAAAAATGTGTTTTCCTTAATATCTTGCGAATTATATGAAATATAGCCGATTTCCGTATTTTCATCAGCGGTATATTCACAGAGTATTGAGTTTTCTTCAAACAGTTTAAGATATTCCTTTAACTTGCTCATTGTAATCTCCCTTGAAGAACATAATAATTCAATATATATCATACCACACTGAAAATTATTATGCAATTAAAATATAAAAAGAGCAGACCGAAATCTGCTCTCAAATTATTCAAAATCCGATTTTTGCAAGAAGATATTGTCCTGCAACATAAAAAACAGGAATTAACAATGCAGGTAACAAGTTTCCAACTCGAATTTTCTTACCAAAAGTAATATTAATGCCAACACAAAAAATAAGTGCCGAACCGATATATGAAAGATATCCTATAAGCACCTCACTAATTACATTTCCCGCAAAATGCCCAAACAGAGTAATTAACCCCTGATATACAAAAATCGCAATAGCGGAACAAATTGCACCAATTCCGTAAGTTGATGTCATAATCACAACAATTACAAGGTCAAGAATCGCTTTTGCTACAAGCATTGAATAGTCCCCTGTAAGCCCGTCCTGAATTGAGCCAACAATCGCCATAGCACCAACACAGATAATGAGGGAAGTGTTTACAAAACCATCAACAAATTTATTATCCTTTTCAGCATGGAACAGTTTTTTAAGCCTTTCCCCTAAATTGTCCATTCGTTTTTCTATGTTAACCATTTCGCCAATAAGCCCACCAATTACAAGGGAGAAAATCAAAAGCATTGTGCCTTGAGTTTCAACCTTACCGTCAACAAAAGTCAACATTCCCTGCAAAGTGCCTGTTACACCAATAAAAATTGTTGACACACCACAAGCAGACATAAGTGTTTTTTCATATCTTTCACTAATACCCTTTTTGAAAAGCAATCCTACAAGACCGCCTGCAACAACGGCAACAGTGTTAATTATTGTTCCTAAACCGAACATCTTTTTCACTTCCACACGCAGAATGTGTCGATTATATCACTTGAACATTATTTTTTCAATCAGTTTCTTTGCTTTTGTTCATAATTCCTATTGAAAATTTTTCAGAATATGATAAAATACATATTAAAATGGAGTAGTTTGTGGATTAATTTTCAACTAAACCATTATACCAAAATAAAGGAGAAGAAAAATATGGCATTACTCAACAGTTTCAAAGACTTGCTGTTCAGCGATATGATAAACCATTTTGACCCTAAAATGCTTATCATGTGGGCTATCGGCGGACTTCTCATTTTCCTCGCAATCAAGAAGGAAATGGAGCCAACACTTTTGCTCCCAATGGGCTTTGGTGCAATCCTTGTTAACCTCCCATTCTCAGGTGCAATCACACAAATTCTTGAAAACGGCGAAGAGCAGGAAGGTGCTTTGTCAGTACTTTTTGACGCAGGTATCGCAAACGAACTTTTCCCACTCATTCTCTTCATCGGTATCGGTGCGATGATTGACTTTGGACCACTTCTTTCAAACCCTAAACTTATGATTTTTGGTGCTGCTGCTCAGTTTGGTATTTTCTTCACACTTTGTATGGCATCAATGTTCTTCCCAATCAACGACGCAGCTTCAATTGCTATTATCGGTGCTGCTGACGGCCCAACATCAATTGTTGTTGCTAATAAGCTCAATTCTGAATATCTTGGTGCTATTATGGTTGCTGCATATTCATATATGGCTCTTGTACCAATTATTCAGCCACCTGTTATCAAACTTCTCACAACTAAAAAAGAGCGTATGATTCGTATGCCTTACACACAGACAGAAGTTAAGAAAACAACACGAATCCTCTTCCCAATCATCATCACAATCGTTGCAGGTCTTGTAGCTCCTGCATCAGTTTCACTTGTTGGTTTCCTGATGTTCGGTAACCTTATCCGTGAATGTGGTGTGCTTAATTCTCTTTCAGAAACAGCACAGAAGGTTCTTGCAAACCTTATCACAATTTTCCTTGGTATCACAATCGCAACAAAAATGCATTATGAATCATTCCTTGCTCCTGATACACTTCTCATCCTTGCGCTTGGTCTTTTCGCATTCGTATTCGACACAGCAGGTGGCGTTATGTTTGCAAAGCTCCTTAACATCTTCTTGCCAAAGGGCAAAAAGATTAACCCAATGATTGGTGCAGCAGGTATTTCTGCTTTCCCGATGTCAGGACGCATCGTTCACAAAATGGGACTTGCAGAAGACCCACAGAACTTCCTTCTTATGCATTCAATCGGTGTAAACGTTTCCGGTCAGATTGCATCTGTTATTGCAGGTGGTCTTATCCTCAATTTCTTTATGTAAGGAGAGTGTATTAAATGTTACAGAATTTATTTACTACATTTATGGCTTTCAGCCTTGCCGATTTTAACCCAATGGCTTTTGTTCATAACCTTTACTATATGGGTATGGGTATGGCTGGTATCATTATAGTTATGGGTGTGCTTATTGCCATCACAACTCTTCTCAATAAAATCTTCTCAAAATCCGGTAAAAAAGATAAAGAAGATAAATAACCACCGTTTACTCACCTTGACCGTCAGGTTTTCCTGGCGGTCTTATTTTTTATAATTTTAAAAAATCAGAAAAACCCTATTGACAGTCATATGAACTCGTGATATAATCACATTAACACATAAAGGAGGTGGAGTAAATGAATTATATTCCCGGAACTGCGTTGAAGTTTAACAGCGTTGCAAAAGATGATTGTTTTTCGTTGATTGCTCCCCTGTTAACAGTTACAAAAGGTCTTACTCTTGCACAGGTCAGAGAGTTAACCGGACTAGAAACATCTACAATACAAAATTGGATAAAACGTGGTTGGGTAAAAAATCCCGAAGAAAAACGATATGGCGAGGAACAAGTTATGCGTATCATTCTCATCAATATGATGCGTGGCTCAATGCAGATGGAACAAATTGCGTTTCTTATGAATTATATCAACGGCTCTGTTGAGGACCGTTCTGACGACATTCTTCCCGACAGAGAGCTTTTCAATATTCTGTGCAGTGTGATTTACAAATGTGAAAACAATGCAGTATATGACACAGAAAAGCTTGATATAATCATTGATGAAAGCATAAAAAACCTTGTTCTTCGTGATGATGTTTCAAAAAGAAAACTAAAAACTGCATTAAGGGCAATGGTGCTTGCTATTCTTTCAACAAGAATGAGAGATTTAGCACAGAAAGCTTTTGTTGAATTAATTTAAGGAGTATTTAAATGGTAAATTTATATGTATCTATTTCCCCACAAGAGACTGAGAAACTTATCACTAGCACTATTGTTGAAGGCTCAATCACAGGTGAACTGATTGACAAATATACTAAAGATGCCGAAAATGGTGCATCAGTAATAGTACTTGTTTTTGATAAACACTATTATCGCGTAGGAAATCGGCTGACCCTTACCATTGTAATTGATAACATTGACGGCAAAACTCACATTCACGCCATTGGTGGTGGCGGTGGCGAAGGGCTTTTCAGATGGGACGCCGGTGCTGCAGAAAGTTTTGAAGACTGCATCTATGACGCAATTTATAAATATATAATAAAATAAAGGAGTGAATCCCATGCAAAAGGAATATAAGATATTGGAAGTCAAATTAAGTGAAGCAGAAGCAAAAATGAATGATATGGCAAAACGCGGTTGGGAGGTTGTCAGCACAGACATTTACTCTGGTGGAATGGCTCATACAAAAGCAGGAACACCAATACTCATCGTTTTTGCAAGAGAACTATGTAATGAATAATAACATTTTTAAAGGAGGATATTAGTGGAATATTTAATGGAAAACCTGTGGCTTGTATGGATTGGTGTGGGTGTTATTTTTTTAATTGTTGAAATGTTGACAACAGCACTTGTATCCATATGGTTTGTTCCTGCGGCAATTATCACATGCCTTATATCATTGTTTGTTGATAGTATTATCTGGCAAATTGCAATCTTCGTGATATTAAGTGCATTATTTATGGTGGTATGCCGTAAAATCTATAATAAACATATCAAAAAAACTGTTGATGAGGTTGACCAGAACGAAAAACTTTTAGGAAAAACCGCAACCGTCGCAGAGGATACAAACGCTGTTACAGGAAGAATACTCGTAGGTGACATATATTGGCGGGCCGTATCGGAAAACGGCGAAACTCTCCCAAAGGGAGAAACAGTAATAATAAAGGGTGTTAACGGAACAACCCTTGTAATAAACAAATTATAAAAAAGGAGAAAAATTTATGGAATTCTTGATTATAGCTATCATTTTAATCGCTATCGTTATAGCAATCATCGTAGCAAATGTACGAATTGTACCACAAGCAAATGCTTTCGTTATTGAAAGACTTGGCGCATACCACAGCACATGGGACACAGGTCTTCATGTGAAAATTCCGATTATTGACAGAGTGGCAAAAAGAGTAAGCCTTAAGGAAGCAGTTGTTGACTTCCCACCACAGCCTGTTATCACAAAGGACAATGTAACAATGTCCATTGACACAGTTGTTTTCTATCGCATTATCGATCCTAAACTCTACACATATGGTGTAGAACGCCCTATGATGGCTATTGAAAACCTTACTGCAACCACACTTCGTAATATCATCGGTGACCTTGAACTTGACGCAACCCTTACATCTAGAGATACTATCAACTCAAAAATTACAGAAGTTCTTGACGAGGCAACCGATGCTTGGGGCATCAAAATCAACCGTGTTGAATTAAAGAACATTATGCCACCTCGCGAAATTCAGGATTCAATGGAAAAGCAGATGAAGGCTGAACGTGAACGCCGTGAAAAGATTCTTCAGGCTGAGGGTGAAAAGAAAGCTGCTATCCTTGTTGCCGAAGGTGAAAAAGAATCTGCTATTCTTCGTGCCGATGCCATCAAGGAATCAAAAATCCGAGAGGCAGAGGGTGAAGCTGCTGCAATTCTCAAAATTCAGGAAGCAACTGCTGCAGGTATTGAAATGATTAATAAAGTTAATCCGAGTCAGGAATTTATCAGCATTAAGGCTCTTGAATCCTTTGAAAAAGCCGCTGATGGCAAGGCAACAAAGATTATTATACCATCAGAAATTCAAGGGCTTGCAGGTCTTGCAACATCTTTAACAGAGTTAGCAAAAAAAGACTAAACAAAACATAATAGATTTACAGTATGGCAGGGTCTTGTGTCTCACCTGCCGGTTCGGTCGGCGCTTCTGCTTCGCAGAGGTGTCCACCGGACACCCGCACCCCCGCCATTTTTATTTAAGTATACTAATTTGAATTTGTCGAGGAGAAAAAGTGCAAAATGTCAGAACTGTGTTGCGATTATAATTGCGTCGCAGACCCTTAATTATTAATTATTCATCATTCATTATTCATTTGGTTATCCCGACAAACCCCTATTTGTTGCAAACATTCTCTTTTCCAATACATATTTCACAAATTCTCATCCATAATAAAAATGGTGATTGAAATGAAAAAAGAGAAAAATTATATAAACCATTTGGAAGAAAATGTAACCAATATTCCTGACAACCCTGAAAACCCTTGGGAAATGGTAAACAAATACGGAACTTATGAAATTCAACCCACAAATGATATTGATAACGAGTTTCCTACAATCGCACAGGGCTTACCAAAAAAAGCAAAAAAACCAACAGTAAAACCCATAAACCACTCCAAGGAAAGTTTGATTTAAAATATTTTTAAAAAATTGAAAAAAATGCTTGACACTGTCGACTTCCTTTGCTATAATGTCTCTTGCGTTCGAGAGAACGACCGATATGCGAGAGTGGCGGAATCGGCAGACGCGCACGTTTGAGGGGCGTGTGGTAATCCCGTACGGGTTCAAGTCCCGTCTCTCGCACCAAAAGCTCAAATCTTTAGGGATTTGAGCTTTTACTTTTTCACTATTAACTATTCACTCTTCACTAAAAAGCAAGTTCCTCATAAACTCTCGCACCAAAATAGAGAAATCACTTTTTGTGGTTTCTCTATTTTTTTGTCTAAATGTATGTATAGAGGACTTGGACCCGAGAGGGTTTTTGCAAAGAGTAATAGTTTAACAGCCCTTTTTATGGGGCTGTTTTCTTTTTCAAATATTGAATTCAGTATAAAAATGTGGTAAAATTAAATGATAAATCATATTGGGGGAGTTTGTGTGAAAATTATTGATATCTCAAGAGAACTTTTAAGCTGTCCTGTTTTTCCCGGTGACCCTGTAGCAAGCCTTGAAAAGGTAAAGAAAATAGAGGACGGTTATGATTTTAATCTTGGCAAAATCGAGATGTGTTTGCATAACGGAACACATATGGATGCCCCTTTGCACTTTTTAGCAGGAGAAAAAGATATTACAGAAATCCCCCATGAGGCATTTTTCGGTCCCTGCGTTGTGGTTGAGGCAAATGTGGAAATGATTACAGGCGCATTTGTTGAAGAGTATTTCCCGAGAAACACAAAAAGAGTGCTTGTAAAAAGCGGTGGAAAAGCTGTTTTTCACGAATCGGCTGCATCTGCCATCGCACAGATGGGATACTACCTTGTAGGCACGGACGGTATGACTGTTGAGCCAGAAGGTAGCGACGGAAGAACACACAGAATGTTCTTAATGGACAATATTGCTTTGCTTGAAAATCTTGATTTGACAAATGTTAAAAAGGGAGATTATTTCCTTTCGGCAGCACCTATTAAAATCAGTGGTGCAGAAGCAGCTCCCGTAAGAGCATTTTTAGTCAGCGACTTCATTTTCTGGAGTGGAGATAATAAAAAATAATTGGAGAAAACTATGTTGAAGAAATTATTTTCCTTGTTTTTGACTTTTGCAAAAATAGGTGGAATTACTTTTGGTGGCGGACTTACAATGTTGCCACTGTTAACACGAGAAATTGTAGAAAAGAAAAAATGGTCAACGGAACAAGAATTGCTTGATTATTATGCAGTTGGTCAATGTACACCCGGAATTATTGCAGTTAACACAGCAACCTTTATAGGCTATTATCAGGCAGGTGTGCTGGGTGGCATTTTCGCAACGTTGGGAATGGTAGCACCATCAATTATAATTATTACAATTGTGGCATCTGTTCTGCAGACTTTTATGGACTATCCAATTGTTGCATCTGCGCTTACGGGTATCAATGCTGTTGTTTGTGCTTTGCTTTCACATACAGTAATTACCCTTGCTAAAAAAAGTCTTGTAAATGTGATTTCAGTTGTTCTTTTCATAATAGGTTTAATTGCTTGTTTTGTATTTGATATAACACCAATTCTCCTTGTTATTTTTGGTGGTATTGTTGGTGTTATCTACAGTAAAATCAAGGAGGCGAAAGCAAAATGATGACCTTCTTGTATTTGTTTATAGAATTCTTTAAAATCGGACTTTTTGCGGTCGGTGGCGGACCTGCTACTATTCCATTTTTACAGGATTTGGCCCGAAGTGACTATGGTTGGTTTAATGAAGACCAGTTGAGTGTTATGGTAGCAGTTGCAGAAAGCACACCCGGACCAATTGGTGTTAATATGGCAACCTATGCAGGTTACAATGCAGGACTTTCCGCATTTGGCATTGTTGGTGGTATTTTTGGCGGTATAACTGCAACCTTGGGACTTGTTACGCCATCAGTTATCGTCATCATTATCGTTGCAGGTTTCTTAAAGGCATTTAAAGAAAACTCGTATGTTAAAGGTGCATTTTCGGGCATTCGTCCCGTTGTTACAGCACTTGTTCTGTTTGCAGTTTTTGGAATTATCAAACCCATTTTTTATGTGAATGGCGAATTTGCAATTCCTGTAATTGCAATAGCGGTTGTACTTTTTGCACTTATGTTTATAAAGAAACTCAAAAAATTACACCCTGCATTCTGGTTAGTGCTTGGTGCAGTGGCAGGTATTATTTTAAAATTATAAGGTGTTTGTATGTCATTACAGAAAAATCAGGATATACAACTGAATATTGAGGGTTATACTGCTGAGGGTAACGGTGTCGGACATTATGATGGTCAGGCTGTATTCGTTTCGGGTGCGGCTAAAGGCGACACAATTATTGCTCATATCATTAAGGCAAAAAAGACCTATGCCATTGGTATAATCAAGCAGATTTTGAAACCATCCCCTGACAGAGTGAAAGTGGATTGTGAGCATTTTCGCTCTTGCGGTGGTTGTGTTTTTCGACATATTTCCTATGAAGCAGAAAAGCAACTTAAAAGACAAAAGGTTGTTGATGCTTTTCAGCGTCTTGCTCATATTGATGTGCCAGTAAAGGATATTATCACTTGTGAAACCGAAAGATACAGAAACAAGGCACAATATCCCGTTGGAATGGAAAAGGATATTGTTGCAGGATTCTATGCACAGAAAAGCCATAGAATAATAAATTCTTCCGACTGTGCTTTACAACCAAAAGAATTTGCAGAGATTGTTGAAACAATAAAAGACTGGATGCGAGAATTTGGCATTACAGCCTATGATTCTGTAAATCACACGGGACTTGTACGCCACATTTACATAAGAAAAGCCTTTAAAACGGAACAAATTATGGTGTGCCTTGTAATCAACGGAAACACTTTACCATACGCAGACGAGCTTTGCGACGATTTAATGAGATTTGAGGCAATCAAGAGCATTGTCATCAATGAAAATACAGAAAAAACAAATGTAATTCTCGGTAAAAACCGCACTACCCTTTGGGGTGAGGATTATATTGAAGATATACTTTGTGATGTGAAAATTCGACTTTCACCACTTTCTTTCTATCAGGTTAACCACGATTGTGCAGAATTGCTTTACAAAAAAGCCTTGGACTATGTGGGGGCAAAAGGGGACGAAACAATCCTTGACCTTTACTGCGGTGCAGGTACAATCGGACTTTCAATGGCAAAGGATGTTAAAAAGGTAATCGGTGTTGAGATTATCCCCGAAGCTATTGAGGATGCAAAGGAAAACGCAAAACGAAACAACATAAAAAACTGCGAATTTTACTGTGGTGATGCAAAGGATGCAGTAAAAATTCTTAAAGAACAGAACATCGAGCCTGATGCAGTAATCCTTGACCCACCACGAAAAGGTTGCGACAAAGAGGTTCTAGAATATGTTGCGGAAATGAGTCCAAAGAAAATTGTTTATGTTTCTTGTGATGTGTCGACTCAGGCAAGGGACTGTGCAATTCTTCGTGAATTGGGATACGAAACAGTAGAGGTAACTCCGGTTGATATGTTTCCAAAGACAAGTCATACAGAATCAGTCGCGTTAATAACGCGACAATGAATTGCAACCTGATGGTTGCATGAATTGAGCATAAATGCTCGTGAATTGGCTCTGTCATGAATTGCCTTAGGTCATTAAGTTTTGCAATTCAATTCATGGAGCAAAGCGAGAAATCATGAAACATAGTTTCAATTCATGACGCATAGCGTCAAATCATTTATAAGGAAGAATACGAGAAATACAAGAATAATACTATGCTATTTGTAAACAAAAGAAATAAACAAATAGATGATTGGCAAAAGAATAACATTGGTTTTTCAGCGATATAAATCACATTCGTGATTTGCGATATACCTAGTGGTACGATATATCCTGACGGATGCGATATGTGCCTTACGGCACGAAAGATGATTAAGGAGGATTATATATGGGAAATTCTTCATTAACTAAAAAGGTTTTTGCCACCAGGAATGGATGGTCAACAGAGCCTATTGAAAGGGCAAGTTATTATTCATATTTTGCAGGACAGAATATGATTTACACTCTTTTTAATGCTTGTCTGACTACATATCTTCTGTTTTTGGGTATTGACCCTATGAAGTCGGCAACAATTATATTGATTGTCAAGGTGTGGGACGCGGTAAACGATACACTTTTCGGTGCAATATTTGATTTAATCAAGTTTAAAAGCGGAAAAAAATATCTGCCTTGGATAAGAGTTTCTACTATTCTTATTCCTCTTGCTACAATACTTACATTCGTTATACCATCAGGTACTTCAGAAACAGTTAAGTTGGTTTGGTTTGCTGTTGCATACATACTTTGGGATACAGCTTACACTCTTTGTGATGTGCCTATTTTCGGAATACTTACTTCAATGAGTCAGAGTGTTGACGAAAGAAACAGTATTCAGTCATACAAGAGTATTGCTACCTATGCAGGTGTTGGTATAACTACTGCACTGACAACTGTTCTTATCAGCGAACAGGTTGGTTTGAATTACGGGACTATATCAATCATAGTCTGTGTTGTTGCCTTAGCATTGATGACACCTGCTTCATTTAAGCTTAAAGAGCGTTATCACGCCGAGAGTGAAGAAACCTTTACTATAAGAAAAATGCTTTCATATCTTGTCAGAAACAAGTATCTGCTTATTTATTACTTGGGCAATTTCTTTTACGCAGCATTGAATATCGGCAACGCATTTACTCTTTATGTTTCATATTATCTGTTCAATAGTGCGTTGTTCTCATTACTCGTGGGTGCAATCGGCACAGTACCTCAGCTTATTGTTTCACTATTATTACCAAAGATTATCCGTAAATATGATAAGATGAAGGTAAATCAGATTTGTTTGTTGGCTTATGTTGTGCTCAGCGTTGTTATGTGGGCAATCGGTTACGGTAATGTTGTTGTATACATCATTCTCTTCACTATCCGTTCAATTCCGTTGGCAATTGTATCTCTTGAAATGTGCATGTTTACCCCTGACTGTGCTGAATACGGTCGATTCAAGACAGGCACAGAGGCAAAGGGAATTACCTTTGCAGTGCAGACATTTATGGCAAAGCTTACAAGCTCAATTTCAGGTGCTTTAGGATTGTTTATTCTTGGTCTTAAATCAGTTGGTTGGAAGGTTGTTGAGGTAAGTTCATTCCAAGAGTTGGAGCAAAGCGGAGTTACACAGACTCAACACGCATTGGATATGCTTTGGTTAATCTTTATGCTTATTCCTGCAATTGGTGGAGCAATTGCATTTATTATCTGGTTGTTCTATGATTTGAAGGATAAGGATGTACAGGTAATGACTGATTGTAACACAGGCAAAATTACAAGGGAAGAAGCTATGAGCAGACTTTCAAAGAAGTATGACATAAAGGAGTAGAATCTGTTGTACGATTTTGCGAAACAAATCATATTATGATTTGCTTCATATCGCTTTTGTGATAACAAAAATATCGCAATCTAATGGAAAATTAGATTATATCGCACGAGCGAGAGCGAGTATATCGCAAAAAGGAGAGAATATGGAAAACAAAACTATAAAAGAACTATCCATTGAAGTAACAGTTGATATGACCAATATGTGTGATAGAATTAAAGGTCGTTCTGTATTTACGAATCAACTTCTTCGCTCTTGTTCTTCCATTGGTGCAAATGCTCATGAAGCAAAATATGCACAAAGCAGAGCTGACTTCATACACAAAATGGAAATAGCATTAAAAGAGTGTTATGAAACTGAATATTGGCTTGAGGTTTTGTTTAATGTAAATTCAATTGATGAAACTACATATAAAACTATGCAATCCAAATGTGGGACAATAAGGCGAAAACTTATAGCATCGATTACTACTGTGAAGAATAAAGAGTAGTTTGTGTTATTGGCGATATAAATCACATTCGTGATTTGCGATATACTTATAGTGCGATATATCCTAACGGATGCGATATGTTTCCTTACGGAAACGTGACATAAAGGAGTAATTATTATGAAAAAAGCAATTGTAAAAATTATTTCACTTCTTCTTGTGTTTTGTATGACTTTGCCAATTATGGCAAGTGCATCTATGGCAGGAGAGGTATCACGAGTGAGTGTCACAATCAATGGTGACTCTGCAACATCAAGAGGCTTTTGCTGGTACACAGACGAAACAGCAGGAACTGATGTGCAGGTTGCAGTTGTTGGTACAGATTTGTCAAAAGCAGATGTTATTAGTGGTGTAAGTTACAAGGCTATGGACAAATATGTGCATAAGGTAGTTGTTGACACACTTAAACCCAACACAAAGTATCAATATCGTGTAGGTGACAGTAAAACAGGTGTTTGGAGTGATGTTGGTTATTTCACAACTCCAAGTAAAGCAAAGGACGAAGCTAATTTCATTGTTTTTGCCGATGTTCAGGCAAGTAACGAAGAAAATTTCCAACAGGCTGCAAAGGTCTTACAGGTTGCGGTTGATACAATGCCTAATTATGAATTTGCAATTGGACTTGGTGACTTTGTAAACGATTGCACAAACGAGGAATGGGATAGTTATTTCAGAAATTTTGCATTTATGAATATGAACACAACTCTTGTTCCCGTTGCAGGTAACCACGAGGGTAATCTTCAATGGTTCAAGTTTAATAATATGTTCAATATCGGTGCAGTTGAAGACAGTGCAACCATAACAGGTTGTTATTACTCCTTTGACTGGGGTGATGCACATTTTGCAGTGCTTAATTCAAATGATATGTACCCCATGTCTGCTTCGCAAATCAACTGGCTTAAAAATGATATGAATGCTTCAAATGCACAATGGAAAATCGTGCTTATGCACCGCGCATTATATTCAGCAGGAAAGAATATAAATAAGCCTGACACAGTTATTATGAGAAATCTTCTTCTCCCCGTTATTGACGAATTGGGAATTGATGTTGTTTTTGCAGGACACGACCATATGTATATGAGAACAGAGCCTGTTAAGGGTGAAAAAGTACAGACTGCACAGACAATAACGGAAATCTGGAATGGAGAAAGCACAACTTTTGCAGTGAATCCCGACGGAACAACTCATATCTTGCCGTCAACAGCAGGAACAAAGCGTTACGGTGTGAATGAAGAAGCAATGCCACCAATTTTAGAAAGCGCTGCACTTGCAAGAGATACAAAAGATGGTGGTGTATTTGCAACAGTAAGCCTTGACAGTAATCATTTTGTTTACAAGGCATATATGGTTGACGACGAAACAGGGGAAAAGACTCTTATTGATACTTATGCAATCAAGAAAACTGACCGTGAAGCAGTAAACGAGGATTATAAAGAATTGCCAACCGGTATTGTTTCAACAGCAGGACAGCACGGAATTACATTTGTCATTGAAATTCTTAAAATGTTAGTAAGTTATATCAAATTGTTATTTAGCCTTATTTAAAGGAGTATTGTTATGAACGGAATGACACGCAGAGAACAACAGGTTACAGATATTAACGAAATTATAGAAATTCTTGAAAAATCAAAGGTTGTCCACATTGGAATGATAGACGGTGACGAGCCTTATGTTGTACCAATGAATTATGGTTATACATTGGTTGACGGAAAACTCACACTCTATCTTCACGGTGCAAGACGAGGCAGAAAAATTGATGTTTTAAGGGAAAACCCAAAGGTTTTCTTTGAAATGTGTTGCGACATTACACCTTTTGAAGGTGAGGTTGCTTGTAAATACGGCATCACCTACGCATCCATTATGGGCAGAGGCGTTGCGACCCTCGTTGATGATGTTGAAGAAAAGAAAAAAGCATTATCAACACTTATGAAAACACAAGTGAACAAGGATTTTACATTTGATGATAAGTTGACAACCGTTGTGAGCATTATCCGTATTGACACCCTTGAAATTACTGCTAAAAAACGAAATGCACCTAAAAAGTAAACCAAAGTTTACATAAAGAATCTTAAAATTCAAACTGAACTTGGTAGAACAAATGAAGCTTTTGTTCTAAAATATATTTGAAATCCGAATGCGAGGTGTAATGAATGAATATGGGTGAACGAATAACAGAATTGAGAAAAAGCAAAGGTCTTTCCCAAGAAGAATTGGCAGAACAATTAGGTGTTTCCCGACAGTCAGTTTCAAAATGGGAAACTGGGGTTTCGACTCCTGACACGGACAAGGCTCTTGCTATGAGCAGAATTTTTGGCGTTACTGCAGATTTTCTGCTTACGGGAGAAAGTAATAATTCTGCCCTTAGTTCAGGTGATGTTGTTTACAATAAAAATACTGTTTTAGAAAACGCTCAACCCGCAACTGCACCAATATCAGAACAAAAAGAGGAAAAGGACAGAGAAACCTTTAAATTGCCAAATTGGAAAACACTTGTTTCTATTGCTGTTGCTCTTTGTCTTATTATTGGAATTGTGGCTATCGCTTTTTCGGGCAAAGATAAAAACCCAATTGCTGAATTGGTAGAAGATGTTCCATACACCTATGTTCTCGTGCACGGAATGGGTGGCTGGGGAGAAAAAGCACCTATGAATGATGTTGCACCTTATTGGGGCTCATCCTCAGGCAGTATTTCAGCATACCTTCGCACTCAGGATATTCAGGTGGTTGAGGCAACTGTAGGACCATTCTCAAGTGCCTGGGACAGAGCCTGCGAGCTTTTTGCTCAATTAACAGGTACAAAGGTTGACTATGGCGAGGCACACAGTAAAGAACACGGTCACGCCCGTTTTGGAAGAACATATACAGAACCATTAGTTGAAAGATGGGACAAAAAAGCAAAAATTAATCTTATTGGCCATTCCTTTGGCGGAAACACCATAAGACTTTTCACAAGTTTGCTTGAATATGGCAGTGAGGCAGAAAAGCAGGCAAGTCCTGACGACTGTTCACCACTTTTTGAGGGTGGAAAAGGAAAATATGTAAATAGTGTTACCACTCTTGCATCCCCTCATAACGGCTCAACGCTTTTCTACTGTCTTGATTACGGACCTATGATTGAGTTGGCTTTAAATCTTCTGTACACAGCAAATGGAGTTGGTAGCATCTCAAATGTAGAGTTGTTAGATTTTCAACTGGAGCATTTTGGCATAAGTGCAAACAATCATAATACAAGTGTGCTTGTGAGTGGTAGTTTTGGTAACGGGAAAGATAATGCTTTTTACGATTTGTCACCCCATGGTGCAAAAGAACTTAACAGCAAGATAAAACTTGTTGACTCGGTTTATTACTTTTCATACGCATACTGCACAACAACTGAAGCAACAGTTTTTGGGAATCAAGTACCAACAAAAGATACAATGGGTGTTCTTATGGTTCCTGCAGGAATGATTGGTGCTTACACCAATAAACGAGCAGATGCACAGGTGGTTATTGATGAAAAATGGCTTCCTAATGACGGACTAGTAAATGTTATTTCCGCACAGTATCCGTCAGAAGATGCATACATAAATTATGTTACAGAGGAAACAAAAATAGAAAAAGGACAATGGTATGTATTCCCTACACTTACAGGTGACCACGGAACTGCTATTGGTATGAACGGAAATGTGGAATCCACACGAGAGTTTTATATGAACCATATCACATTGGTAGATGGTTTAAAAGGATAAAATATGCTTACAATTCGTGATACAAATACAAGTATTGTCATAAACCATTTTGAAAGCAGGAAAATTCAATATGCTTTTCACGATATTGACGGCACACATTCACTTATTCGTGACTGGCCTCCTGTAATGAGCATTTGCCTTTATGATGTTATAGAAAATGGTTTGCCCGAGGATTTTGACAGCTATGAAAATGCTCAAAGGCTTATTTCCCTTGCAGGGACAAAGAAACTCCCTGAAACAGATAGTTTTTGCACTGAATCAGCGGGACTTTCTGCCCTGACACAAATGGAGTGGGCAATTCGCAGGGCTGTTGAAGAAGGAAAAATAAGAGTCAAATGTAACGCACAAACCAATTCGCAGATAATTAACAGAATCAACAATGGCGAAGAGTATTACGACGATTTGCCTGAAACTGCAGAAATGGGCGAGATGCTTAAAATACAGACCCCAAGACTTTTTAAACTTTATGAAACCGTCTTGAACGGCTTTTGCAGGGATAAAAACCTTTTACTTGCAAGGGAAAACCCAAAGGCATTTCAGGTTAATGGCTCTCCGGAATTTTTACAGTTTTTAAAGGACAAGGGTGTTAAAAACTATTTTATCACAGGCGCTGTGGTAGAAAAGGGCATGGGAATGCACGAGGAGGTTGAAGCTCTTGGATATAAAATCGGTAAAGACGAATTAGTCGAAGACATTATCGGCTCAACCTGGACTGAAAAGAAACCAAAGGATGCCGTTATGAAAGAGTTAATCAAAGAAATGGGCATCAATCCCAAAAATATCCTTGTTATAGGTGATGGTCGTGCCGAAATTCAGGCAGGAGTGGAAATAGGGGCAATAGTTATAAGCCGTTTGCCAGAAAATGCAGTATATCAAAAAGATTTGCACAAGAGAATTGGTACAAATATAATTATTGAAGATTTTACAAATGAAAATCTCCTCAAACTATTTGAATAAGAGGTAGAGGTATGGAATATATTTTTGAAAGGTATCCCCAACTTGAATGTTGCAAAGCGGATATTGAAAAGGCAATAAAACTAATGGTTCATACCTACAAGAAGGACGGAAAAATCCTTGTGTGTGGTAATGGAGGAAGTGCCTCGGACAGCGAACACATTGTGGGCGAGCTTATGAAAGGCTTTCTTTCTAAAAGAAAGATAAGTGACGAAAGACTTTCACAAGAAATGAAGGAAAATCTGCAAGGTGCATTACCTGCCATTTCCCTTTGTAGTCAAACTGCATTAATTACTGCTTTTAACAACGACTGTAATCCTGATTATATTTTCGCACAGCAGGTTTATGGCTACGGCAGAGAAAACGATTTGCTCTTTGCAATTACAACTTCGGGAAATTCCGTAAATATTGTTAATGCTCTAAAACTTGCAAAGGAAATGGGCATTAAAACAGTTGCTCTCACAGGCAACGACGGCGGAAAGGCAAAAATTATAGCAGATGTCACAATCTGCGTTCCATCTGCAAAAACTTTTGAAATTCAAGAGTATCATTTGCCTGTTTATCATTACTTGTGTGCAGAAGTTGAAAACGAATTTTTTAGTGAATGAAAAAGACCGTAAAACGGATGAATTTCCGAATTACGGTCTTTTGTTTTATTTCTTCTTATCTATAAACTTGCCATAATGCTTTGGTTCCAACAGTTTTGGGCCGAATGACATTACCTTTAAAAACAAACTGAGAATTACCTTATTAGGTATCATCTGCTCAAAGAAGCCTGTAAGATTGTTAAGAATTTCTCCGCCCGTTGGTGTACTTGACGGAATCATTATAACCTTGTCCTTTGGCTTAAATTCAAAAATGAGTGAGCGTTTTGCAACAGTCTGAATAGGACGGATTGTCACTAAAAGGCTCTCGTCATCAAGCCAGAAAGCGTTAGCACAAACAGTAAAATCAATCTTACCAAGAGTGATTTTAGAATATCTATATCTGCCGTCAAGTCCCAATGCGATTTTATTGGTTTCAGTACCCTCTGTCCATTCCATTGTACATTCCTTGTCGCCAAAATCAAACTTAACCATATCAATATTGCCGGGCTTGTCCGTAAGCATATATGTAACTGCCATTGGTAAAACACTCACCTGAAAGCCTGTAAGGTTAAGAAGAAGCTTCTTGCGGAATGTGATATATCTGTCGCGGATAACATCTTCCAATTCTGCACGGTCACTTTTGAAAAGTGGTTCAACACTAGTGTTTTCAATTTCTTTTTCTTCCCGGTCTGTTTCCTCAAATGCCCGTGGAAAATACTTGAAAAGATATTCAAGACAGCCTGTTTCGTCAGTAACGGCAGAGGTCAATACAACAACTGCATCATACTTTGGAATACCAATACCAAATTGTGAAAACATTCCGTCAGCACGGAAAGAATCCTCGTCAATACTATTTTTCCAGAAGCAATAACCGTATCCAAAGGAAGCATCTGTACCCGGACGATTATAATCATTACCTATTTGTTTTTTTGTCGCCTCAGCAACCCATTCCTCAGGAATAACCTGAACACCATTATATTTACCCTTTTGTTGATAGCAGAGAATGAGTTTTGCAATATCCTCTGTTTTAAGATAAAGCCCCCAACCGCCTGCCTCAACACCTTTTCGGTCAGTTTCCCAGAATGGAAAATCAATTCCAAGTGGCTCAAAAAGACGAGGTTTTAAATATTCTCTCATACTCATACCCGTAACACGGTTGATTATTGCAGAGAGCATAAAAATATTCTCGTTGATATATAAAAATCTTTCGCCCGGCTCAAAAACCCAAGGAGAATTTATGTAATCTTCAATCCAGTCAACTTTTCCTTTGTCTGAAAGGAAACTTGGTTGTTTACCCGATGACATTCTCAAAAGATTTCTGACAGTCAGTTTATCAAAACGGGAATCTGCCTTCTTTGGTGGATAATCAGTAAAAACATCCACAAGCTTTGTGTCAAGGGATATAAGTCCTTCGTTTATTGCAAAGCCGATTGCAGTTGATGTAAATGACTTGCTGATAGAATAAACGGATTGTGGAGTATCCTTGTTATATGGCTCATTATACCATTCAACACCCACTTTACCGTGACGAATGACCATAAGGCTATGAAATTCATATCCTATTTTTTTAGCATCGGATAAAAACTCATTAACAACTTTTGCAGATATACCAATATCTTTTGGGTTTTCTGCTCTTTTGATAGCGTTGCTCATAAAAATCCCCCTGTTTTATTTTCCTTTTTTAAAAACAAAAACCTTGCTTATCACATAATTTCCCACTGTGACTAACACCATAGCAACGATTTTTGAAAAATTATAATTTATGTGTAAAAGGGTTGAAAGCACAAACATTGTACCCATATCCATAAGGAGAGTAAGCACTCTTGAAGAAACAAACGAAACTACCTCTTTGATGATTTTTGGATTTTTACTTTCAAAGACAAATATTCTGTTTGCTACATAGGAAAACGCAACTGACCCAACCCAGGAAATTACATTTGCCACCTGCAACTCAAAAGCATCATTACCATCAAGGAAAGTAAGAGTGCTACCATAGAAAAGTGTCATACTCACAATGGTAGTAAGCCCACCAACAATCAGGTAATTGATAATCTCTTTGTGCTTTTTATAAAGACTTGTAATCCTCTTCATCGTAAACCATCTTTTCTTTTGCTTTCAATACATTTTTTTCAATGTAAACCGGACGATTCTTCCCTTGAATATAGGTGCGAGCAAGATATTCGCCTACAATACCTAAAAGTAAAAGTTGTAAGCCCCCAAGGAAAAGAATAAGCACAACAATAGTTGCATATCCCGGTACATCCACGCCAAAGAAAAGTTTTTGAATAATAACGATAATCATATAGAGGATGGATGCGAGAAAAGTGAATATTCCTGCGCCTGTTGCAATTTTTAAAGGAAGAGTTGTAAAGGCAATAATACCGTCAAGCGCGTATTTAACGAATTTAAAGAATGACCATTTAGACTCCCCTGAATATCTTTCCTCTGCAATATACGGAAGATAATATGTGTTAAACCCAATCCACGCGAAAATACCCTTTGAAAAACGATAATATTCAGGTAAATTGAGAATGGCATCACAGACACATCTTCTGAATGTTCTGAAATCACTTGCCCCTTGGAAAAATTCAATGTCACTTGTCTTGTTAATGCACTTATAGAAGCATTTTTTCATAAATGACATAAACTTGCTTTCGCGTCGTTTATCCTGATAAGCAGCAACCATATCACAATCTTCGTTTTGGAGTAAATGTTTTACCATTTCCACAACGATTTCCGGGCGTTGTTGCAAATCTGCATCAATAATTGTTACAAAATCACCTTTTGCATGGCGAAGTCCCGCATACATAGCAGCTTCTTTTCCAAAATTGCGAGATAACTCAACAACGGAAACATAGGAAGAATATGATGTGTGAAGTTCTTTTAATTTTTGACTCGTTGAGTCCGTGCTACCATCGTTTACAAAGATAAACTCAAAGGATTTAATATCCCTCGGCATTTCCTGAAATGCAGTTACAGTGTCCTTGAAAAACGGAAATATGTTATCCTGCTCATTGTAGCAAGGAATTATTAAAGAAAGTTTCATATTAAAATCAACCCTTTATCATTCTGATTTTCTTTCGTTTCGCTCTGATTTTATTTCTGCGGATTATAAGGAGAATATATATAATCACAAGGACGGCAAGAATAACAAACAACACCTTAAAAACGGTTGTTGAAAGTATATTTTTTATACTGCCGATAATGAGCAGGAAAATATTAAGGTCAATATCTTCTGCCGCAACAAGGTCAACTGTTGCAACAATATCTTCTCCGTAAAGCACCTCGGCTTTTCCTATAACTTCACCTTTTTTAATTGGGGCAGAAACCACCTTTGGTGTTTCGCTTTCAATGGGGCGGGTTACAAGACTGCCTGACTGTGTGCCTAATGGCACAAGAGCAGAGATTTCTTCTTTGGGTACTAATCTTAAATGGTCAATCTTGCTGTTATACTGAACATCAACAACAGTTATAACATCCGTTTTATCCGTTACCTTTGTAAGTTCAATGTTGTCAAATGCCCAGTTGTAGATTTTTTTGCTTTCTGTAAAAGCAACATTTTCCTCAACACCGTCGTTATCAATGTCGTATTGCGGAGCACCCATAACAATAAGAAGATAATTATATCCATCACGGGATGCTGTTGTAATAACACAACGACCAGCTGCATCAGTTGTACCTGTTTTAACGCCTGAAACTGCGTCGCAATAATAGTCAGGGATTCCGGGATTCATCATTTTGTTTGTGTTATGAAGGTATCTTGTGTGGGGATATTTTTCAGTAGGCTTAACATCATATCTTGGTGTACTTGTGATTTCCTTAAAAGTAGGATTTTGTAAAGCGTATTTTGTGATTTTGTAAAGGTCATTTGCTGTTGTATAGGCATTAGGGTCTGTGTCAAGACCATGTGCATTATAGAATTTTGTGTTTTCACATCCAAGTTTAGCAACAAATTCGTTCATCATAACCACAAAATTATCGATTCCGTTACCAATATAATCTGCAAGAATATTTGCAGCATCGGCGGCAGATGGCAACATAAGACAATAAAGCAAATCTTTGACAGAAAGTGTTTCACCTGCAAGAATTCCTGCTGTGGCAGCATTCTGCTCATAAAGACCATTAAGACTCTCTCGTTTACAGGTAACCATTGTAGATAAGTCACTACAATTTTCCAAAACGAGCATACAAGTAACAATTTTTGTAAGGGATGCAGGAGCAGAGCGTTTGTCTGCATTTTTGTCAAGAATAACAGTTTCAGTATCCGTGTTTATAAGCAACACAATGTCTGCTTCTGTTTCTAAAAGAGAATTAAATGATGCACTTGCACCGATAGAAAAAGTTGATAATATAATAACAGCAACAAGAATTACTGATATAACTTTTTTCACAAAATCACCTACTTGAAAAATCTTTCCAAAAGTATATAATAAGTATACACAATAAAGTATAACACAAATAATGGCAATATCCAATACAGAAAAGAAAAAAATTGTAAAAGGAACGAATATTAAAATGATTTATATTACAGGAGATATGCACGGCGACAAAAAACGTCTTTCACCATTCAAATTAAGACACCTGAATGAGGGGGACACCCTTATTGTCTGCGGCGATTTCGGTTTTTTATGGGACAACAGTAATGCTGAGCAGAATTATCTTATGTCCTTGGGCAAAAGAAAATATAATATCTGTTTTATCGACGGTACTCACGAGAATTTTGATTTACTTAATAATTATGAAATCAGTCAGTGGAATGGTGGTAAAGTTCATAAAATCTTCGGTAATCTCTATCACCTAATGCGTGGTCAGGTTTATGAAATTGAAGGCAGAAAAATTTTCACTATGGGCGGTGGAGAAAGTTCTGATATCGATATCCGTAGGGATGTGAACGCTTGGTCAAAGGACGAAATTCCAACACAGGAAGAACTTTTAGAAGGTGCAGAAAATCTTGAGGTAGCAGGATATGATATTGACATTATTGTAACTCACGAGCCACCTCTTAAAGTTAAGAATTTTCTAAATCTCAATGACCCTAACGAATTCCGTGTAAGTGCACTTAATGCATACTTTGAGGAACTTTCAAATGACTGTAAATTCAGAAAATGGTATTTCGGTTCACTCCATGTTGACAAATATATTTCAAACTCCCACAGAGCGATTTTTAAAGACATTGTAAAAGCAACTACTGGCGAAAAGGTATAAAAGAAACCTTCGGACAAAAATGTGAGAGGTTGCTAATGACAGAAAAGAGGTAATGCGGACAAAAAAACCGTGTTACCTCTAATTTTTTAGCACTTAAGCCTTTAGTGGAGAGTAAGTGCGCCTTAATTTTTTCGGTTAATTCAAGTGATATTCTGCCTGACGGCAGAGTGTTATTATTGAAACTTTATGTTTCAGTTATATTTTATTCGCCAAAAACTGACCGAAGGTCAATAACACTATGCGAAGCATAATATAACTGCGAAGCAATACACCTCGCCGTAAGGCGAATAAAACTGCGGAGTGTCCTTACGAACACTCCGCTAAATCCGAGGGTTTTGTTTTTTAAAACATTTGAAGGACATTATCAAAGAGAGAAAGTACAACCGCAAAAGGACCTTCACCACTTTGTTGTGCTTCTATATTTCCGCTATCGGTTGCAACACTGCCGTCATAATCACTTGTGTAGGAAGAAAGCCAGGAAATCATACCATCAGGATAAGTGAGTTTTACTTTGTTCCCTAGACCGTCAACCGTGTTCATAAAAGGATATTTTCCGTTATCTGAACTGAACATATCATGGTTTACAGCAAACCATGAATGATGTGAACTTGATGTTGCATTTCCACTTGGATATTTAACAAAAGTAAGAGATGAAAAACGGCAATCAGCAGGTGTGTTGTGACTTGCAATTATGTTTTCCCAAAGAGGCTTAACAGAGAAAAAGTAATTTACCAATGGGTCAAGCTTACCACTTGTAAGCCACACAGGGATGTCTGCAATAATCTCCAATGCTTCAGTTGATGGAGTCCATGCAGGGCAGATTGGGAAAATCGCAGCAAAAAGTTCAGGATATGCAACCGCCATTTTAAGGGTCATTTTGCCGCCCATTGAGTAACCGCCAATATAGATACGGCTTAAATCGATGTTGTCCTTATTCTTCGCAATAAAATCATCAATAGTTGCTCTTAAAGGATGAATGAGTGAGTCTGTCCAATAAATGCCGTCTTCTTCAAGTGAACGAGGGGCAAAAATGAACGCTCCGTTACTGCCTTTAAAACGATTTTGAAAATCTTCTGATGTCCAGAAAGCAATATCACTCTTCGTTACCTGCAAACCCTCTTCTGCACCATCACCCATACCGTGAAGCCAGATTACAAGGGGATATTTTGTGCTGTCACCATCTTCAACAGGTGAAAAATATCTGTAATCAATAGTAAATCCGTCAGTTTCAGGACCTTCACCATAAACAAATTGCTTTTGCAATTCAGGAAGTTTGTCGTCGTATGTGTCGTCAACACTACAAGCAAATGCAGGAAGAGACAAAGCACATAAAACCATAATAAATGAAAAAATTATTGATAAATATTTTTTCACAGCAGATACCTCCTATTAGTAATTATTGTTTACAGCAGTGCCTATTGCTTTAAAAAGAGAATCCGGGTGAGTTGAAGGAAGGTCACAGTTATAATGCCATACCATAACTCCCCCATAACCATTGTTGATTGCATAATCCGTTTTAGACTCAATAACATCAGGGGTGTTAAACCAGAAATCCTTACCCGTGCTAGGGCAATGATACCAACCATTTTCGTCAATTTCATTGTAACAACTGCTATAATCATACCAGTACGCAGACAAATCTGTTGGACGAGAATAGAATGGAAGACCAAGATTAGCTTTCTCAAGAGGAATTTTTTGTTCTTTTACTGCTTGGAGTTGTGCAATAGTATCTTCATAAGTTGCGTGTTTGCCCTGTGCATCAACATAGTCATAAGTCATAATTTCAAAAGTATCAACGGCTTCAATGGCAACATCATTAAAATTAAGATTCCAGCAAGAGGCTGCAACACCGAGAGTATAATCGCCAAGTTTTCTATCCAATTTATAAAGGAATCTGTTGAAATAATACCAAGCTTTATCAGAAAGTGGGTATTCATAGTCAAAATGTACCCCATCAAAGTCGTATTTATCCAAAACAGCAACTATATTTTTTTCCAACTTACCGCTTCTGAAGGCTTTGTTATGCTCATCACTTTGCACTTCCATCTGCTCATACCAGTCAGTTGAGTCAGTATAACCTCTTGGGCCAAGAAAATTGAGCGTTATGTGAACATCTCTGTCACCAATGATGTTGCGAAGATTATTTAAAACAGCTTCAAGCTTTTCCTCTTCAACATTGACATTGCCTTTATTGTCGAAAGTTGCACATTCAAAAACGATTATGTCCGTTATAATGTCAAAGTCCTCGGTGTGAACACTGTCAGGACTTTGGGCAAAATCGCCTCTTATATATGCTGTGACTTTGAAGTTTTCAACCTTTTCCACAGGCGCATTTGAACCGCCGATACCAAAAAAGTTGAGTATTAGTGTAACTAATGCTGTAACCCAAGCAAAAATGTTTTTTAGAGTATACATAGCAATCCTCCTATTAAATGCTTAATGATATAAATATTATAACATAAGAAAAGTTATTGTTCAAGAAGCTAGTAAAAACCCACCGAAAAGTTTTCCGATGGGTATAGTTTAACATCACAAATTTCGTTTGAAAAGTTATCACTGTTAAACCGAAATGCTTGACTTTAATAATGTGCTGCACCACATTCGCAATATTGTTTTGTACGGAAAATTTTGTTAAAGAAGTTGCCTATTTTCCAGAAGAAGCCTACTATTCCTCCCTTATGACAATTGTGGTCACAAAGCAATTCGCCACAACCGTCACAATATCCGTCAGGGTCGTTATCGTAATGACCTGTAGCAGGAATTGTCTGCTTTTCTGTGTGACCGCAGCAGAGGCAAACTCTCTCTTTAACGCCCTCTTCAGTTTCTGTTGGAAGAATAATGGTTACCCATTCGCCGTATTCATGCTCAACCATCAGAATTTTTTTCGTCGCAGTTATACCACAAATCTCACATTTGCTTTTTTCATAACCATCTTCCGTGCAGGTTGGGTGTTGTGCAACAACCCAATTTTCAAACCTATGTCCCAATGCAGGAATAACTTCTTTGTTAAGGATACAGCCACAGTCATTACATACAGTTACTTTTTCACCCTTTATTTCACATGTTGCCTCTGCTGATACTTTGGTTTCTTGATTTGCATGTGGACACGCAATTGTCAAAGTCTGACTTCCAACTTGATTTGTTACATCAATGTCTTCGCCACCATCAACAACATAAACCTCATCAGCAATAACACTAATTGTTCCACCTGTTTTAAGGACTTTAAATTCAAGTGAAAAAAGAAATGTTGATGCATCATTTATACATGAAGCTGCCGCACCTACAAATTTTATTCTGCCCGGAGTTCCGCCCCAGTCCTCCAAGGTGAAAGTACCATCACTTGTTTTTTTCACAACCTGAAAATACTCCTGGTCGTACTCTACTATAAATCTTACAGCACAGAGTTTTGAACTTTTTGATGTATTTACAGCCACCCTGAATATATCTCCAACTTTTGCTGAGTTTGCAGTTGAAACAACTGTAATTGTGGGTGCTGTTGCTGCAGATGTTGTTATTACAAACATACTGAAAAGCATAATAGTTACAAGAAGGATACTTATAATCTTTTTCATAAAACCATCTCCTTATTTTTATGGTAGCACAATTATTTTACTTTTGCAATAAAAAATCGGGCACTCTTCCTTAAGTACCCGATAAAAATTATTTTTATTAATATGCCTTGCCCCAATAGAGCATTTTATCTGCAGGTTTGCCACAGCAAACACATTTATCAGAAATCTTTTCCTGTACAAACGGGATACAACGTGATGTAACGCCTGCCTGCTCTTTAAGAGCATCTTCACATTCACGGTCGCCACACCACATAGCCTTAATAAAGCCGGGCTTGTTCTCTGCAATATCAATCATTTCGTCCATATTGTTTGCAACATAAGTCATATTGCTTCTGCGTTCAAGCGCTGCATTGTAAAGACCATCGTGAACCATCTGTAAAAGTTCTGGAATCTTTGTTTCCAATTCATCAAGAGATACAAAATATTTTTCTCTTGTATCACGACGAACAATTACGCACTGATTATTTTCAATATCACGAGGACCAAGTTCAAGACGGAGAGGCACACCTTTCATCTCATACTCAGCATATTTCCAACCTGGTGAGTTGTCGCTTAAATCAATCTTTGCACGGCAAACTTTTTTAAGATTTTCATAAACTTCAGTTGCCTTTTCCTTAACACCTACTTTGTGAGCAGCAACAGGAATAACAACAACCTGAATTGGAGCAACTTTTGGTGGGAGAACAAGACCGTTATCATCACCGTGAGTCATAATGAGAGCACCGATAAGACGAGTTGTGCAACCCCATGATGTCTGGAACGGATGCTTTAACTTATTATCTCTGTCCTGGAACTGAATTCCAAATGCCTTTGCAAATCCATCGCCGAAATAGTGGCTTGTGCCTGACTGTAATGCCTTACCATCGTGCATAAGTGCTTCGATAGTGTATGTATCTTCTGCACCTGCGAAGCGTTCTTTTGCAGTTTTTACACCCTTAACAACAGGCATAGCAAGACAGTTTTCACAGAAATCTGCATAAACATTGAGCATCTTGATTGTTTCTTCCTGTGCTTCCTCTGCAGTTGCGTGGATTGTGTGACCTTCCTGCCATAAGAATTCGCGTGTGCGAAGGAAAGGTCTTGTAGTCTTTTCCCAACGAACAACAGAAACCCATTGATTATAGAGTTTTGGCAAGTCACGATAGGACTGGATAATATTTGCATAGTGTTCACAGAAAAGAGTTTCAGAAGTAGGTCGAACACAAAGACGCTCTTCAAGTTTTTCGCTACCACCATGAGTTACCCATGCAACCTCAGGTGCAAAGCCCTCAACGTGGTCCTTTTCCTTATTTAAAAGACTTTCGGGAATAAACATAGGCATACAAACATTCTCATGTCCTGTGTCCTTAAACATTCCGTCAAGAGTTTTCTGGATGTTTTCCCAGATTGCATAACCGTAAGGTCGAATAACCATACAACCTTTTACACTTGTGTATTCAACCAATTCTGCTTTTTTAACAACGTCGGTATACCATTTGGCAAAATCCACGTCCATTGAGGTAATTTCCTCAACCATCTTTTTTTGTTCAGCCATTTTATATCTTCCTTAACATAAAAAATTAAATAGATTTGTTTTTTCGCAAGGCAATGTGGCAGGGGCGAAGCTGTATATAGATACTGCAAGCCGAAAGCTACGAAGATTTGCGAAAAAAGAAACTATTTATCATAAAAGATACAGGGACAAAGAAATTTCTGTCCCTGTTTTAAAAAATCTAAATTAAAATTGTTAATTAGTTTTCTTCGATAAACTTAACAATATCAGCAACAGTTCTAATATTTTCAAGCTCTTCGTCGGAGATTTCCATATCAAATTCATCCTCAAGAGTCATAACCAAGTCAGCAAGGTCAATGCTGTCAGCACCTAAATCTTCAAGAAGAACAGCATCCATAGTTACTACTTCCTCATCCAACTCAAGCTGGTCACAAATAATATCGCGTACCTTTTCAAACATTACACATACACCTCCGTTCAAAATCTTAACTTACTAAATATATTAAAATTCTTTTCGCGTTTTGTCAACACTTTTATGACAAATTTATGAAATCTTGGATTGGTGTAAAGTCAATCCCCTTTACATTTTTCACCATTTCATAGAAAGTCCTACAGATTTCTACACATCCACCCTCTGTATCACTCTCCGTATTAAAGGGCATAACAGGGTCGTGAACAGACAATCGAAGCAAAAACCAACCATTTCTTTTTTCATCTTTAAAAGATACTCGCACACCCTCGTAATTGTCGGGCGCTAAAATCATTTCGTCATTTTCTTCAGCAAGCTTTTTTATACTCTCAATAAGAGCCTCACCTATCTCACGGAAATTTTCCTCTATTATATTAAAACGAAGTTCTTTTTCTTCCAAAGGTTTTTTAAGGGAAGAAATACAGTCACCTATTTTTTTACCTTCCGCACGAAGCACGGCAGCCTTTATAATAATCTTTGTAACAAGATATGCACCGTCATCAAGATAATAATTCTCTTTAAATGCTGCGTGACCTGATGTTTCAATAGCGAGTGGAGTGTTTTCACCGAGATTTGTACGGCGAATTGCCTCGTCGATTACATTTTTATATCCTCTTTTAAATCGGATGTGCTTTCCGCCAAGGGTATCTTCAATAAAATCACGAAGACCATCACTTGTAACAGAGTCAGTTACGATACTGCCACCCTCATTATTTTCAAGAGCGATTACGGATGCCAATGCAACAATTGCATTTCTGTTGATTTCTTCGCCTTTTTCGTCAACACAGGATGCACGGTCAACATCAGTATCAAAAATCACACCTAAATCGCAATTATTCTCTACTGTTGCTCTACGGATAAAGTCCATAGCAACTTTATTTTCGGGGTTTGGAATATGATTTGGGAACATTCCGTCAGGCTCTAAAAACTGACTTGCAGATACATCTGCACCCAAAGGAGCTAAAACTTTTGTTGCATAGAATCCACCAACGCCATTACCTGCATCAACCGAGATTTTAAATCCGTCCAATGGCTTTTCATAATTTTCGGCATTAACACCTTGTTTAATCATATTACGAAGAATTTCTGCATATTCGGAAATATAGTCAATTTCTGTAACTGTCCCTATATTTTCTGCTTTTTCACAAGGTTCATTTTCTGCCTCTGCCAAAATACTCTTTAACTCTTCACCTGAAAGACCACCATCACGGGTAAAGAATTTAAGTCCGTTTCTGTCAAAAGGATGATGGCTTGCAGTAATCTGGATTGCACCGTCACAGTTTCTTGTAACGGTAGTCATAAACATAGCAGGAGTTGAACAATATGAGCAGATAAGAATATTAACTCCCATATCACTTACAACTGAAATTACAGCATCTCTTATTCTGTCAGCAGAAATTCTTGAATCGTGACCAACAGAAACAGTCAAATCAGAATATGCCTTGCCTGTTTTTTCACTTAAAAATTTGATGAATGCAGTTGAAGTATACTTTACTACATCATCTGTAAGTTGAATGTCAGGATATTTTTCTGTTGCAACTGCAACACCACGAACATCCGTACCACTTTTAAGGTGCATCAATTTCATTTTATAAGACCTCTTTTCAAAAGTTCTTCTGTTGCTAACATTACACCGATTTTACCACTGTGGAAATTAAGTCCACCCTGCATCCAAACAGCAAAAGGCTCTCTAAGCGGAGCATCTGCAGAAAGCTCAATGGATGAGCCGGATGTGAATGCACCTGCGGACATAATAACCTGATTATCATATCCCGGCATATCCCAAGGCTCGGGAGTAACATAGGAATCAACAGGAGCACCCTTTTGAATACCTTGGCAGAATGCAATAAGATTTTCAGGTGTTTCAAGACAAATTGCCTGAATAATATCGTGACGAGTTTCCTCAACTGTTGGTGTAACTTTAAAACCTAACTCAGTATAAACAGATGCAGCAAAAACTGCAGTTTTAAGTGCTTCACCAACAACATGCGGAGCATTGAAAAGTCCCATAAACAAACTTCTGTTTTGTCCAAGAGTTGCACCAACCTCAATTCCAAGTCCGGGTGTTGTAAGACGATAACCGCAAAGTTCAACCAATTCTTTGCGACCTGCAATATATCCGCCACAGGATGCAATTCCACCACCTGCGTTTTTAATAAGTGAACCTGCCATTAAATCCGCACCAACTTCTGTCGGCTCAAGTTTTTCAGTAAATTCGCCATAGCAGTTGTCAACCATAACGATTGCTCTCTTGTTCACTCTATGTACAATTTCACAAACTTTTTTAATTTCATCAACAGAAATTGTGTGACGGAGTGAATAACCACGAGAACGCTGAATATAAACCATTCTTACATCTTTGTCTTTTGCACTTTTTTCAATAGCATCATAGTCAAGTTCATCATTTTCTGTTAAATCAACCTGAGCATAAGTTACACCGAAATCTGCAAGAGTACCCTCACCCATATTCTTGCCACCAAGCCCTATTGTTGAGTGAAGAGTGTCATAAGGCGTACCTGAAACGCAGAGCATAGTGTCGTTTGGACGAAGGATACCGTAAAGACAAACTGCAAGGGTGTGTGTACCACTTGCCAAAGCACCTGAACGGATAATTGCACTTTCTGTCCCGAAAATATCCGCAGTTAATACGTCGAGTTTCTCCCTGCCCTTGTCACCATAACCGTAGCCTGTTGATGTGTTGAAATCTGTTTCGTCAACTCGATTTCTTATAAATGCAGAAAGCACCTTCTGTTGATTATATTCAGTTATCTCATCAATTCTTCCAAAAACTGTTTCAGCCTTTTTCATGGCTGTAGAAGAAAGCTCTCTTACCCTGTCGCTAATTTCAAAAAACATTTTGCATTATCCTTTGTTTCCTATATTTCTTTAACGATTTCAAAACCGCATTTTTTATAAAACTCTAAATTATGTTCTTTTGATACCAAATAAACATCTTCATTGATTGATAGGTTTAGTAATTTTTCAACTAAAGCCTTTCCGTATCCCATACCGCGATATTCTTCACTGGTGTAAACATCCGTAATTAAAGATATTTTTTGACTAAATGTGATAAATCCTCCACTGACAACTTTACCGTTTTCAGAAATCAAAGCGCCTTCACACCTTCCCATACTGTTGAGAAGCATTTTGAACGCTACTATTTCATCGTGTTTATCCTTATCGGTGGAGTTTAAATGCTTTATTCTCCAATAATCCGATTTATCAATACCTTTTTCGGTCTTGCTACTCTCCACAACTCTCCTCAATAGATATTTTTTATCTACCGCGATATTGTTGTTTTGATTTGTTATAAATTGTAGTTCTTCTTTATCGGCTTTTTCCGATGCAAAAACAAGTGTTCTTCCAAGTTTACTTATTGCGATAACCGCAGTAATTTGGTTATTCTCATCAAATTGCACCCATACAACACCGTCATTGAGTCTTATACCGTCACAAAGTCCCGTTTGAGAAATAAAAACAGCATAATCATCTTTACCTAGATAGTTAAAAATTGACTCATCAATAAACTCAAGGGATTTAACCATACGAGAACTCCTCTAACAAGGCTTTCACAAGCATCTTTACACTTTCCATATCCCTTTTTGAGCCAACGGAAGATGCCGAATGAATATATCTGCAAGGCAAAGACACCGCTATAGTATTAATACCGCCCGATGCCTTATGAATTGCCGCCGCATCATTCCCACCTGCAACAACGGTCTTTGTTTGGTTTGGAATATTGTTCTTGTCGGCAATTTCTCTTGCTCTTTTGTATAAATCTTTGTTGTAAATTGTGCCTCTGTCCATAAAGGATACAACCGCACCATTACCCACTTTGCAAACTTTTTTGTTTTCAGGTGTGTCAGGAATATCGGATGCTGTTGTTGTTTCAAGCACAATTGCATAATCAGGATTTACTGTGTATGCTGAAACCATTGCACCGCGAGTGCCAACCTCCTCCTGCACAGTGAAAACACAAGTGTAGTCAATTTTTGACTTTTCACTTAAAAGCTCAAGCATAATAGCACAACCAAGGCGGTCGTCAAGTGCTTTAGATTTTATCATATCATTACCAAACTCAACGAAATCGGAAACAAAATAACCAAAGTCACCAAGGCTTAGACAATTTTCTGCTATCTCTTTGTTTTCAAAGCCAAAGTCAACACACATATCAGTAATTTCAGGGATTTTCTTTGCCTCATCACCGGAGCATTGATGAATTGCCTTGCCACCAACAACACCGATATGTCCGTTTACGATGATTTTTTTGCCGAAAAGAGCAGAATTATCTATTCCACCTACATTCGCAACATAAACAAAACCATCTTCGGTTATATATGTGACAATAAAGCCAACCTCATCCATGTGTGCAAAAAGTGCTACTTTATTTTCAGGCTCTTTTCCACCTTTTTTATTAACAATTAAGTTTCCTATGGGGTCAACTACATATTCGCAGTCCGTCGGAAGGTTTGAGATTATATAATCTCTCACAATTCTTTCATCCCCCGATGTGCCATTAAGCAGACAAAGGGTTTTCAAAAGTTCAAAATTCATAATCTCACACCCTTTCCAAAAACTCTGCAATAAGTTTTGCGCAAGCTTCAACATCTCTTATATCAACCGTTTCAACCGGAGTGTGCATATATCTCAAAGGAATTGACACCAAAACTGACGGAATTCCACCCTTTGAAATTGTAATATGGTCTGCATTTGTGCCTGTGCGACCATTCATAATCTCTTTTTGGTATGGAATATTCTTTTCCTTTGCTATTTCAACCAAAAGTTCGGTGTATTGTCTGTCAAGAATAGGTGCGAAACCAATCATAGCCCCGCCATTCATTTTGCCACATTCACTCGCCTTTGAGTCAGGTGTAGTTGCAAAACTAACATCAACAGAAACGGACAAATCAGCCGACACATTAAAAGCTGCACAAGTTGCACCTGTACCGCCTGTTTCTTCCTGAGCAGAGCAAACAAGGGTAATATCATTTTCCGTTTTTGTGTATTCAAGTGCTTTTAAAAGCACAGCAACTCCACCACGGTCATCAATATAAGGTGAAGAAACTCTATTATCATTAAGCACAGAAAAATTACTCTTGAACGATGCTCTGTCACCTACTGAAATCACTTTTTCTGCATCTTCTTTTGTCATTCCGATGTCCACAACACAAGTGCCGTCAGTTGACACCTTGCTTTCGCCGTCAGAGAGATGTGGTGGCACAGTACAAACAACTCCAAAAATATCTTCTTTTCCGTGGAAGGTCAATTCCATACCCTCTGTGGTACGCATATCAACTCCGCCAACTTTTTGCACACGGACAAAACCATCATCAGTGATACCCGTCACAACAAATCCAATTGTATCAAGATGTGCATCAAGAAGAATGTGTTTTCCTTTGCCATTTTTATGAATTATAACATTCCCCGAAACATCCGTAGAAACATCACCATACAGTGAAAAAAGCCCCTTCAAAGCCTCAAAGGAGCTGTTTTCTTCCCCCGCAACACCTGCAGGGGAAGTCAATTTTTCTAAAAGTTCAATAGTTGTCATTTATATCAACCTTATTTTTCTTTACTTTTATGATTTGCAGAAAATCTATACAAACCGTATTTTTGAGCAGATTTTTCGCAAGACAATGTGGCAAAGGCGAAGCTGTATAAGATATACCGCGAGTCGAAAGCCACGAAGTATTTGCAGAAAATATGCCAAAAATTAAATCTCAACGCCGCCAACTGGTCGAATTATGAGAACATAGCAAGAACCATCGCCGAAAATGCTTTCCATAGCATTCTTGTAGTCTGCAAGAATGTCGTTTGGAACAAAAGCCTGAATTGTACCTGCAAATCCACCGCCGTGAACACGCCATGCACCCTTGCCTTTGAGAATGCTTTCACTAACTGCAAGTGCAAGTGAAACCGGCTGTTCAAGAGGTTTTTTAACAGAAAATACATTCTGATTATACTTGTATGATGAGTCACCACTTTCAAGTATGTAAGACTTAAATGTTTCAAAATCGCCATTTTTAAGAGCATCAACTTCTTTTAAAACTCTATCGTTATCTGCAAAGAAGTGCATAGCACGAATTACTGCCCTATCGCCTGTTTTCTCACGGATTGCAGGAATATTTTTCTTGAATTCTTCCTCATCAACCTCGCGAAGAACTTTTTTACCAAAACAACCTGCAACTGCTTCCATTTCTCCACGAATTGCTGCATAATCGTCTGTCAAATCTGAATGGCTACCCTTTGTATCAACGATGCAAAGTGAGTGTCCTGATGATGCAAAGTCATATTTAACCTCGTTTACGATTGGCTCCGCAGGATTGTTAAAGTCGATTGTAACAAATCCACCAACCGAACAAGCCATCTGGTCCATAAGTCCGCATGGTTTGTCAAAATAAACATTTTCTGCATACTGTGCGATTTTTGCGATTGTGATTGCATCAACCTGACCGTCATTGTAAAGGTAGTTGAGCATTGTACCAACAAGCACCTCATAAGCCGCTGATGATGAAAGTCCTGAACCTGAAAGAACACTTGACATTGTTACAGCATCAAAACCACCGATTTTATAACCATATTTAAGGAAACCTGCACACATACCTCTTACCAAGGCAGGTGAATGACCTTTTTCATCTTCCTTGATTTCAAGGTCCGTAATGTCACAAACATCCATTTTATATCCGCGTGATTTTACACGAACAATGTTTTCATCGTTCTTTGATGCCACTGCAATAGCATCAAGGTTTATACCTGCTGCAAGAACTCTACCGTGGTTATGGTCTGTATGATTACCGCCAACCTCTGTTCTGCCGGGTGCAGAGAAAAGGCGAGCTTCTCTGTCTTCGCTGAAAATCTCTGCAAAATCATTTGCAAGACTTACATATCTTTCGTGTTGAGCCTTAACCGCCTCATCTGTAACATACACTCTCTTAAAACGAACGTCATACTCACCATTCATAATTGCATCTTTAAGCATTTGAATATTCATCTTTATTTTCTCCTTTTCTTTTTTCCAAGGTAATATTCACAATCAAGGTTGTAATACCTGATAAAATTAACAAAACAATAATTGGCCCCATAAAATTCCACGTAAAAGGCTGACTGATATTTCCACCCATTACGGAATAAACCCAGATTTTAGGGAAAAATCCTAAAAGCGACGCCACCAAGAAATCGTAAAGGGGATATTTCATCCCTCCATAGGTTTTACTTATAAGATTTATGGGAACTGACGGAATAAGGCGTAGTGCAATAAGAACACCTAATTTAGTCTTGCCGTGATGTGCCATCATTTCTCGCACATTGTCGTACTTTTCAAGCCTTTTAATTGCCACACCACCGCCCGTAAATCTTCCCCACAGGTAGTTGATTACGAAAACAACAGTTGTTCCTGCAGTGTTAATTAGAATAGCATTAACAGGACGGAACATAACACCGGTCATAATAAGAAGAAACGGAAATGGTATGGGCAAAAAGCCTCTTAAAATATATACTCCCATTATAGCAAGAACAATCAGCCATCTGTTCTGTAGTGCCTGAATGGAGGTTTGTAGTTTATCAAGAGCGTGTAAAAACTCTGCCCAACCACCCTCTGCAACCTTTGTGCTCATAATTACAGTAATAACAGCAATTACAATAGCCGCAACAAAAAGTCCGATTGTGGTGAGATACAACACCCTTTTTCTGTTCAGGTTTTTCTTTTCCATTAAGTTCACCATATAAAAATATTCATACACCATAATTTTATAATATTTATTAAAAAAGGTCAATCTTTTTGTTGTTATATTATATTAAAATATGGTAGAATATTATGTGTTACAAATCCTACATAAAGGTTGTGATTTTTTGAAAATCGTAGTACTTGATTCCTTCGCATTAAATCCAGGAGATTTATCTTGGAATTGGCTTGAAAATCTTGGGGAATGTGAAATTTACCATCGTACACCTCAAGATAAAATTCTCGATAGGTGCAAGAATGCAGATATTATTCTCACAAACAAGACACCGCTTACAAAAGAAACTCTTTCTAAACTTAATAATCTTAAATATATTGCCCTTTTGTCAACAGGATATAACATTGTTGACTGGGAACATGCAAAAGAGATGGGTGTACCTGTTTCAAATATTCCTGCATATTCAACCAATGCAGTTGCACAACTTACATTTTCTCTTATTCTTGAAATTACAAATGCCGTTGGTATCCATAGCGAAAGTGTCAGAAATGGTGACTGGACTACTTGCCCTGATTTCTGTTACTGGAAAACTCCTTTAACAGAATTATGTGGCAAAACTCTTGGTATCGTAGGTTTTGGTCAAATTGGTCAGGCTGTTGCAGATATTGCCGAGGCATTTAAAATGAATGTAGTAGCTGTTTCAGGCCACGAAACTAACCAGAGTCACCGTAAAAATTTCAAATGGGTCGATATGGAAACTCTTGCAAAGACAAGTGATATTATCTCTTTCCATTGTCCTTTGACCGAGAAAACAACGGGACTTTGCAACAAAGATTTTATCAGCAAGTGTAAAGACGGTGCAATTATTATCAACACAAGTCGTGGACCGGTTGTTAATGACCTTGATTTGGCAGATGCACTCAATTGTGGCAAACTCCGTGGTGCAGGACTTGATGTTTTAACTGTTGAGCCACCAAAAGCAGACAATCCATTACTTAGTGCAAAAAACTGCTTTATCACTCCCCATATTGCTTGGGCAGGTTTTGAAACAAGAGAAAGACTTATGCACATTTTAAAGGAAAACATCTTCGCCTATTTAAACGGCACACCACAGAATGTTGTAAATAAATGAAAATGACCTACTCCGAAGAGTAGGTCTTATTATTTTATTTGCAGAAGTAATTTTTAATTCTTTCAACTGCTTTGATTGTGTTTTCTGTTGAGCCGAATGCTGTAAGTCGGAAATAGCCTTCACCACTTGGACCAAAGCCTTCACCGGGAGTACCAACAACCTGAATGTTTTCAAGAAGTGTATCAAAGAATTCCCAACTGCTCATTCCGTCAGGAGTTTTAAGCCATACATAAGGTGAATTTACTGCGCCATAAACTGTGAAACCACATTCTTTAAGTCCATTGTAGATAATTTTTGCATTGTTCTGATAGTATGCAATGATTTCACGAACCTGCTTTTTGCCCTCTTCACTATAAACAGCCTCTGCCGCTCTCTGTGTGATGTATGAAACACCATTGAACTTTGTTGCCTGACGTCTTGCCCAAAGTGCATTGAGTTCAACACCGTCAACCTTAATGTCATGTGGAACAACTGTGTAACCACAACGAACACCCGTGAAACCTGCTGTTTTTGAGAAACTTCTGAATTCGATAGCACAACTCTTTGCACCTTCGATTTCATAAATTGAATGTGGAACATTATCTTCTGTGATAAATGCTTCATAAGCAGAGTCAAAAAGGATTACTGCACCGTTTTCGTTTGCATAGTCAACCCATTTTTTGAGTTCATCCTTTGTTGCAGCCATACCTGTTGGGTTGTTTGGGAAACAAAGATAGATAATATCAACTTTTTCCTTTGGAAGTTCAGGTAAGAAATTGTTTTCAGCATTACAAGGCATATAGTAGATATTGCTCCAACCCTCTGCTGTCTTGTCACCTGAACGGCCACTCATAACATTTGTGTCAACATATACTGGATAAACCGGGTCACAAACTGCAACCTTATTATCTGTTGAGAAAATGTCACCGATATTACCACAGTCACTCTTTGCGCCGTCTGAAACAAAGATTTCGCTATTGTCAAGCTCTACACCACGAGCTTTATAGTCATTCTCGTTAATAGCATCTAAAAGCCATTTGTGACCATATTCAGGTGGATAACCCATAAATGTTTTTTCGTTTGACATTTCATCAACCGCTTTGTGCATAGCGTCAATACAAGCATCTGCAAGCGGACGAGTAACATCGCCAATACCAAGACGGATAATCGGCTTGTCAGGATTTGCCGCCACATAAGCATTTACCTTTTTTGCAATATTTGAGAAAAGGTAAGAACTTTGAATTTTTAAGAAATTGTCATTTATTTTCATAATTGTCCCTCCGACAATGTTTTTTACATCTTTATTTCTCCCGTGAAAACCTCAACTGTTTCTCCACTTAAATACACATTATCATTTTCGTGCCATTTAACTGTTAAAACTCCTCCACAGGTTTGGATTTTTACATCCTTGTTTTTTTCACAAAAACCATTTATAATACTTGCTACTGCAACAGCACAAGCTCCTGTGCCACAAGCAAGGGTTTCGCCACTGCCTCTTTCCCAAACGCGCATTTTTAGATTGTTTTTATCTATAACCTCCACAAATTCCGCGTTAATTCTCTCAGGGAACATCTCGTGATGCTCAAAAAGAGGCCCGATTTTATTTAAATCTAATCTATCTACATTATCACAAAACACTACACAATGGGGATTTCCCATTCCCACGCAAGTTATTTTGTAATCTTTGTCGTCAATGCTAATAATTTGGTCTTTTACAACACTCATACCATATCTTGTAGGTATTTGACGACCGTTAAGAATGGGTTTTCCCATATCAACCGTGCCACCAATGGCTTCGCCGTCTTTTAAGTGTATTTTTACCACTTTTATGCCACTTAAAGTGTCAATTCTTATTCTGTCACTTTTTTTCTTGTTCTCAAATATGTATTTTGCAACGCAACGAATTGCATTTCCGCACATTTCCGCCTGTGAGCCATCTGCATTATAGATGTTCATTGAACAATCAGCAATTATGGACGGCTTGATTAAAACTATACCATCTGCGCCAACGCTGAAATGCCTTTGACTCAATCTTTTTGATAGTTTCGCAGGATTCTCAACTTTTTCATCAAAACAATCTATATAAATATAGTCATTTCCGTTGCCATGCATTTTTGTAAATTTCATAGTAATCCCCCACTGCATTTTTTAAAGTTTATGCAGTGGGGTATTTCATTTATGAATTATTCGTATAAAGGATATTTCTTGCAAAGCTCTGCAACACCATTTGTGATGTATTCCTTCTGATTTTCAAAATCAGTAGCAGCAAGATAGATAAACTCTGCAATTTTATCCATATCTTCTACCTGAAGTCCTCTTGTTGTAACAGCAGGAGTACCAATTCTGACACCACTTGTTACGAATGGCTTTTCAGGGTCATTAGGAATAGCATTTTTGTTTGCAGTAATATGAACCTCGTCAAGTCTGTGTTCAAGCTCTTTACCTGTAATGCCAACTGAACGAAGGTCAACAAGCATCAAGTGATTATCTGTACCACCAGAAACGAGATTAATGCCTCTCTTTACAAGACCTTCTGCGAGAGCCTTTGCATTGTCAACAACTCTTTGCTGATATGCCTTGAAATCATCGCTCAATGCCTCACCAAAGCAAACCGCCTTACCAGCGATAATATGCATTAAAGGACCACCCTGTGTGCCCGGGAAAATAGCCTTGTTGAACTGCATACCGAATTCTTCGTCCTTGCAAAGAATGATACCGCCACGAGGACCGCGAAGTGTCTTATGTGTTGTTGATGTAACAACATCTGCGTAAGGCACCGGTGATGGATGAAGTCCTGCTGCAACAAGACCTGCAATATGAGCCATATCAACCATAAAGTATGCACCAACGCTGTGAGCGATATTTGCCATTCTTTCAAAGTCAATTGTTCTTGGATATGCAGAAGCACCTGCAACAATAAGTTTTGGCTGACATTCCTTTGCTTTCTTTTCAAAAGCATCATAGTCAAGGAAGCCATTTTCATCAACACCGTAAGGTACAAAGTTATAGTATTTACCTGACATATTAACAGGTGAACCGTGAGTGAGGTGACCACCTTCTGCAAGGTTCATACCCATAACAGTATCGCCCGGCTGAAGAAGTGCAAAATAAACAGCAAGGTTTGCCTGAGCGCCTGAGTGTGGCTGAACATTTGCATAAGCAGCACCGAAAAGCTTTTTAAGTCTGTCACGAGCAATATCTTCTACAATATCCACATGCTGACATCCACCGTAGTATCTCTTTCCAGGATAACCCTCAGCATATTTATTTGTAAGCACACTGCCCATAGCAGCCATAACTGCAGGAGAAACAATGTTTTCACTTGCAATAAGTTCAAGGTTTTCTCTCTGTCTTTTGAGTTCAAGACCCATAGCAGCTGCTACTTCCGGGTCAGTATTGTTGATAAAGCCAATAGAATCAATTAAATTTTCAAACATAATCTATAATTCCTTAAATTAGATATTTCCTGAATAGTTAGGAGCTTCTTTTGTGATATAAACGTCATGTGGATGGCTTTCTTTAAGACCTGCGTTTGTAATTCTGATGAACTTTGTCTTTGTTTTAAGTTCTTCGATTGTTGCACAACCGCAGTAACCCATACCTGCTTTAAGACCACCCATAAGCTGATAAATTGTATCTGAAAGGAGTCCCTTGTAAGGCACACGACCTTCAACGCCTTCCGGAACAAGTTTCTTGTTGTTTGCCTGGAAGTATCTGTCCTTTGAACCATTGTTCATAGCAGCAATACTACCCATACCACGATAAACCTTGAACTGACGACCTTGATAGATTTCGCTCTCTCCCGGTGATTCTTCACAACCTGCAACAAGTGAACCAACCATAATAGCGGAAGCACCTGCAGCGATAGCCTTAACGATTTCACCTGAATATTTGATACCACCGTCAGCAATTACTGTAATACCGTGCTTTGTAGCCTCATTTGCTGAATCATAAACTGCTGTAATTTGTGGAACACCAATACCTGCAACAACACGAGTTGTACAAATAGAACCAGGGCCTATACCAACCTTAACACAGTCTGCGCCTGCATCAATAAGAGCCTTTGTAGCCTCTGCAGTTGCAATATTACCACCAATAAGAGGAAGGTCAGGATATGCTGCCTTAACTTTAGCAACAGCATTGATAATTCCGTGGCTGTGTCCGTGTGCAGAGTCAAGAGTAATCATATCAACACCTGCTTCAACAAGAGCAGCAACTCTGTCAAGCACATCTGCAGTAGCACCAACAGCAGCACCACAAAGAAGACGACCCATTGAATCACGAGCAGAATTTGGATATTTAACTGCTTTTTCAATATCCTTAATTGTGATAAGACCTTTAAGGAAACCTGCTTCATCAACTAAAGGAAGTTTTTCAATCTTATGTTTCATAAGAATTTTCTTTGCTTCATCGTGATTTGTACCAACAGGAGCAGTAACAAGACCTTCGCTTGTCATATAATCTTTGATTTTTCCGCTGTAATCAGCAATAAATCTCATATCACGGTTTGTAAGGATACCAACAAGTTTGCCGTTTTCGTCACATACAGGAACACCTGAAATCTTATAACGATGCATAAGATTATCTGCTTCCTGAACTGTGTTTTCAGGAGATAAGAAGAATGGGTTATTGATAACACCGTTTTCACTTCTCTTAACCTTGTCAACCTGTGCCTTTTGAGCCTCAATTGACATATTCTTATGGATAATACCGATACCACCTTCACGAGCGATAGCAATAGCCATATTACTTTCAGTAACTGTATCCATAGCTGCTGTGAGTACAGGTGTATTCAATTTAATAGTTTTTGTAAGCTGAGTTGAAATGTCAACATCACTTGGAAGAACATCACTTTCTGCAGGAATGAGAAGCACATCATCAAAGGTAAGTCCTTCTTTTACAAACTTATCTGTCATTTTTATATCTCCTTCACTTTAATTTTGTTTATAACTTTATAAAATAGAGAGAAACACCTAAGGGTCTCTCTCCATCTAATTTTTCGCCTTTTAGTAATCGCTGATTTAAGCGTGGTATTTTGTATTGACGAGAGAAAATTTTCGTATTCTGTTTCAAAACCGCAGGCAATACTTTGTGTATTAACGAGGATTTTGGGACGGAATACGGGAAATTTATCCGTCAAGACATTTACCCTCGCTTGAATTAGTGATTACACTTTATTCTGCAGGGAAGAATGCCTTGTGGATAGCGCTAACTGCACGGTCAGCATCCTCAAGGTTAATAAGAACTGAAATTTTAATTTCGCTTGTTGCAATCATATCAATGTTGATGTCTCTTTCATAGAGAGCTTCAAACATTTTTGATGCAGTACCGGGATGTGATTCCATACCTGCACCGACAATTGAAATTTTAGCAACTGATGTATCACAAACAATGTCCTTATCTTCAATGTCAAATACTTTCTTTACACATTCAAGTGTTTCTTCAGCATTACTCTTTGAAACAGTAAAGGTAATGTCTTTTGTGCTTTCACGACCGATTGACTGTAAAATAATATCAACATTAATCTTATGTTTTGCAAGAACATCGAAAAGTTTAAAAGCAACACCTGGTGTGTTTGGGATTTTTGTAACTGAAATACGTGCTACATCTGTATCTTTTGTAACACCTCTAATGAGCATTTTTTCCATTTTGGTAACCTCCTTAACAATTGTACCGGGAACTCGTTTAAGGCTTGAAAGAACCTCTAATTCAACATTATACTTTTTAGCCATTTCAACTGAACGGTTGTTTAATACCTGTGCACCAAGAGTTGCAAGCTCAAGCATTTCATCATAAGTGATTTCCTGCAATTTCTTTGCATTTTCAACTTTTCTTGGGTCTGCTGTGTAAACACCTTCAACATCAGTGAAAATCTGGCAACGGTCTGCACGAAGAGCAGCAGCAATAGCAACAGCACTTGTATCAGAGCCACCACGACCGAGAGTTGTCAAGTCGTCATATTTGTTAAGTCCCTGGAAACCTGCCACAACAACAATGTTATGACGGTCAATTTCAGAACGGAGTCTGTCTGTTTTAACATTCTTAATTCTTGCCATACCGTAAGCAGAGCTTGTGTTAAAACCTGCCTGCCAACCGAGAAGTGAAACAGCAGGACAACCTAATTTTTCAATTGCCATAGCAAGAAGTGCTATTGAAATCTGCTCGCCGGATGCCATAAGCATATCCATTTCTCTTTTTGATGGCTTAGAGTTAATTTCATAAGCCTTTTCAATTAAATCATCTGTTGTGTCACCCTGTGCTGATACTACAACCACAACATCATTACCTGCACGATAAGTATCAGTAACAATCTGGGCAACATTCATAACTCTTTCGGCGTCACGAACACTTGAACCGCCGAATTTCTGAACTATAAGTCCCATATATGTCCTCCTAAATGGAATAAATACTGTTTATTAATAATCAGTAACTCTAATAAGAGATTTTATGCTGATTGAAGAAATAGCATTAAGCTTTTCTGTAAGTTCACCCTCTGCCATAGCAGATGTTACAAATGCAAGTTCACTTGACTTACAACCTGCAAATTCAAGCACCTGAACTTTGCCGATAGTAGCAACAACATCCTGTAATGCGTTTGCTTTATCTGTAACCTCGGCACGGATGTAAAGAGGATTAACCGCTGACTTGTAGTCAACAACATAATTCTCTTCTGCTTCACCCCAGCCGATAGGCTTCTTTCTGTCCATATTTCTTGCACAGTCAATAACATCGGCAACAACTGCTGATGCCGTCGGAAGTTTACCTGCACCCTTACCGTAGAATACAACGTCACCTGTTGCATCGCCACGGACAAGAATTGCGTTGAAAACATCATTTACAGATGCCAACTGACTGCCATTCATTACGATTGCTGGAGAAACGATAGCAAAAATTTTGCCGTCATCCATTCTCTTAGCACGACCAAGAAGTTTAATTACACCACCGAATGCACCGATATATGCAACATCATCAAGCGTAATTTTTGTAATTCCTTCTGTATAAACTGAATCAGGATAAACATGTTTGCCAAAGCAGAGAGATGCAAGAATACAAATTTTTCTGCAAGCATCGTGACCTTCAACATCTGCTGTCGGGTCTTTTTCTGCGTATCCGTTATCTTGAGCAAGTTTTAAAGCATCTTCAAAACTCATATTCTTTTCAATCATCATTGTAAGAATAAAGTTTGTTGTACCATTCAAGATACCTGCGATTTCATCAATCTCGTTTGCTGCAAGACACTGTGAAATGGGACGGATAATCGGAATACCGCCACCAACAGATGCCTCAAACAAAAAATTTACATTATTTTCCTGAGCAAACTGTAAAAGTTCACATCCCTTTGCTGCAACAAGCTCTTTATTTGATGTTACAACACTCTTACCTGCCTTAAGGCAAGAAGAAACAAACTCGTAAGCAGGGTGAAGTCCACCCATTGTTTCAACTACAACTTTAACATCATCGTCATTGAGAATAATGTTAAAATCCTTTATCATTTTATCCTCGTGAGGGTCTCCTGGAAAATCTCTCAAATCGAGAATATATTTAACTTCCATTTCTTTCTGTGTGCTTCTTTTTACAATACTGTCGTGGTTTTTTGTAAGAACCTCTACTACACCTGAACCAACAGTACCATAGCCCATTACTGCAACATACATTAAGAATTCACATCCTTGCTTTTATGAAAAAAAGGTATAATCAAGCATTTTAATATACTTTCAAATATTCTATCACAAAAATCTAATATAATAAAGAGTAATTTGCTATATATTTGCAAATATTTTTTGCTAAATTTTTAGAAAAATTTACATAAAATGCATTTTTTACATTGATACTTGTTGCAAAATGGTTTATTATATTAATATATATGTTTGATTTGGAGAATCATTTATGACAGGAATTGAAAAAAAGAAAAATTTTATAATTAATATTGCGTATATTGCCGTTGTTATTGCTCTCTTTTATTTATTCTTTAAATATGTTTTTGGGGCAATATTGCCAATTATAGCCGCGGTTATTGTTGCATATATTTTACAAAGACCGGTAAACTTTATTTGCCGAAAAACACCTCTTAAAAAGGGCCCTGTTTCTGCCATAACAGTTTTATTAACTTTTGTTGCTTTGGTTTCGGTTGTGGTTCTTTTACTTGTCTGGTTGTTTTCAGAACTTAAAGGTTTCTTTCAATATCTTGTAATCAAAGTTGAGGACTTGCCCTCTTTTGTTTCCGAAATCGAGAGTTATATTGTAAGCCTTATTTCAATTCTTCCCGACAAAATAGCTGCTCCTGCCATAAACTTTATTACCGAAAAACTTGATTCCCTTGTAAGTGGTACAGCATCAATCACAATGCCTGATTTTGATTTTTCTGTTCTTTCCACCCCTCTTTTGGGCGTGTGGAACACCGCAAAACAGATACCAACCACCTTGGTTTCCGTTGTTATAAGCATTATTACTTGTTGCTTTATTACTGCGGATTTTGGAACATTTAAAAAATTGGTATTAGGTCTTTTCCGTGAAGAAACAAGAGAAAAAATTATTCGTTCAAAAAGACTTTTGATTCCTGCCCTTGGGAAATATGCCAAGGCATATGGTTTAATCATAAGCGTTACATTTACAGAATTATGTATCGGATTATTCATCTTGAAGATTTTAGGAATATATAATAGCGGATACATCCTCATAATTGCAGCCCTTACTGCAGTTGTGGATATTGTTCCTGTTTTAGGTACGGGCACTATTGTTATTCCTTGGGCAGTATATAATCTTTTCACCGGTAATTACCCCTTGGCAATCGGACTTTTCGTAATCTATGCTTGCATTACAGTTATCCGACAAATTATTGAACCTAAACTCGTTGCAAACCAGCTAGGACTCCCGGCATTCCTTACAATTACAGCGATGTTCCTTGGCTCACAGATTTTTGGTGTTATCGGCATTTTTATTCTCCCACTTACAATTGTTATGCTTAAAATACTGAATGACGAGGGAATAATTCATATTTTTCACTACTCAGAAGAAACTGAAACCAAAGGAGATGATGTAAAGTGATAGACATTCATAGTCACATTCTATATGGCATTGATGATGGTGCCCAGAACCTTGAAGAGTCCATTGAAATGTGCCGTGATGCATATGAAAACGGATGTGACACATTGGTTCTCACGCCACACTTTTTTGATTTTAAACATCTCCACGAATTTATAAAAGAGCGAGACAGAAAAGTTGAAATCCTTGCTGATGCATTAACTGAAGAGGATATTCCTCTTAAAATACTTTCGGGAGCAGAGCTTTTCCTTTCAAATAAAATTTTTGCCGCAGATAATCTTGATGATTTAACAATCAATCATTCAAGATATATGCTCTGCGAAATGCCCCTTGGCCCTTTCCGTACGGACAATGTTCCAATGTGGTTTGACGAGCTTCTTGACAGAGGATATACGCCTATTCTTGCACATCCCGAGCGTTATCTTGAATTCCACAGAGATTATTCCCTTGTTGATGAGCTTCTTGACCGTCCTATTCTTTTTCAGGTTAATATTGACAGTCTGCGTGGCAAAAACGGACCCGAACCGCAGAATATGGCTCTTGATTTCATAAAGCGAAATTTTGCTACTCTCATAGCAAGTGATGCCCACGACCCCATATATCGTCATTCTCGTTTAAGTGAAAAGCTTGAGGATTTACCTGAAGAAATAACAGAAGATGATATTCGTTTATGTCTTGAAGAAACACCTTTAAAGGTTATAAACAACGAAGACATTTTATAATACTTAAACAAAAGACCTTGCAGAAAATTCTGCAAGGTCTTTCTTTATGGATTTTTTCAATTATATTCCGCCTGCTGCGATTTTAAGCAATCTTCTTGCATCAATGGCTGTAATCTTTCCATCACCTGAAACATCCAACAATGCTATTTCTTCATTTGACACTGTTTTTGTTCCTGCTGCAATCTGCAACACTATACGAGCATCAATAGCGGTAATCCGTCCATCTCCGTTGGCGTCACCTACAAGAGTTGTCAACAACTTTGTTGTAACAAGGAAATCTCCAAGTTTTGAGGTGTTGAATACTAAATATCCGTCCTCGGCATACGCATTCATATAAGTATAATCATCGCCTGAAACGAGATAAACCTTGCAAGAGTCTGCACTCATTCCGCTTGGCACAGAAATCTTTACAGTAACATTTCCGTTAGGAGAAACCGTTGCCCCTCCACTTGTGACATTGATTGAATATAAACTTCCGTCACTGTGCTCTGAAACCTTAACATTAAGTTTACCGTCTGTTGGAAGTATCCCTTTTGTTTCTGTGGCAACAACTACACCATTTGCAGTATCTTTAAGTGTAATGCCCAAGTAATCATATTTCACTTGATTTTCCTTTGCATATTCCTCTGCATAACTACCGGAATGAACATACACCGTAAGCTTTTCTGATGCAGCAAAAGCCCATTCTCCGATGGATTTTACACTTTCGGGAACTTCAATAGAACTAAGGCTGTTGCAATCATAAAAAGCATATTCACCTATTGCGTTCAAGTTCTTTGAAAGCTTAACATTTACAAGGTTTTTGTTTCCGTAGAAAGCATAATCGGCAATAGCTTTTACACTATCTGACATAGTCATAGTAGATGCCGAATTTGAAGCAGGACAACAAATGAGTTTGCTTGAGTCCTTACTATATAAGACACCACTTTGTGCAGAATAATTTCCGTTATCCCCTGCAACAGAGATGTTTTTAAGGGAAGTACAAGTCTTAAATGTGCCGTTACTGATTCCTGTTACACTACTTGGGATATAAATATCCGTTACTTTTACGCATTGTGCGAGAGCATCTTCGGCAATTGCCTTTGTTCCTCCGGGAACAGAATATGAGCCGGAAACAGATGCCTTTACTCCAATAAGGTGATTTCCTGCATAAAGAGCATTATTCTTCCAGTTTCCACTTGTGTTATAGAATTTTGTTGATACAAAAGCGCTCTGCCCGATTGATTTTACGCTGTCGGCAACAGAAACACTTGAAAGTGCCATGCATCCGTAAAATGCTGCCTTACCAATCTCTTCAACACCACTGCTGATTTTAACTGATTCCAAAGAAGTACATGCACAATAAGCACCTGTGCCAATTCTCTTTATGTTTGAAGGAATTGTAACACTCTTCAATGCCTTACAGCCTGAAAATGCCCAATCGCCAATTTCTTTAACCTTTGACGGGATATTTATTGTCTGAAGTTTTTCACAGAGATTAAACGCTGATTGTCCGATTACTGTAACACTATCGGGAAGAGATAAAGATTTAAGCCCTTTACAATTATAGAAAGCGTATTCGCCTATTGAAACTACGCTATTAGGAATAGAAATACTTGTAAGCTTATCACACCAATAAAAAGCCTCACCTGCAATAGTTTTTGTTCCGTCTTTAACAGAAAAACTACCTGATTTTGTAAGGTCTACTGCCATAAGGTGTTTGCCTATATAAAGAGCACCATTTGTCCAGCCCGTCATATCAAAAATTGGTTCTGTTGCGGGTAATTGAGGGTCTTCTCTCTCATACTGGTCCAACAAAGGCATAACTTTTGTGTCGTGAAGAATATTTCTTCCAATATATGTTATTGAGTCCGGCAAATTGATTTTCGCAAGGTTCTGACAATTGAAGAATGCACCTTCCTCAATAACATTTATACCATCAACGAGAGTTACTGTATTAAGTCCAGGGCAAAGGTTGAACGCAAATCTACCGATTTTCTTAACGCTTGATGGAATTGCAACACTTCTTAAATCCTTGTTTCCGCTTGATGCTTCCGTATCAAAAAATGCGTAAGGACCTATTTCTACAACAGTATATCCATTAAGGGTAGAAGGTATGGTTAAATTCCTCTCGGTTCCTTTGTATTTTGTAATTACACAAGTTTTTTCCGCTTCGGAAACAACTTCATATGTGTATTTCCCGCTAGTGCCGGCCAAAACACCAAAAGAAAAAACTGATAAAGCAATAATAATCGCCAAAGCCAACGCAAGACACTTTTTCATCTTTAAAAATCTCCTGTAAACATAAATTTTCTAAATAAAATTAAAGCATATATTCAACATTTTGTCAAGAAAGCAAGAGACGAAAAAACGATGCCTTGACGGCACCGTTTTTGCAATAAAAATTATCTTTTACCCTGCTGCAAGTTTTAAAATCTGACGAGCATCATAAGCTGTAAGCTGACCGTCGTTGTTGAAATCCGCAACCTTCAAATCCTTGCTTGAAACAGTATCTGAACCAACAACCTTCTGCAAAGCTTTTCTCGCATCAATAGAAGAAACCTTTCCGTCGCCATTAAGGTCGCCCTTGAGAGTGTTATTACCAAGGATTTCGTCCCAAGGAATAGTATCTCCGCCTGTTCCGTCGCCCATATCAGGGCCAGCTGCAAATGCAAACGCAGATGTTGATACAACTATAACTAATACTAATAACAAAGCAATTACTTTTTTCATATTTTTCACCTTTCTCATAAAATTCTATATATTTATTAAACCATATTTGCCTACCGTTTGTCAAGTCAACCGACAACACAAGTCACAAAATGGCAAAAAGTCACATTTTGCTTTTAAAGAAATCTGTAATATCCGTATTCGCCTGCTCACCGTAAATCGAAAATGGGTCAACCACATTGAAAACATGACCGAGATATTTTCCGTTTAACTGCCCTGTAAAGTTGCAAAAACGAAATTCAACATTATTTTTTCTGAAAATGTCTGCAAGAATTGGTGCTTGTTTTTTTAGAAGTCCATCACCCTCTGCTGTAAGGATGTGGAATGGTGGAAACCTATCACTGACAAGATTTTTTACCATCATATATTTCTTGAATTTGCTCTTTCTCCAATCTTCACCTAAAAGCACAGGCACATTTACATTCATTAAAAAATTAGGACTTAAAAGGTCAATGGCAGGACAAATTGCAGAAACCGCCTTAAAATCATATCCTACATATTTTACTCCAAAGTCCTTTTGCATATCCTCATTAAGATTAATTGCAGTTGTAACACAGACAAAGTGTCCGCCTGCAGAGTCACCTGCAAGGAAGATGTTATCCATATCAGCAGGATAGTCTTTAAGGTTTTTTCCCAACCAAGTAAGTGCGGCAAAAATATCCCGAATCTGGTCGTCAAAAAGCACTTCACCTGCCAGACGATAGTTAATTGATGCGACCAAAAAGCCTTTTTGTGCCAGCTTTAAGCAGAAATACTTGTTGATTTCTTTGTAACCATACATCCATCCACCACCGTGAATATCAATAATCACAGGAAGTTTTTCAGTTGTGCCCTCGGGATAATAAATATCAAGAAGATGTCCTCTTTCACCATCGTTTATGTACGGGATGTCAAGAATTTGTTCTAATCCCGTAGGCTCTGTCTGACTTGCAATTCTCTTGGCATCATTCTTTCCTGTGTTTTCCCAGTTTTTATCTAATATCGGTTTAAAAATATACATTTTTTCACCCCTCTTTTATTGTTTATGGATGTGGATTTCCCTTGCGATATGCCTCCATAATATCACGAAAAACCTCGCCATTTGACGGTGGAGTCCAGGTTATTGCATCTGCGCCCGCCTCAATGGTTGCTCTTATGCTTTCTTCAGTTGGTCCTCCCGTTGCCATTATTGGCACTGTTGGAAAATTCTTTCTGATTTTCGCTACTAATTCAGGAGTTTTTGCTGCGGCCGACACATTGAGAATTTGAGCTCCAGCGTCCAATCGTGCTTGTATATCATCCTCTTTTACAACGGTTATTACAATGGGCAAATCCACAACCTTTGACACATCATTTATACTTTCGTTAGTTGTTGGTGCATTAAGCACAACACCTGTTGCACCCTGATATTCTGCGTGTCTGGCAAGATTAACTACTCTTTCACCCTTTGTTAGTCCACCTCCAACACCCACAAAAACAGGACAATCTGCAACCATCATAACTGCTTGCGTTATAACCGGCTGTGGTGTAAAAGGATAAACTGCAATAATTGCATCTGCGTTACAATTTCTTATTACACTCACATCTGTTGAAAAAACAATAGATTTAATAACTCGCCCAAAAATTTTGATTCCCGGACAATCATAAATTACCTTTGGAACATCAATTCTGAAATCTCTTAAATATCCTTTAATTTCATTCATAAACAACATCCTTCTCAATTGATGAATTGATTTTACCTGTCAATTTTTACTAAATTGTGTTAGCTGCATTAACTGCTTGTAAACTCTGTATTTTTCTTGCTACTAATTTAGCAATTTGACGATATTCTTCCCTTTCAAAAAGACTGTTATCTTCCATTATTGACACAGCAAGTTGTTGTGTCTGTGTAAGAATTTTTGTGTCCGTCAGTATATCCGCTATCTTTAGTTTCGGTAAACCATGTTGTCTTGTGCCAAAGAAATCCCCGGGGCCACGAAGTCGCAAATCCTCGTCGGCAATTTTAAAGCCATCAGTTGTTTCGCACATAATTTTCATTCTTGCCTTTGCCTCGTCGCCCTTGGCATCCGTCACAAGAATACAAGAGGATTTCGCCCTGCCTCTGCCAACACGACCACGCAACTGGTGAAGCTGTGAAAGACCAAATCTCTCTGCATTTTCCACAACCATTATAACGGCATTGGGCACATCCACACCAACCTCAATAACAACTGTTGAAATTAAAAGCTGAGTTTCCCCGTTTTTAAACTTCACCATAACCTCATCTTTTTTCTTTGGCGTCATTTTTCCGTGAAGCAGGTCTAATTTATATCCGTTAAACGGCAATTGTGCCTTTTTGTAATATTCTTCTGCTGACATTATACCCTGCATCATTTCGCTCTCCTCAACAAGAGGACAAACGATATATGCCTGATAACCCTCATCTAGGTGTTTTCTTATATAATCAAACATTGAGCCTCTTTTTGCTGATGAAACTGAATAAGTGTCAATTTTTTGTCTGCCTGGCGGTAACTCGTCAAGAACGGAAACATTTAAGTCACCGAAGAAAATAAGGGCAAGTGTGCGAGGAATTGGTGTTGCACTCATAACATAAACATGTGGTTTTTCCCCTTTACTGCAAAGACCTGTCCTCTGTTTTACACCGAATCTGTGTTGCTCATCAGTAATTACAAGACCTAATCTTTCAAACTCAACATCCTCCTGAATAAGAGCATGCGTACCGATTATCAAATCTATTTCGCCATTTTTTAGTCTTTCTTTTATTTCCTTCTTTTCCTTTGCCTTTGTGCTACCCACCAACAACTCGCATTTTATACCTGTACCGCTGAAAAGTTTAGTAAATGTTTCAAAATGCTGTGTTGCTAAAACCTCCGTTGGTGCCATAAGAGCGGACTGCATACCATTTTTGGAGGCTGAATAAACAATTGATGCTGCAACTGCAGTTTTACCACTACCAACATCTCCCTGCAAAAGTCTGTTCATCTGCTTGCCCTTCTGCATATCCCCAACAGCCTCTTTTACAGCTCTTTTCTGTGCATTCGTAGGAGTAAATGGTAAAAGTGCGAAAAATTCCTCCGTATAATCTGTTGTAATAATGTTCTTTGTTTTAACCTCTTTATTTTCATTTTTCAAGGAGAGCAAACTTAATTGTAGGATAAAAAGTTCGTCAAAAATAAGTCTTTCCCTTGCCCTTTGCAAATCCGCATCATCTTTTGGGAAATGTATGTTTCTTATAGCAGTATCAAGGGAAACGAGGTTATATCTCTCTATAATTTCACTTGGCAGATACTCGGGTATAACATCAATTCTTTCCAAAGCATTCTGTACTGCTGACTGAATAATTTTTGATGTTATATTCTTATTTTGTGGGTAAATGGGTTTTATTTCTACGCTTTGCGTTGTCTTGATAAACATAGGAGAAACCATTTCTCTCGCAGAAAATTTTCCAAGAGTAATTTTTCCGTAAAAAAGATATTCTTCCCCACTTTTAAGCATCTTGTCAATATATTTATTGTTAAAAAATGTTGCCGCAACAACATCGTCCCCATCAGTGATAGTGGCTTTTGCTATAAGCATCCCACCACGAACACGCTCATTTTTCACAGGAAACATAACCGTCCCCTTAATGCATACATTTTCACCTATTAAACACTGAGAAATTGGAATAATATTGCTCCAATCCTCATAGGCACGGGGATAAAAACGCAAAAGTTCCCCGACAGTTGACACACCAACAGAACGGAAGGCCAAGGCTCTGGCTTCCCCAACACCTTTGATGTATTTGATGTCATCGGAGAACTTCATAATTTCACCTTATTTACTGAATACCATTATATAAATTGAACGGCATCTGCTTTAAATCTACAGTTTTAATATCGTCTGACAATACGGTATATCCTGTTCTGAACGCAATTGGAACAAAAGGATATTCATCGGCAAATATCTCATAATATTCTTTTGCAGATATTTCACCAGCACGATACTTAAAATATTCTGTCGCTGCTTTTTCAGATTTGTTTATACCTGCACTGAAGCTTGTTCCGTCCATAAAGAATCTGCTGATATCCATAGACCCGTCAAGCTTTATTTCGCCTATATACATATCGTAATTTCCCGAGGCAATTCTCTGAGAATAATCGGCAAAAGACAAAACCTGAACATTTACTAAAAATCCGCATTCTTTAAGGGAATCGGCAATATTATACGCCGCAGCAACTCTGAACTTGTTATCCTTATTAACAATTAGTGAAAGAGAAAGAGTATACGCTCCATTTGTCTTTGCACTGCCTGAATATCTTGTATATCCGCAACGGTCAATAATGTTATTGGCTAATTCCTTATTTCCTGTTGTTTCAATTTTTATGATTTCGTCTGCAACTGAGCTTTCAGGATTGACAGGTAATTTAAATCCTATTGCATGACCTTGATAAGAAGACAAAGCAATATTATCACTGTCTATTTTTGCTGCAATAGCATTTCTGATATATTTGTTCAACGCCCCACGGCTACTGTTAAGTCCAAGATAAATCATATTGCTTAAAGCTACTTCTGTTATATTTCCGGCAGCAACCTTGTAATTCTCGTCGGATAAATCACTGAAAAACACATCTACCATCCCGATATTAAGGGCATCTTCCACACTTTCACGATTGCTGATTTCAACAAGGGAAATAATCTTAGTTCCATCTGCAACACTTACTAATCTGTCCTGCGCGAAAGCGTATCTTCCACTACCTGCGGGAATTGATGTCTTGCTATCTGCCGTACCTTTTTTCACAATTGGAAAATTCAATTTTCCAGCAACATAAAGGTCCTTGAAATTAAGATTAAAACTTACAGTATAATCATCAATCGCCTGCGCGTTTGTAATTCCGTCTAAATTGCTGCCCCAATAGTATGAAGCCTTTGCAAGATTAAAAGAGTAAACCACATCATGAGCATTTATGCTTTCGTGTCCCCTGCAAATGACATTATGCTTGATTCTCACAGTTGCAACCTTGTCGTTTACATCAATACTTTCAGCAACCACACCTGTTGTTGTATAATTGCTGTCAACAGAAAACAGTGGTTCATATACGAGTAAACTTAAATAAATGTTTTCGTAACTCTGGGCAAAAAACGGGTTAATTCCGTCCGTCTTATTGTAGGGCAGAACGACTTTTCCATCAGTAATTGCAAAGGAATTCTCCGGAACTGTTGTTTCTTCAGGTGTTGAGGTAGTGCTTTCTTCGCTGTTTTCCTCGCCTTTACAAGCAGAAAAACACAAAGTTATACACAAAATCAATGCTATAAGCTTTGCGATTCTCCTCATTTACCGTTCACCTCACCGTTATGGCTTCAACATTTGTGGTTTTCCCTGAATTTCTGTCTATTGTAAAAACACATCCCTGCATAAAGCAAGGTGTGTCAGCGGTTTCAAACATTGTTGTAAAACCTTTTCTGAATTTATCAATAATTATCTCTTTTTTCACACCAAGAACAGACTCCTCGGGACCTGTCATACCTAAATCGGTGATATACCCCGTGCCATTTGCCATAATCTGAACATCGGAAGTCTGAATATGAGTATGAGTGCCAAAAATTGCACTGACTTTTCCGTCAAAGTAGTAGCCGAAAGCCTTTTTTTCAGCAGTAGCCTCTGCGTGAAAGTCAATTAAGATAATGTTTGTTTCTTTTTTTATTTCTTCAATTATTTCTTCTGCCTTGCTGAATGGGTCCAGGTGTCCTTCAAGCCATACTCTGCCAAGAAGATTGATAACACCTACTTTATAAGCACCCTTATCAATTATTCCCCAGCCCCTGCCCCAGACTCCCTCGCCAAAGTTAGCAGGGCGAATAACATTTTCATTGTTGTCAAGAAACTCAAAAATTTCTCGTCTTTTTAAAGAGTGATTACCACCTGTAATAAAATCCGCACCACTTGTAAAAATATGGTTACAGGAATTGGGCAACATTCCGTTACCAACAGCAGAATTCTCGCCGTTTACGATACATATATCAATATTATTCTTTCTTTTAAAGTCAGAAAGATTTTTGCGAAGGAAATCGCACCCTTGAGAGCCAACAACATCTCCAACGCATAAAGTTTTAATTTCGCGTGACATAAGCACACCGTTTCTATATATAGATTTAGTTTAATTTGCCCCGAAGCCGAAAGACCACGGGGCATAGTTTTTTATTCTCGTTTTATTCAAAGTTTTTAAAATTAGATGGATTTTTGCTTTTGAGACCGCAGGCTTACGAGTGTAAGTCAAGGGTGAAAAAGTGAAAAGACGCTAATTTTTTTCTTTTACGAGCAAAGCGAGTAACAAGGTTCTCTGAAACATAGAAATTTTTAATTTCGTTATGTTTCGAGGTTCTTACTTTGCAAAGTCTATTACGCGATTTTCACGAACAATATTGACTTTGATTTGTCCCGGATACTCAAGTTCATCCTCAATCTTCTTTGCAATATCACGAGCAACAATAACCATCTTTTCGTCAGAAACCTGTTCAGGATTAACCATAATTCTGATTTCACGACCTGCCTGAATTGCAAATGATTTTTCAACACCCTCAAATGATGTTGCGATTTCCTCGAGTTTTTCAAGACGTTTAATGTAATTCTGCACATTTTCGCGTCTTGCTCCCGGACGAGCAGCAGAAATAGCATCCGCAGCCTGAACAAGTACAGCAACAATTGTTTTAGCTTCAATTTCACCGTGGTGAGCCTGAATAGCATGACAAATCTTGTCGTTTTCCTTGTATTTTTTCGCTGCCTCAACACCGAGTTCAATGTGAGTGCCTTCAAATTCACGGTCAAGAGCCTTACCAATGTCGTGAAGAAGACCTGCGCGTTTAGCTTGCTTAACATCAGCACCAAGTTCCTGTGCCATAAGACCTGCTATGTATGAAACCTCAAGTGAATGATTAAGCACATTCTGACCGAAACTTGTACGATATTTAAGTTTACCAAGAAGCTTAACAAGTTCAGGATGAACACCGTTAACGCCTGCGTCAACAACTGCTCTTTCACCTGTTTGTTTAATTGTCTGCTCAACCTCACGCTTTGATTTTTCAAACATTTCCTCAATGCGTGCAGGATGAATTCTACCGTCCTGAATGAGTTTTTCAAGAGTAAGTCGAGCCACCTCACGACGAACAGGGTCAAAACTTGAAACGGTAATTGCTTCAGGAGTATCGTCAATAATAAGGTCAACACCTGTAATTGTTTCAAGAGTTCTGATATTACGACCCTCACGGCCAATAATTCTACCCTTCATTTCATCATTTGGAAGTGCAACAACGGAAACTGTTGCCTCTGCAGCATGGTCAGCTGCACAACGCTGAATAGCACCTGAAATAATCTCACGAGCAAGGTTATCGCTTTCGTCACGGGTTCTCTGTTCAAAATCAAGGATTTTGACAGCCTTTTCGTGGGTAAGCTGTTCGTCAAGTTCCTGTAAGAGAATAACTTTTGCCTGTTCTTTTGAGTAACCACTGATTTTTTCAAGCATTTCAAGCTGACTGCGTTTAAGTGTTTCAACTTCATCGAGTTTAGCATCAGCAGCCTTAATTTTCTCGGCAAGAGTTTCCTCTTTCTTTTCAAGGTTTTCAGTCTTTTTGTCAAGATTTTCTTCTTTTTGAACGATTCTGCGTTCTTGTCTTTGAACCTCTGCGCGTCTTTCACGAAGTTCTTTGTCAACTTCGTTTCTTAACTTGTGTATTTCGTCTTTAGCCTCAAGAATAGCCTCTTTTTTCTTGCTTTCAGCAGTCTGTACTGCCTGATTAACAATTCTTAATGCTTCTTCGTTAGCGGAGCCGATTTTAGCCTCAGCAACCTTTTTGCGATAAATACCGCCGGCAACAAAGCCCAATGCTCCTAATACAACAGCAGAGACAACGGCAATAACGACAGCCACACCTATAGAAATCATAGGTTTTGTCCCTCCCTAATAATAAATATTTAATTTCGCTCTATATAAAAATATGTAAGGAAATTAAGATAAGTTAGCACAGAATAACACTATTCCATGCTATCTATATTATTTTACACAAAAATAGACACCGTGTCAAGACAGGATTGGGTAAAAATGTTAAATATAACTGATTTATTCTATATAAACTTTTAACCAAATTTGAATTTGACTAACTGATTTCATTCTCCATCCCTCATTGAGGGAGGTGGCATTTTCGTAAGAAAATGACGGAGGGAGTTACTCC
>CALEJF010000005.1 GCA_937898625.1 uncultured Clostridia bacterium | reverse complement strand
ATGGTCAGACAGTAAAATTCCTTGATGATAACGCAACCTATCTCGGCAATCAGCTGGAGTGCGAATTCGGTGGTGACAGATGCTTCGGCATCGTGGCAAATATGGACTTTATCCTTGTCTGCACCTATGAAGAAAATGGCGAAAATCCGGAATTAGTTATGTATAAAAAAAGATAACAACTACACGAGCAACAGCTTTTGCTGTTGCTTTTTGGTTTTTGGGTGGTATAATTATCTTGTAAAGGAGATGTTACCATGAAAAAATTACTGTTATTAATCATTCCCGCTGTTTTAATAGTGGCAAGTCTTATTTTTTCGTATTATTCACCACTTTTATTTTGGGGGAATATGACGAACACACCTTATACAAATGATTACCAGATTCCCGAAAGTATTCCTGAATACCAAGTGATTTCTACGGGTGAGAAAACCGATTGGACTGCCAAATGGATTTGGGACAAAGAAAATCTTAAAGAAGAAAATACATGGATGTGCTTTAATAAAAAGGTCAGTCTTGAAAGAAAGCCCGAAGAACTTATTGCTCATATTTCAGCTGATTCAAAATATTGGCTTTACATAAACGGAGAAACTGTTGTTTTTGAGGGTAGTGTGAAACGTGGTCCCTCTGAAAACAGTTGTTATTATGACAGTATAGATGTTGCCCCATACTTACAAGAGGGAGAAAACTCAATTTGTGCTTTGGTGTGGTTCTGGGATGACGAAACAAGCTATTCATATAACAGTAGCGGTCAGGGCGGATTCATTTTTGAAGCCATAAATGATGACATCTCCATAATTTCCGACAACAGTTGGAAAGTGAAAAAACACAGTGCTTACGGTGACAGCATTCTTTATAAGCCAAATTATAGACTCCCTGAACACAGCATTTATTACGATGCAAGAAAAGAATTGGGTGACTGGACAAAGTTAGATTATGATGCATCTTCTTGGGAGAATGCAACTGAATATGCTAACGGCGGTGAAGGTGCTTATGGCAAGCTTTATCCGAGAGGAATACCATTCGTGAAGGATTACGGTCTTAAAGATTATGAGAATTCAAAGGATTACGAAAACTATACTGTAAAAAATCTTTTCGGCGAAAAAATCACAGTTGATATTCCTTACAACGCACAAGTTACTACATATCTTAAAGTTATAGCCCCTAAAGGCAAAAAGATTCGCATAATAACAGAGAACACTCCAATCGGTGCAGTTTCAACTACATATATAACCAAAGAGGGCGAGCAGGAGTTTGAGGCATTAGGTTGGGTTAACGGTGAGCATATTACTTATGACATACCTCACGGCGTTACAGTTGTTGCTCTTATGTATCGTGAAACGGGATATGACAGTTCATTTGCCGGTAACTTTAAGTGCGATGATGAATTTTTAAATTCTTTGTGGCAAAAATCATTGCGTACTCTCTATGTTACAATGCGTGACAATTTTATGGATTGTCCCGACAGAGAAAGAGCTCAATGGTGGGGTGATGTCACAATCGAAATGAATATGACAATGTACTCTATGGATAGCAATTCTTACTTGCTCTATCAAAAAGGCGTAGATGCTATGCTTTCCCACGTTGACGAGTCAAAGGTGTTACAGACGGTTGTACCTATTAGTGGTGACTATTTTGAACTCCCCGTTCAGCAACTTGCAGGTATTGTCGGCTTTTATACTTACTATGAGTATACAGGTGACAAGGCATTTATCGAAAAGGTTTATGATGCATCTGTTGACTACCTGAAACTTTGGGAAATGGGTGAAAATAATCTTGTTATTCATCGTGAGGGCTCATGGGATTGGGTTGACTGGGGCTACAAAGCAGATGTGACTGCCATTGAGAATGCATGGGTTTATTATGCTCTTTCCGCCATAGAAAAAATGGCAGAAAATTTAGGAAAAGATGAAGATATCTCGTTTATTACCGAAAGAAAAGAAATAATTGCAAAAGGATATAAAAATCTTTGGACAGAAAACGGCTTTAAAAGTGATGATACGAAAAAGCCTGATGACAGAGCCAATGCTCTTGCAGTTTTGTCAGGACTTGCAGACAAAGAGCAGTATGACACCATCAAGAATGTACTCGCAACTACTCAAAATTCAGGTCCGTACATGGAATATTATGTTCTTGAAGCTCTTTGCAAAATGGGAGAATATGAACTTGCCAAAGACAGAATAAAAGACAGATATGAAAGTATGGTAGGCAAGGATTATTCAACCTTATGGGAGTTTTGGGCCGCTTGGCAAGGCACTAAAAATCACGCGTCGACTGGTGGACCTCTTGTTATAATGAGTAAGCATTTTGCAGGTATCACTCCACTTTCAGCAGGTTACGAAAAGGTTAAAATTGACCCTCAATACAATCTATCCAATAGCATAAACTGTACCGTTCCAAGTGTAAAAGGATTAATCACCTTAAATTATGAAAAGACTAACGGAAATTATGCTATAAACCTTACTCTTCCACAAGATATGAAAGCTGTTGTATATGTGCCGATGAGTGCTGTTGTAACTATCAATTCACAGCCTTATTACCAAAACGGCGAATATGTAAACAACGAAATCGGTAATGTGGAAATTGTGGAAAAATAATCAATAACGGATAAGATGAGTCAAAATTTGGCAAACTACAGTTTATAGAATGGAATAAGCAACAGTCTTTTGAATTTTGAGACTGTTGCTTTTTTCTTTATCCGTACAATGAGAGATTCTTGCAAAAATTCATCCCAGTTGTACAATGCTTTCTGAAATTTCCTTAAACACAGGAGCACAATCGTTAGCCCCTGAAATACCATCCTCTTTGAAAATAGCAACCACATAGGTTTTTTCCTTCACGGTGAAATAGCCACAAAACCAAGTGTGGTTGATTTCTCTGCCGTTTTCATACCATCCACTCTGAGCTGTTGCTGTTTTGCCACGGTTTGAGGTAAGTGTGGAAAATGCTTTATTACCATTTCCGTTGGTGACAACACTTTCCAGATACTCATCTATTTTTTCTGCTGTTTTGCTATTTATAATTCTATACTCCTCGGGTATTTTCACCTTTTGAATTGTCTGCCCATTTTCGTCAATAATAGCTTTCATAAGGGTTGGCGTACGATAAAAACCTCCATTTGCAAAAACAGAATATGCAACTGCCATCTGCAGTGGACTCGCCAACAATTCGCCCTGACCGAAAGAGAGATTTGCAAGGGCTTGCGGAGAATTTATGCTATCTGTAGTGGGAAGATTTCCACTATTTAGTTGAAAATTATCTGCCAACTCAATTTCTTTTCCAAAGCCAAAGTCAGAACATAGCGAAGTGATTTTATCCACCCCGACTTTCTGTCCAAGAGCAATAAAATATGTGTTGCAGGACTTCTCCGTTGCTGTTTTCATATTAACATCGCCGTGGCTGGTGTGATTACTGCAATTAAAACTCTGATTTCCGATTTTTATAGCACCCGTGCAATTGTGGTTGAGATTGATATTACTCTCTATTCCTGCCGTTGCAACAAATGGTTTGAAAATTGAGCCAACGCAATATGGTGTAACAGCACGATTTATAAAGGGTTGCCCCGCTTCGTCAAGGTTTTCTCCTATATTCAGAGGATTGAAAGTAGGATTTGATGCCGATGCCAGAATTTCATTTGTATTTCCGTCTAAAATTACAACTGCACCTTTATTGATATTGTTGTTTTCAAGGGCATTTTCTGCGATTCTTTGAATCTGCAAATCAACAGTCAACTGAATTCCTGCCGGAGATAGATAATTCTCACTTTTAATGCTTATCCCCTCACCAAAAAGCACATTTCCAAGAGCATCCACACTCCACACAGCCTTTAAATTCCCGCTTTGACGGTTTAAAAGAGAGTTATATGCTTTTTCAAGCCCCATAGTCCCTGCACCGTTTTCGTCCAAATGACCTATTAAATGCACCAAGGGTTGATTTTTCGAGTATCGATTTGTAATATAAAATGATTTTATATCATTCTTATTGAAATCAACCGGACTTTTAAAAAGTCCGATTTTCCCCTCTTGTAAGGTGCTGTATAAATCCTTTCTGTCACTCTCGTTGGCATAAATGTTAATGAAATTCAACGAATTGACAGTTGGCAGACAAACAGCAAAATTCTCCCTTTCACGGTTTACAATTCTTTCCATATTTCTGTCATAAATCATACCTCTTGAGGTTGCAATAAGATAGGTTTTTGTGTTTTGAGCATTCCCAACGGTTTTATTGCTGACATCTGCAATAATAATTCCAAGGTTTACCATAAGTAATCCAAAAACAACACAAAGGCAAAAAAATGCAAGAGATGTTCTTTTGAACATAAAAAATCACCCGTGTTGAGTATTGACACGAGTGATTATTTTTAAACTTTCTTATGCTTTCTTTTTAAACTTTTCTGCCAAGTCAAATTGAGCAAATTTTGTGTTTTCCGTCTTTTTCATAATTGCTTTCATAATGAGATAACCCATAATACCTGCAAATACACCAACACACACGCCACCAAGAACATCTGTTACATAGTGTACCATCAGATAAATTCTTGAAAGACCAACAAGAACAGAAACAACAGGGAATACCCAACTATATTTCTTGTTAAGTACCAAGAACATAGCAATACCTAATTCAAAAGCAGCAGTTGTATGACCTGATGGGAAGGATTTATCGCTTTCCACATGTGCACCTGCAAAATCATACCAGTTCATAAACAACGGGTTGTCTGCATAGTAAACATAAGGTCTTGGTCTTGCGAAAAGTGGCTTCATAACAAGATTTGTAAGAAGTGTTCCCACAAGCACCGCAAAAAGAACTGCCATACCGAACTTGCGTGTCTTTTTAAATGGAATCAAAAGAGCACCCAAAACTGCCATTGGTGTAACAAATTCAGAACCACCAAAGAAGGTGATAAACTCAGCCACAATATTCATTGTTGCACTCTGAATATATTCACCGAAGAATGTGAATACGCTCATATCAAATGAGTCAAAAACTGAAAAATCCATATCCAATCTCCTTTATTAATTTTATGAGAATATTTTACAATATTTCTTTTTCATTTTCAACCCTAAAAAGTGGACTGCTTTCTACACTTTGATGTGGGTACAAAAGGAATGCAAAACGAACATGTAAATATGTATTTTATTTTCATTTAATATTGTATTATTAAAAATTCTTTGTTATAATATATTCTGTATAATTAGGTGAATAATGAGGATTTTTAAATGAAAAAGAAAATGATAGTAATTGAGGGGCTTGACGGAAGCGGAAAATCCACTCAGGTTGAACTCTTAAAACAAAAACTGATTGAAAATAATATAGAACTCCGTCAGATTAAACTCCCTGACTATGACAACAAGTCAAGCACACTTGTTAAGATGTATTTGAATGGTGAATTTGGTAGCAACCCTGCAGATGTCAACATTTATTCTGCATCACTTTTCTATGCGGTGGACAGATATGCAAGTTACAAGAATATCTGGGGTGACGACTACAACAACGGTACACTCATTCTTGCAGACCGTTACACAACATCAAATGCAGTGCATCAGACAGTTAAACTCCCTAAGGAAGAATGGGACAAGTATCTTGACTGGCTTTTCTATACAGAATATGAAATGATGGAAATTCCAAAGCCCGATGCAGTTATTTACCTTGATATGGATGTTGATATTTCACAGCGACTTATGTCAAAAAGATATAACGGCGAGGAAACTAAAAAGGATGTTCACGAGGCAAATGTTGAATACCTTAAATCTTGCCGTGAGGCAGCACTTTATACTGCAGACAGATTTAACTGGAATGTTGTTAAGTGTTTTGAGGGTGACGAGCCCTTGTCTATTGAAGAAATAGGAAATACTATCTTTGCTATAGTTAAGGAGATTATTTAATGGATTTCCATTCACCTACCCTCCAAGATAAAGAATGGGTAACAAAAGCCTTTATGGATGGTCAGACTGACTGTTGTGAATACTGTTTCGGTAATATTTATATGTGGTCGGACATCTACGACAACAGAATATGTAATGATAATGGAATTTTTGTTTCTGCAGATTTTACTGATGAGCCTGTTTTTTGCTACCCCATCGGAAACGGTGACAAAAAATCTACTATATTAAAGCTTATTGACTACTCAAAGAAACTTGGAATTAGACTTGAATTCTTTGGTCTTACAGAAAAAGATAAGGATGAGTTAAATTACATTTTCCCGAAGCAATTTGAAATTCAGGAAACAAGGGACTTCTTTGATTACCTTTATAAATCCGATGATTTAGCAAATCTTATTGGCAGAAGGTACCACAGCAAGAAAAACCATATTTCCTATTTTGAAAAGACTTTCGACTGGAAGTATGAACCTATAAATGAAGATAATATTCACCAATGTTTACTTTTAAATGACCACTGGGAAGGTTTAAATCTTCAAAAAAATCCCGAGGAAATTAGCGAGGAATGTCTTGCTATCCGAAAAGCCTTGAAAGATTATTTTAAAATCGGTTTTGAGGGTGGTGTCCTTACAATTCAAGGTGAGATTGTTGCATTCACTTTTGGTGAAAGATTAAATGATAACACCTTCTGCACTCATGTTGAAAAGGCTTATGGCAATATCCGTGGTGCTTATCAGATGATAAATCGTGAATTTGCACGACAATTACAGGACAGATACGAATTTATAAACCGTGAAGAAGATACTGGCAGTGAAGGGTTACGCAGAGCAAAACTCTCCTACCAGCCACACAGATTAGTTATTAAGTATTCTGCAATTTACAAAGGATAATTATGATTGAATTTGCAAGTATAAATGACAAAAAAGAACTCTCCAACCTTTGGCAGATGACTTTTTTAGAGAATAGTCAGGTTATAGAATACTTTTTTGATAATGTGTTTAATGATGTAGTTACTCCTATTATCAAAATTGATGGTGAGATTGCTTCCTCCCTTTTTCTCTTGCCCTGTAAAATTGGCAAATATGAGGGAAAATGCGTTTATTGTGCTATGACAAAATATTCTCATCGTGGCAAAGGGTATATGAAAGAATTGCTTGACTTTTCTTATGAATACTGCCAGAAAAATGGTTTTGACTTCCTCTTTTTAGTCCCTGCAGAAACTTCCCTTTTTGATTACTACGCAAAATGTGGTTTTGATAGATTTGGAATAAGCAGAAAACTCATTTTTGATGGCACAACACCTGAAAATAGAGAAAAACTGAATTACCGATACGAATTAGAATTTGATGAATCAATAATTGATTATTGGAAAAAATCTTGTGTTGTTTATGGTGGAGAAATCACAGATTTCGGGCTCGTTTTTGACGATGACGAAATTGTAATCCAAAATGCAATAGGTGATTTTAACAGTATTCCTGAAAAATATAAAAAAACAGGAACAACTATTAAGGGTGATATAGATTTTGGAAATGACTATATCCCCTCCATGATTAAAACAGAAAATGAAGAAATAAGAAATTTAAATTGTTATATAGGTATTACATTGGAGTGAGATTATGATTTATGTATTTTTAGCACCCGGATTTGAAGAAATTGAGGCACTTGCAGTTGTGGATGTGCTTCGTCGTGCAGAGCTTGATGTAATCACAGTTGGTGTGGGTGAAGATTTTGTTATCGGCTCACATCAGATTCCGGTTGCCGCTGATATTTACGAAAGAGATTTAATTCTTGACGAAAAAGTTGAAGCTATTGTTCTTCCAGGTGGTATGCCCGGTACATTAAATCTTGAAAAAAGTGCCGTTGTTCAAAAGGCTATTGACTGGGCAGTCCAGAATGACAAATTAGTATGTGCTATTTGTGCAGCACCGTCAATTTTAGGTCATAAGGGACTTTTGAATGGTAAAAAGGCAACTTGTTTCCCGGGATTTGAGGAAGAACTTTTTGGTGCGGAGGTTTCAAAAGATTTTGTGGTTAAAGACGGAATCTTTATCACTGCAAAAGGTATGGGCAGTGCTATTGAATTCGGTTTACAAATAGCAGAAATTCTCACAAACCCACTTGAAGCAAAGAAAATTCGAGCATCATTACAGATATTTAATGGATAAAAAAGAAACACGAAAACTGCTTTTAAAAAAGCGAAAAGATATACCAAAAGAGAAAAAGATAATATACGATAAGGAAATCAGTGAAAAGATTATCAATACTGATTACTTTAAAAATGCAAGTCAGGTTTTGGTTTTTGCTTCATCGGACGAAGAATTTGACACAAGTTTTATTGTGGAGAGATGCAGATTGGAAAACAAACAAGTTTTTTACCCTGTATGTCTTGATAAATTCGGAAATATGGAATTTAGAAAAGTTGATTCTCTTGTTGATTTACAATGTGGTATGTACAACATTCTTGAGCCTAAAGCCTATTGCAAGGATTATAAACAAAAAGAAAATGATATAGTAATTGTCCCCTGCCTTTCTGTCACAGAAAATGGTTACAGAATTGGCTATGGCAAGGGATATTACGATAGGTTTTTAAAGGGTTTCAAGGGTGTAAGCATCTGTCCTTGCTATGGAGAAATGTTAAGCCACACCCTGCCCACCGATGAATTTGATATGAAGATAAATATATTAGTAACACAGCACATTCTCAAGGAGGTAATCCTATGAATAAATTCCAGGACGGTTTTTCAAACAATAGTTATGACGACCTTTTAGAAGAATACGCAGGGGGAGCTCTTCCAAGTAAGCCTTTGAACGGTGAACAGACTGAAAAAAAATCTGCACCTGACAAAGAAAAATCCAAAAAGAGTTTCCTACAACAAAAAAAATCTAATCCTACTTCACGGACAAGCCGAAATACGGAAAATTCTTTTGATGTAGACTTGAAAAATGCCTTTCGAAGCAGAGGTAATCAATCGGGTACTACACGAAGAAATACTGAAAGTACAACTACAACCCGTAGTACAGGGGACAGTTTCCGTCGTGGTGACAGATTTAATGTTAACATAGATTATTCTAATAACGAATACGACAATATTGTTGTAAACCGTGAGCATACTCAGAATTCAAAAAAAGACGGACAGCAAAAGACAAAAAGACCTAATGAAGAAAAAATCTTCTATATTGCTGACGGTAAATTAAAAGTTAATTCTGTTGCATTACAAGACTTTTTAAGGGCAAGTTCCAAAAGCCTTATTGCCTGTGGAATCTGTGTTGTTATTTCTATAATTATCTCAATTTTTGCACTTAGTTGTGTTAACGATGTTCTTGCAATTAACCGTGAGCCAACACCAGAACCTATCGAGGTTGTTTTGCCAAACGATGCAGACACATCCGATGCCATAAAGGTTCTTGACAAGGCAGGGCTCATTAAAAACCGTATCTTCTGTAATATCTTTGCAAAAATTATGGGATTCAGTGATGATAAGTACCTTCCTGGTGTTTATTACCTCACTCCTGATATGGGTGTTGAAAAAATGCTTAACCGTTTCCAGACAACCGCAACCCGCGGTAAGCTTATAAGCATAGTTATTCCTGAAGGCTTTACAATTGACCAGATTTTTGAAAGACTCGAGAAGAATAAGATTTGTTCTTCGGATTCTCTTTACAAGGTTCTTGACACTATTGATTTCTCTGCAGAATATGATTTTATAGCAAAAATTAAGAATAAAGAGGACCGTTATCTTATTCTTGAAGGATATATGTACCCTGCAACATACGAGTTTGAGCAAGGTGCTGACCCTGCATCTGTTATCAGAAAGTTCCTTAATAAGTTCAAGAGTATCTGGACAGAAGAATATGCTGCAAAGGCAACCGAATTGGGTATGACACCTGACGAAGTCATCCGACTTGCTTCCATTGTTGAAAAAGAAGGTAACGGCAAGACTCAGTTCAATCAGATTTCTTCCGTTCTCCACAACAGACTCAATCGTCCCGGTGTGTATCCTACTCTTGACTGTGACTCAACATGGGATTATATCGAAAACAGCATTCACCCAAGAGTGCCATCAACTGCTGAAAGAAGTAAGTACGAAGATAATTACTGGACTTACCAATGTGAGGGACTTCCTGCAGGTGCTATCTGCAATCCCGGTAAGGCTGCAATCGAGGCTGCACTTTATCCTACTGCATCTAAAAATTATTATTTCAGACACGACAACAAAGGAAAAATCTACCTTGCCGAAACAATTAAGCAACACGAGGCAAATGGTAAATTAGTCGAAAAAGCAAACAAAGAGGGCTAAATAAATGATTATACCCGAATTACTTTCCCCTGCCGGTGACCGCGAGCGACTGGAAGCCGCTTTAATGTATGGTGCCGATGCAGTTTATCTTGGTGGTGACGCTTTCGGTATGAGAGCAGCACCACAGAATTTCAATTTTGAACAATTAGAGGAAGCTGTTAAACTTTGCCACGCAAAGGGTGTTAAAGTGTATCTTACCTGCAACACATTGGCAAGAAATGACGAGATTTTAAAACTCCCTGCCTATCTTGAAAAATGGGCAGATATTGGCGTTGATGCATTTATTGTTGCCGATATAGGTGTGCTTTCTCTTTGCAAAAAATATGCACCAAATGTACCTATTCACATTTCTACACAAGCGGGAATAGTTAACTATGTTACTGCAAATGAGTTTTACAATATGGGTGCTTCCCGCGTTGTTACTGCAAGGGAACTCTCTATGACTGAAATTGCAGAAATCAGAGCAAAAGTACCAAAAGACCTTGAAATTGAGTGTTTTGTTCACGGCGCAATGTGCGTTTCCTTTTCCGGCAGATGTTTACTTTCAAACTATCTTGTTAATCGCGATGCTAACCGTGGCGAGTGTGCACAACCCTGTCGTTGGGAATATGCTATTATGGAAGTTAAACGCGACGGAATGTATTTCCCTATTCAGGACTCTAAAGAAGGTACATATATTCTCAATTCAAAGGATATGTGTATGATTGAGCATATTCCTGAAATGGTTAAAGCGGGTATTTCAAGTTTTAAAATTGAAGGCAGAGCAAAATCTGCTTACTACGCAGCAGTGATTACAAATGCTTATCGTGTTGCTATTGACGAATATATAAAAAATCCGTCAGATGCTTTTAAAGCCCCTCAATGGGCAATTGACGAGGTTTACAAAGTAAGCTATCGTGATTACTGCACAGGCTTCTATTTCAACGCACCTAACGAAGATGCAAATATCAGCTTTGAGGGCGGATACAAGCGTCACTATGATGTTATGGCAGAGGTTAAGGACTGCAAGGACGGATATTTGATTGTTGAGCAGAGAAATAAGTTTTCTCGTGGTGATGTCCTCGATGCACTTCAGCCATCAACCGAGCCTGTTGTTTTTACCGCAGAAGAACTTTTTGACAAAGACGGAAACGAGATTGACTCTGCACCACACCCAATGATGATAGTTAAAATCAAAACCGATTTGGTGTTCCCTGCAGGAACATTGTTAAGGAAAGAGAAATAAGGGTTATTTATGGGATTAAAAGTTTTATTGGGGATATGTTATATTCTCTTCTTTATTTTCGTGCCACTTTATGACAGGGCATATTGGCCTGAGCCATCAAAGAAATCTCTTTCTTGCAAGATGGTTGCGGCAACAGCTTTTGTTGGAATTGGTGTTTTGGGGATGTTAATTACAAACAACCAATCACAATATGCAAATCTTATGATTATAGGTTTACTTTTAGGTTGGTTTGGGGATTTGTTTATGCACATCCCTCACCCACCGGGAAATCCAAGAATGTCCGTTGTTTATATTGGTGCGGCTGGGTTTTTAGTGGGACATATTTTCTATGTTTCCGCTTTTGTAAAGACAACCGCTTCATTAGTAACAAACTATAATTTCTTTACCATTCCCGAAATTATCGTATTTCTTGTTCTGTTTATAGCCTTTGCACTTGTGCTGAAACCTGTTTTCAAATTTGAATTCAAAAATCTGTTTATGCAGATTACACTATACTTATACAGTATGTTTCTTCTTGTAATGCTCATTAAATCTTTTGTTTTTGGTATTACATATTATATATCAGGGGCAGAAAACGGACTTATCGGTATGATTATTCTTCTTGTTGGCGGAATTTTATTCTTTATATCCGACCTGACATTAGGAATTCGACTTTTAGGTAGTGGAAAAGGTAACAAGATTATTAAAACAGTCAGCTTATATGCCTATTTCCTTGCACAATTACTTTTATCAACATCAATTTTATTTATTAAGGTATAAAACACTATGAGACCAAGAAAAATTAGAAATCTTACATCCAGACGAGAAAATTGCAGCGATTTGCGTATTCCCTACACATTGGAGTCTTTTGACTTCCGTACGGACGAGGAAAATGAGAAGTTCTTTGACCTTGACGAAATATTCGGACGAAACGCCCCTATTGTAATGGAAATCGGTTGCGGTAAGGGACAATTCGCCTGCGAATATGCAAAGCGAAATCCCGATAAAAACATTATAGCTATTGAGTGTGTGCCAACTGTTTTAGTTGAAGCTTGTGAATTGGTCAAGAAAGAGGGCATCGAGAATATTCGTTTTCTTGAAATGAAGGCAGAATATCTTCCTCTTTTTATGAGAGAAAAAACTGTTAGCGAGATTTATCTTAATTTCAGTACACCATTTCCAAAATCCCGTCACGAAAGTCACAGACTAACAAGCAAATTGTTTTTAGACATTTATAAAAAATTGCTTGTTGATGATGGTTTTATTGCACAGAAAACTGACAGTCAGGGCTTTTTTGAGTATTCCATAGAGAGTTTTTCGCAAAATGGATTTGTTCTCTCTGAAATCTCACTTGATTTACATAAAAGCGATTTTGAAGGAAATATTGTTACAGAATATGAGCAGAAATTCGTTGACATGGAGCTTCCTATTCATCGTCTTGTCGCAAAACTTAAATAAAATAGTAAATATATACAACAGACTGTTGATTTTTTCGTGAAATTAGCAGTCTTTTTTATTTGCATTAAATATGATATAATGACTTGAATTTATAGTAAAGGAAGGGTTCTATGGGCAACGCAAAGGCTATTCAGACTCAAAACGAGCAAAAGCATGTTGGTAAAAGCGAATTTGTCCTTTATTTAATGGGTGTATTCTTTTATACAACAATGACAGGTATGGTCGGTGGTAACCGTAACGCATACCTTGTTAATGTTCTTCGTTTACCTGAAGAACAGACTTCTCTTTTCAACTTATTGACAGGTATTATTCCATTTGTACTGAACTTCTTTATCGTTATGTATATTGACGGTAGAAAAATGGGCAAGGGTGGAAAATTCAGACCAATTGCATTGTTGGTTGCAGTACCTATGGCAATTGTTATGATGCTTTCTTTCTGGGCACCTCCCGGACTTTCAGGCACGGTTCTTTTCATCTATATTATTACACTTGCCGTTCTTTGGAGTGTTCTTGGCACATTCGGTAACTCTATCAATATGGTTGCCAATGTTATGACACCTAACCTTAAAGAGCGTGACCAGGTACTTTCATTCCGCAGTATTTCTTCTGCAGTTGGTAACTCTGCTCCCGTTGTTATTGTTCTTGTTGTTGGTCTTATCTGGAGTAAGGACAATGAAAATCTTATCAATGCTGTTACCGGCACAAGTATCCGTAGTGTTGAAGGCTTGCAATACATAATTTCTGCAGCACTTTGCGGTGTTGTTGGCATTATTACCATTTTGCTGGGTATGAAGGTTGTTCGTGAAAGAACAGTTTATACAGCAGAAAAGAAAAACCCTCTTATTGGATTTGTTGATATCGTTAAAAACAAATATGCATGGACAATTATTGTTTCTGAATTTTTAAAGAGTTTCCGCGGTATTTCAACATATATGGAAGCATTTATTGCGGCAGCGGTGCTTGGCGACATTTCAAAGAAAATTCTCTTTGTACTTCCTGTTGGTATCGGCACAGCTGTTGGTATGCTTGTGATTAACTTCTTACTTAAAAAGTTTGATGCAAGACAGCTTTATATCGCAAGTGGTATCTACTCACTGTGTGCTAACTGTATTGCCTTTGGTGTTGGATATGCTTATTTCACAACAGGTAACTCAATTTTACAGGTTGTGTTTATCATTTTCCTGTTCCTTATTGGTTTGCAGTTTGGTGCATCAAACCTTCTCCCAAGTATGTTCCAGGCAGATGTTCTTGAAACTATTGAACTTAAAACAGGTAAACGCCTTGACGCATCCTTCCCGTTTGTTATCGGTATCGGCACATTAATCAGTGGTACAATCGCAAGTACAGTTGCTCCACTCCTCCTCTATGGTGACGGCTCAATTATCGGTTACATTCAGCCAACCGACCTTGTGCCAAATCCAGTGCAGAGCCTAGATACAAAGGTTACACTCCTCTTCTTCTACACAATTATGCACGGTATTATGATGTTCCTTGCCGGTGTTCCTTTCTTCTTCTACAAACTCACAGGCAAAACAAAGGAAGAATATCACGAGGCTTTACTTCAGAAGCGTGCTGAAATGGAAAATGCACAAGCTGAATAAAAATTAGTTTTAATCTTGGGGTTGAGCCTTCAACCCCATTTTTTTATTTTTCTCAAAAACATTTTTAAAAAAGTTGCACAAACTTTTTGACAGTTTTCGGGCATTATCAAATTTGTTTTGGTTTATTTTTACATTTATTAGCCTGTTATTTGTATATTTTATACAAAAAGTGTTTTTTCAACAAAAAATTATTACACACCCTGCAAATATTTCTGTTTGCAGTTTATTTGTGCAATATTCACAAATCTTTAACATTTTTATTGTGCAAAAATACTTGACTTTTTGTTTTTTTAGTGTTATTATATAGCCACAACAAAACAAAGGGCATTAAAGTTAACCTTTCGTTTGTTTATAATTTCTGTGTGGTGGGTTTTTCCCAATCCCCAACAAATTTTCCCTTTCCTTTTTCATAAAGTATAACACCAATCCCTATTTTTCCCGCTACACAGAAATTTTTAATATATAGACTTGCACCAGGCAAGTCGCTTAAATAGTTTTTCATAATAATTTTTCTCATAAAGAAAAGATGGCTGTCGAGAAATTGACAGTCATCTTTTTTCGTATTTTCATCATAAAAATTTGAATTTGTCGAATTCTTTTTATCCCCCCTTCCGTCACCTGCGGTGACACCTTCCCCTCGTAGGGGGAAGGCTATTTTGGGCTCCACCCTTGAGGGGGAGCTGGTAAATGCGTAGCATTTGACTGAGGGGGGTAAAGAAACATACAAACTCCAATTTGTCTAATTGTTTTATATTAATAGGTTATATTACTTCCCCACACAGGAAAAGCTCCCTCTAATATAAGAGAGAGCTTTTATATTGTTTATTTATGATGATTTTTACACCAACAATTTTAATAATGTGCTACACCGCAACTACAAGTTTTATTTGAGCCAAAAATCTTCTGGAAGAAAAGAATAAAATCAAAGAAGAATTTTGAAATACCTGATTTATGGCAATTACATTCACATTCATCTGTTAGGTTAAGAAGTTCCCCACAAACGTCACAGTATCCATCACCATCATCGTCTATATGACCTTTAGCATTTACATAATCAGCAACATAAGAGTCACCACATTCACAGGTGTACGTTGTGTAACCTTTATCTTCACAAGTTGGCGAAGTTACTACCACATTATATGTATGTTCTGTTGTCTTTGCAATTGTTTCTGTGTAGGTATCGCCACAAGTACATGTAAATGTTTTAACACCTTCTGTTAAATGTGTTGCAGGAGTTGTAATTACTGATGTGTAGTTATGTCCTTTTGCACTTACATAATTAGCAACATAACTGTCACCACAAGCACAAGTATAAGTTGTATAACCTTGTGCTGTACATGTTGGTGGAGTTACGACTGATTCGTATGAGCACTCGTGAACTTCTTCACCAAGAAAATGAATTGTTGCGTTAATTAAATCATCGTTATCTGTACCAATTGAAATCTTTTTCCACTGTGTTTCTGTACCTAAATAGTAAACATCCCTAAGAGACTCACAATACTTAAATGCTTTATCACCTATTTTTGTTACACTTTCAGGAATTGTCACGCAATCAAGACTTGGACAATAAAAAAATGCAGATTCATCGATTGTTGTTACACTTTTAGGGATTGTTACACTTGTAAGACTGGTACACCAAGTAAATGCAGCGTGACCAATCGTTGTCACTCCGTCAGACAATACTACGTTTGTAAGGCTTTGACAATTATCAAAGACATAAGAATCAATTTTCTTTACACTGCTAGGAATTGTTATGCTTGTAAGGCTGGTACAATAAGCAAATGTACGTATGCCGATTGTTGTCACACCATCGGGGATTGTCACATTTTTAAGGCTTGTGCAACTGGAAAACGCACTTTCACCTATTGTGCTTACGCTATCGGGGATTATTACGCTTGTTAAGTTGTAACAATGAGAAAATGCATCATTACCGATTGTTGTTACACTGTCTGGAATTGTTATATTTGTCAGGTTTTCACATGAATGAAACATCTTTTCATTGATTGTTGTTACTCCGTCAGGTATTGTTACACTTGTAAGACTGTTGCAACTACTAAAAGCACTCATACCGATTATATTTACACTATCGGGAATTATTACATTTGTAAGTGAGTAACAACTATGAAATGCATTATCACCGATTGTTGTTACACCATTGCTGATTACAACTTCTTTAATATTGATACGATAACTTTCCCATGGAAGATTATTGGATTCATAATCATACATCGCACCTGTGCCAGAAATGGTAAGTTTGCCTGTTGAGTCATCAAAAGTCCAAGTGAGGTTATCACCACATTTGCCAGAATATGTAGTTGCACTTGCAGTAATGCCTGACATTGGAATAATGGAAATTACCATTATTAATGTCAGAAAAATTGAAATAAATTTACTTGTTTTTTTCATAAAAATCTCCTTTCTTTTAATAACAAAATGTTATGTGAGTTAATTATATAACAATTTGTTATATAAGTCAATATAGCATTTTGTTATGTGACATAATACCTTTGAGGTGATTTTATGTTACAAAATAGGTTAAGAGATTTAAGAGAAGATGCTGACCTTTTACAAAAAGATGTTGCAAATATTTTAAACTGTTCACAGGTTTGCTACTCCTATTACGAGAATGGTTTGCGTGATATTCCCACTCAGGTTTTAATAACACTTTCCTCTTATTACAATGTTTCTATTGACTATATTTTATGCCAGACAGACACACCTCAACGAAAAAAATAAATTGGAATTTATCTAAATCTTTTGTTTATTATAATCATCAAAATTCGTAGGGGTCGGCGTCCTCGACGACCCGCCGTTGGTATATCTGTTTATTTGGTTCGGGTCGTCGAGGGTGTGGGTGTCCGGTGGACACCTCTGCGAAGCAGAAGCACCGACCGAACCGGCAGGTAAGACCGCCGACCCCTACGAAGTGTTTATCCCGACAAACTCCAATTTATATGTTTTTTTTTGAAACAAATTATTGATTTTTTGCTTTATAATGATAAAATAAAACTACATACATACAAAAAGGAAAGATATTATGACCTACGATTTCAGTTTTTATATGCCTGTAAATATTATTGGTGGCGATAATGTTTTACAAAATAACAAAAATGTATTTTCACAATTTGGAAAGAGATGTCTTATTGTGGCAGGGGCTTCTTCAGCAAAAAAATCGGGTGCATTGGATGATGTTGTTGCAATACTTGATGAACTCAACATTAAATATGCTATTTTTGATAAAATCACAGAAAATCCATTGACCACCATTTGTTGTGAAGGAGGTCAGGTTGCGAGAGATTTTTCCGCCGATTTTGTTATCGGTATTGGGGGTGGCTCGCCTCTCGATGCATCAAAAGCTGTTTGTGTTTATGCTACTAACCCACAAATCATTGACGACGGTATCTACACGGATAAAGTTGAAAATAAGCCCCTGCCACTTATTGTAATCGGCACAACATCCGGCACGGGTAGTGAAGTTTCCGGTGTATCTGTTCTCACCCGCAAGGATGGTCGCAAACAGAGTGTAAGTGGTAAGAATTACTATGCAAAAGTTGCTCTTGCAGATGCCAAATACACATATTCTGTTCCATATCGCACAACTGTTTCAACTGCACTTGATGCTCTTGCTCACGCAATTGAGTCAATGTTTACAAAACGGGCTGATTTTCTCACAACACAATACGCTCTCATTTCAGTTAAAATGATTTATCCAATTCTTGTGAAACTGAACGAAACAAAGGAATTGCCTACGCAGGAAGAAAGGGATACTCTTTATTTTGCTTCTCTTTACGCAGGTTTTGCCCTTAACAAGGGTGGTACAGGATTCCCTCACGGTATGGGTTATGCTCTTACGGAAGATTACGGTGTCCCCCACGGAATTGCGTGTGCTGTTTTCATTCCACAGTATTTAAATGAATGCGAAAAGGCAAATCCGACTCTTTTTAGGCAACTTTTAGATGCTATGAATGGTGATAAAAGTTCCGTTGAAAAGCTCATTTTTGAATTATGCGATTTACATTTATCCATTCCTGAAAACAGAATAAATGAATATATAAACCGTTGGGAAACTCTTAAAAACTTTAAAAACTCCCCTACTGAATTCAATAATAAAGATGCAGGAAAACTTGTAAAAAGTCTTTTTAGATGATTTTTGTCTAAATTACTTTTAAAAACTAAAATTCTCTGTATTTCATATAAAATCGTCATTTGTGTTGGTTGTTATAACCAAAGAAATGGCGATTTTCCTTTTTGAAAAACAATGTTTTAGTTGTTTTCTAACTATATTTTAGATAAATTTAATCTAATAGATGTTTTTTAACTATTCAACAAAAAGTATTTTTCCAAAAATTGTTGACAGAGACAAAAATGGTGTTATAATTGTATATGAACTATTATCTGTTCCAGTAGCAGATAAAAATTACTTCTGAATAATGGAGGAGAAAAATTATGGCAGACACAAGATTCGCAATCGCACATTACCATGATGCTGCTCAGATTAACAAACAGCTTGACGAGCTTATCAGCAAACCGATTTACTCAATCAAACCTGATGTTCTCAAGACTTATGAAGAAGAGTATTATGACAAGAAATGTGCTAAATCAAAGGAAATGATTGCTGAGGCAAAAACTATCATCCCCGGTGGTGTTCAGCATAACCTTGCTTTCAACTATCCATTCCCACTTGTTTTCACAAAGGCTGAAGGTGCTTACCTTTACGACGTTGACGGAAACAAATACTTTGACTTCCTTCAGGCTGGTGGTCCAACAGTTCTTGGCTCAAACCCTAAGGTAGTTCGTGACCAGGTTATCGACCTTCTTAACACTTGTGGTCCTTCAACAGGTCTTTTCCACGAATTTGAATACAAACTTGCAAAGAAAATCTCTGACTCAGTTGAATCAGTTGATATGTTCCGTATGCAGGGTTCAGGTACAGAAGCTTGTATGACAGCTGTTCGTGTTGCTCGTCTTGCAACAGGTAAGAAGAACATCCTTAAAATGGGTGGTGCTTACCACGGTTGGTCAGACCAGCTCGGTTATGGTATCCGTGTTCCCGGTTCTAAATTCACACAGGCAAGCGGTGTTCCGCTTTACCTCTTCAAACATACTCAGGAATTCTTCCCAGGTGACCTTGAAGACCTTGAAAGAAAACTCTGGCTCAACCAGTTTAACGGCGGCACAGCTGCTGTATTCATTGAACCAATCGGTCCTGAAAGTGGTACAACTCCACTTGATTATGACTTCAACAAGGGCGTTGAAAGACTTTGCCGTAAATACGGTGCACTCCTTGTATTCGATGAAGTTGTTACAGGTTTCCGTATCGGTATGGCTGGTGCTCAGGGCTTCTTCGGCGTATCTCCTGACCTTACAATCTTCGGTAAAGTTATCGCTGGTGGTTATCCAGGTGCAGGCGGTGTTGGTGGTAAGAAGCAGTACATGAAACACCTCGGTGCAGGTCTTGACGATTCAGGTATGAAAGTTAAGAAGGCATTCACAGGCGGTACAATGACAGCTAACCCACTTTCTTGCTGTGCTGGTTACTTCACTCTTGAAGAAATCGACAAGCAGAACGCATGCCAGAAAGCCGGCGAAATGGGTGACAGACTTACTCAGGGTCTCCAGGAACTTGTTAATAAGCATGGTCTTCCATTCGTTTGCTGGAACGAAGGTTCTGTTTGCCACCTTGAAACAGTTGGTACAATGCACTACTCAATTGACTGGTGCAAACCTTGGAAAATCCCAGGTGTTCTTTCAGCTACAAGTGAAAGAAAGAAAGAAATGCAGTACATGGGCGCTGCTTATATGGCAGAAGGACTTGTTACTCTTGCTGGTAGCCGTCTCTACACATCAGCTGCATACACACCTAAGATGATTGACCAGGCACTTCAGTGCTTCGATAAGGTATTTGCAAATGTTGCAGTTAAACCTTCAGCAAAATAATTAAAAACCACGGCGGATGATTATTCGTCCGCCTTTTATTCTAAAAGTTGAGGTAAAAGTTATGGAAATAATGCAGGCAAAAGAACTCGTAATCAAGGCCGGTAAAGAGCTTATTGAAACAGGTCTTATTGCTCGTACTTGGGGCAACATTTCTTGCAGAATCAGTGATACACAGTTCGTTATCACTCCAAGTGGCCGTGCTTATGAAACTCTCACTCCTGAAGAAATTGTTCTTGTAAATATTGAAGACCTTGAATATGAAGGCGAAATCAAGCCCTCAAGCGAAAAAGGAATCCACGCTGCTTGTTACAAGCTTCGTCCTGAAATCGGCTTTGTTATCCACACACATCAGGTAAACGCTTCTATCGTTTCTGCCCTTGGTATGGATATTGACAATGTTGAAGGCGAAAATGCTGAAATCATTGGCAGCAACATTCCTCTTGCTTCCTATGGTCTTCCGGGTACAAAGAAACTCCGCAAAGGCGTTATTGAAGCAATCACTCGTTCAGATGCAAAGGCTGCTGTTATGGCTCACCACGGTGCAGTTTGCATGGGTGTTGACTATGACGATGCATTTAATGTTGCAAAACGCCTTGAAGATGTTTGTGAACAATTTGTAATGGATAAATACACATCCCTTACAGGTGTTGTTGCTGACAAGCTTACTGCTATCAACGATTATGTTGTTGATAAGTTTGTTAAGAAGCCATCTTCTGTTGCAGAATTTGAGCCTTGCAAGAGCGAACGCGACGGTCCTGTTTTCAACATTTCTGTTATTGACGGTGACGGCACAATTACAAGAATTGATATCGATACAGGTGATGTTATCGCAGGTGACGCAAGCAACAGTTCAATCGAGCTTCACCGTGCAGTATATAAGAAGCGTGATGATGTTAATTTCATCTATCACACAAAGGACCCTTATGTAGTTGCATGTTCAAAAATGGGCAAGACAATGCGTCCTCTTATTGACGACTTTGCACAGATTGTTGGTGTAAGCGTTAAGAGTGCAAAGTATGACCCAAACAGCACATTAAAATCTGCTAAAAAAGTTGTTAAAAAGCTTAAAGGCAGAAACGCAGTTCTTCTTGAGAACAATGGTGCTCTTTGTGTTGCCGGTAGCGAATATGATGCAGGTGCTATTGAATTTATCACAAACAAAGGTGCTAAAATTCAGGTAAGTGCAAAGATGTTTGACAAGGTTGAGCCAATCAACCCACTTGAAACAAGAATTATGAACATTGTTTACAGACTCAAGTATTCAAAGCAGGCAGGTAAATAATTACATAAAAAGTTATCCCCTAAGGATTGCTCCTTAGGGGATTTTTTTGGTTTTTCGCTTTAAGTTAGTTTATTTATTCTTCAAGGGCTTCCATACTTAAAAGGATATCGCTGTCACCCATTACTGTTGGCAACTCACCATCCCACTTGCTCCACTTGATATAATCAACATAATCAGGTGATTCTGCAAGAGCATCCTGAATAAGTTTGATGCTTTCCGCTTCAGCCTCTGCCTGAGTAATCTTCTGCTTTGCTTCAACTTCAATACGAGCAAGGTCTTGCTCTGCTTTTAAAGCATTCTGTTGTGCAGTTTGTTTTGCTTCAACTGCAGCATTGAATTCCTCTGAGAAATCGAAATTTACGATGTTAAAAATCTCAACTGTTAGACCATACTGATTGATTTTTTCTGATAAAGCACCTTTAATCTGTTCACCAACTGTTTGACGCTTTGTGATAAGTTCTTCAGCAGTATACTGTGCTGTTACAGCCTTAATGCTCTCTTGAATTGCAGGTACAATAACAACTGAACCGTAGTCAGTACCAACATTCTGATAAAGGCTTGCAGAAGAATCGTTATTAACATGGTAGTTGACTGCAACTACATAGGAAATAACCTGTAAGTCCTTTGAGGATGCACTACCCTCTGTTTCAATCTTCTGTGTTCTGTTATTAATCTGCACTACTCTTTGAATAAATGGGATTTTAAAATGAAAACCCTCATCCAAAACTGTTTCCTCAACTGCACCTAAGGTCAGTACAACGCCTGTATGTCCTGCTGAAACTACTGTGAAGGAAGATATCGCAACACAAACTACAACAGCGACACACACAACAATTACTGCTATTTTCACAATCTTTTTTGTATCCATCTTTTTTTTACCTCCATTTGTTTTTCTATGAAAGAGTTATAATAGCAAAAAACTCATACATAGCGAAAAACCATGTATGAGTCTCATTTACTTATGACACACCGAAGAGAAAATCTCTTGTCCTGACGATGATGTCTCGCATTATTTTATTTTGCGGAATTACTCCCTCATATCGAAACTAATTATATCACAGTCTATTTGCATTGTCAAGAAACGGCAAAAAGTGTAATAAATTGTAATAATGTGTAATTACGCTATTCTGTTTGTACTCTGCATATGACTGAAATCATAGTATCTGATAACAGTGAAGTGTCGGAGGAATTTATATTTTGCGTTAAGAACTTTCTTTGAGATATTAACATCACAGAAAGCAATTACAGGTCCCATAAAGAAAGCAGTAACAACTGTGCCGATTCCAATTGGTCCACCGAGGATAAACGCTACAAGCGTACAGATAAGGTCTGTAATCACCCTGCTCCACTTATATTTAAGTTTAATGTTTTCTTCCATTACAAATCCAAGTGCATCGTAAGGTGAAACGCCAAGATTACAGTTGAAATAGAGGGAAGCTGAAAGGCTTAAAAGAAATATGCCCAATGCCATACAAACAAGCCTTAATGCCAATGATTTTTCCTGTGGGAGAACTGTAGCATAGATATTTGTAAAGAATTCGCAGACATATCCCACGCCAACCATATTGAATATTGTTCCAAGGTTTATAAGTTTTTTTGATACAAATGCTATGAGGATTAAAACAATTCCGTTAACGCACATCTGGAAAAATCCAAAACTGATACCAAGTTTTGCACTAATGCTCATATTAAGTGCAGTGAAGGGGTCAACACCCATTCCTGAATAAGAAAATATTGAAACGGAAAAGCCCATAAGAAGAATGCTCATAATCATTATTATCATTCTTTTAGTTCCGTCTTTCTGTGAAATAATGTTAATTGGATTCATGTTTTTGAGAATTTGTGTCATTTAATGCATTCGCCTTTTCTTTGTATATTTTTCACAAAGATTAACTCTTTGTTTTGTCATATATTACTACATTAAAAAAGCAAAGTCAATGAAATATTGTTAAAAATTTAACTTTCTACCTTTGGCACAAATTAACAAATTAAGTTGGTTATTTTTGTGCAAATCGACGAATTATTTGTACGAAAAAATGGCAGAGAGTTCCCCCTCTACCATTCTTTAAAACTGAAACAATTTATGACAATTTGTGGATAAAGAGTCCTGATAAGAGTTTTGGCTCAAACCATGTTGATTTTGGTGGCATAACCTTTCCTGCATCTGCAATATCCATAAGTTCATTTAGAGTTGTCGGATACATTGCAAAAGCAATTCTCATACCCTCTGCTACTCTTCTTTCAAGTTCGCCGAGTCCACGAATACCACCTACGAAGTCAATTCTCTTGTCTGTTCTTGGGTCTGTAATATTGAGAATTGGTGTGATAAGGTTATTTTGGAGAATTGAAACATCAAGGCACTCAACAGGGTCGTCTTCGTTGATAAATTCAGCCTTTGCAGTCACCTTATACCATTTGTTATCAAGATACATGCCGAATGTGTGGCGTTCTTTTGGGGCATAAGGACTTTCATCTGCTTCTTCAACAACAAATTTCTCACCCATTTTTGCGATGAATTCTTCACTTGTATTTCCGTTAAGGTCTGCCATTACACGATTATAGTCCATAATTTTAAGTTGGTCGCAAGGGAAGATTACTGACAAGAAGAAATTAAACTCTGCATTCTTATCGTATTCTCCCTCACCTCTTCTTCTCTCACCTACTCGCACGGCAGATGCACATCTGTGGTGACCGTCGGCAATATAAAGATATGGAATTTCTTTAAATTCTTTTACAAGAGTATCGATAATACTGTCGTCATCAATTACCCACACTGTTTGTGCAACACCATCATCACTTACAAAATCGTAAGCGGGTGTATGAGTGTTTTTCCAATTTTCTGTAATATCAGAAACAGTCTTATTTTCACGATGTGTAAGGAAAATCGGACCTGTATTTGCATCAAGAGTATCAACATGGCGAATTCTGTCAGCCTCTTTGTCGGCACGAGTAAATTCGTGTTTCTTGATAATATTATTGATATAATCGTCAACAGCCGTACAGCCAACAATACCGGTCTGCTCTCTGCCATTCATTATTTGACGATAAATATAGAGCATTGGTTTTTCATCTTGTTTGCAGATGCCGTTAACACTTAATGCTTCAAGATTCTCCTTTGCTTTTTCATAAACCTGTGCTGAATAGATATCAATTCCCTGTGGTAAATCAACCTCTGCCTTATCAACATGCAAAAATGAGTATGGTTTATCCTTTACCATTTCGCGTGCTTCTTCTGAATTCATTACATCATAAGGCAAAGCACCCACCTGACTTGCATATTCGTCCTTTGGTCTTACCGCCTTAAAGGGTTTAAGTATTGCCATTTTTAGTCCCTCTTTCCTTTATAAAAAGTATAAATTTAAATATTATAAATGTTGCTATAACACCCAAAAGAGCGCCTGTGCTGTCGACAAGAATGTCACTTATCTGAAACGCTCTGCCCGGCACAAAAATCTGATGAATTTCATCAGTAATTGCATACAAAACGGTACCTGCAAAAGCTAACAATGGGGTTAGTTTCTTTTCCCATGTTGCGAAAATCGCGTTGAACATAAGAAGGGCAAGTCCCATAAATTCAAGACAATGAGCAACTGTACGGATACCCTCTTGTTGGAGTTCTATTCCAATTAATTGGAAAATGGCACGGATAAAGGAGCCACTCAAATCAGCAGAGTCCTCCGCCGTTTGCGCAGAAAGGCAGAAAATTACCACCATACACACCGCAACGAGTATCCACGATATTACAACATACGCTTTTCTTGATTTTGTCATTTTTTCTGTCCTTTATAAAAATAAATATTAGAATTGTCCCCTGCAAAATACACGCCACTAACATCTCTTGCCATAGCAAAAACTGTGCTTTCTCCCGAAATCGGCATTACAACGGCGTTCTTTAACAAATAAGTCTGGCAATCCGTTGCCTTTTCTAATGTTGGTGCAAGTTTAAATTCGTTATAGATTCTGTCATATTCCTCAGAAGAATAACTAAAAACATTTGCCTCGCTATCTGTTGTAAACACACCAAGGAAATCCACTGTGCGATTGCTCTCTGCTGTTAACGGGTAAATTGCTGCAGCATATTCACCATTTTTTATTTTACCAACAAAATCTTTTTGCTCCACAACAGTTACAGTACCATTGAGCTCAACGCCAACATTTTTCTGCCAACAGTTTACAATATTCTTGGCAACACTCTCATTTTCTGCGGTACATAAAACGTCAATCGTAAGATTATCTGTTTTAAGTTCTTTAAACGCTGTTTTAAGTTTTTCTCTGGCATCGTCAATGTTAGTTGCCAATACCAACAATTTTTCCGTACTGAATTTCATAGCAGAGGGAATAAGATTTTTAGCAGGATTTCCCGTTACCGTTGCTGATTCCACACATTCAATTAACCCTTTTCGCAGGTTATGGTTCTGCATAGTTTCGTTGGATAGGTTAAAAACCAATGCAGATGTTGTATTCTGAAGATTTGTTTTTGTTGTCTTTTTATTTAAGTGCTCAATGACACTCTTGGACGATAAAAATCCTACCGAATAGGTTTTTGCATCAATTTTCTTTGCAATATCTTCCTCATTGGTATTTATATAAAGTCTTACCGATGTTGGAATTGCCTTAAAAGCGCCTTTATAATCCGTGTTATTTGTAAATCTGACAGATTCATTTTCAACTATGTCCGACAGATAAAAAGCACCATTTGAGATTATGTATTTTCTTTCGAGTCCGTATCTTCCTGCTGTTAGGTTGAAAAACTCCTCGTCACAAGGATATGACACAGGTTGACTGAGAGCATAAATAAACTCATCAGATTTTCTTTCAAGAGTTATCTCCAGAGTGTAATCATTTATTACCTGAATTCCGAGGTCTGAGGGAGATGCTGTGCCATTATGGACTTTTTCAGCATTCTTTATAACACTTAACAATTCATAACCTGACGCATTTGTTTCGGGTAGAATAGCTCTTGTTATGCCAAAGGCAAAATCTTCCGCCGTAACTTTGCCCTCAATTTCAGTTTCCATATCTTCAATAAAAGCTTGTGCTGACTTTGAAATAAAATACTTCATATCGTTATTAAGATAAAAGGTATAAACAAGCCCATCAGCAGACACCTTGTAATCGGTAACGGCGCATTTTTGTGGTTGATTATTCTCGTCCAGTTTAAAAAGCCCGTCAAAAGTATTGACTGCCACGATTTTTTCACCCTGACTTTTTGCAATCTGTGGGTCGAAATGCTGTGGCATTTCATTTATTGGACATGATAAATAAATCTCTTCCTCGTCTGAACAACCGCTAAGACAAGTCAGAAACAATACAAAAGTTATTAAAATGCATAATATTTTCTTACTCATTTTATTCACCAACCATAAGTATAACAAAAAAAGTGAATTATGGCTACATTTTAATAAAAATTTTTATAAAAATCTATCTTTTATTGTACTCCTTATGTTATAATGTATATATATTTTTTATGTGGGGAGAAAACTATGCCTTCAAACGATATTTTATTGATAATTTCAGTTATTATGTCAGCGCTTTCTGTAATTCTTGTTGCAGGTGTTTTGAAAAACACAAAAGATAAGACAAATGATGCACTTGAACAAAGAGTTGACCTGCTTAGCAAAAATATTGGTGATGAATTTCACAGAATCCGTGTTGAAAATCAAAGCTCAAATAAAGAAATCCGTGAGGATGTTAAAAAGAGTCTTGACGAGATGTCAGATCGTATTGATAATATGAATAAGGGCAATTTTGAACACCGTGAAAAAGTTATTCAAATGCTTGTTGACCAAGGAGATAAGCAAAACAAGTCCCTTGAAACATCAATCACCAAAATGCAGGAGTCAAATGAAAAGAAACTTGAAGAAATGAGAGTTACCGTTGACGAAAAGCTTACTGCAACCCTTACTACAAGACTCAACACTTCTTTCAAGACTGTTTCTGACCAACTTGAAAACCTTTACAAATCCCTTGGCGAAATGCAGAAACTCTCAACAGGTGTTACTGAAAATGTTACTGCACTTAACCGTGTACTTACAAATGTTAAGGCTCGTGGTACTTGGGCAGAGGTGCAATTAGAAGGAATTTTAAATCAGACAATTCCAAATATGTTCGAAAAGAATGTGGCAACTGTACCAAATTCCCTGGACAGAGTTGAATTTGCAATCCGTATTCCGTCAAGTGAAAAAGACGGCAAGGATGTTTTACTTCCACTTGACTCAAAATTCCCGATGGAAGACTATATCCGTCTTTGTGATGCCGCTGACCGCGCAGATGCTGATGCAGTAAAACAAGCACGAAAAGAACTTGAAAACAGAGTGTTAGGCGAAGCAAAATCAATTGCAAAATACATACATGTTCCAAACACAACTCCATTTGCAATTATGTATCTTGCAACAGAAGGTCTTTATGCAGAAATTGCATCATCAAGAACCGGTTTGCCTGAAAAAATACAGAATGAATACAATGTTATGATTGCAGGTCCGTCAACAATTACTGCACTTCTCAACTCCCTTTCAATGGGATTTAAGACAATTGCTATTAACGAGAAGGCAAATGAAGTCCGTGAAATCCTTGGCGCGGCAAAAGCACAATATGAAAAGTTTGGCGATTTACTCAGCAAAGCAAAGAAAAAAGTTGACGAAGCAGGTAAAACACTTGAAGACGCTGAACGCAAAAATTTATTTATTCAGAGAAAGCTCAAAAACATTGAATCTATTGACACAGTTTCTGCCGATAAACTTTTATTTGACGAAACCGATAGTGTTGATATATAATAGGAATGTTAAGTAACTATATACTTTATTGAGGAGGAAATGAAAATGTCTCTTAAACACGCTGACCTTATTGCACAGATGACACTTGAAGAAAAAGCAAGTATGTGCGACGGTCTTGACTACTGGCACTCACAGCCTGTGGAAAGACTTGGTATCAAGTCAATAAGCCTTAACGACGGCCCTCACGGTATCCGTAAAAAAGGTGACCCGGGTGACACACCAAAGGGTGAAACAAATCTTTTGAAAGGTGTTCCTGCTATCTGCTTCCCAACAGCTTCTGCTACTGCTTGCTCATGGGATGTTGACCTTCTTTACAAGATGGGTGAAGCACTCGGTGAAGAATGTTTAAAAGAAAAAGTTTCTGTTCTTTTAGGACCCGGTACAAACATCAAGCGTTCACCTCTTTGCGGTCGTAACTTTGAATACTTTTCAGAAGACGGTGTTCTTGCAGGTGAAATGTCCGCTGCATTTGTAAATGGTGTTCAGAGCAAGGGTGTTGGTACATCTCTTAAACACTACGCTGCAAACAATCAGGAAACTCGCAGAATGACAATTAACGCAGTTGTTGACGAGAGAACACTTCGTGAAACATATCTTCTTCCATTCGAAATCACAGTTAAAAAGGCTCAACCTTGGACAATTATGAACTCATACAACAGGGTTAACGGCACTTATGCTGCTGAAAACAAATGGCTTTTAACTGATGTTCTTCGTGATGATTTTGGATTCGAAGGCGTTGTTATTACTGACTGGGGTGCAGAAAACGAAAGAGTTCCGGGACTTATTGCAGGTCAAGAAATTGAAATGCCAACATCTTCAGGTATTGGTACAAAACTTATCATTGATGCAGTTAGAGACGGTACTCTTGACGAAGCTGTTCTTGATGCAGCAGTTGATAAGATTATTGAAATGACAAAGAAAGCTGAAAAAGTTCTCGGCAAAACTTATACATACGATAGTGATGCTCATCACAAACTTGCTCGTGAAATCGCAGGTCAGTGTATGGTTCTTATGAAGAACGACAACAATGTTCTTCCACTCAAAAAAGATGCAAAAATTGCTCTTATCGGTGAAATGGCTCACACACCTCGTTATCAGGGTGCAGGTTCATCACTTATCAACCCAATTAAGCTTGACTCTGCTTACAGCACAATGAAAGATATGGGTGTAAACTTTACATTCTCTGCAGGTTACACTCTCAAGGGCAAAGCAAAGAAGGATATGGAACTTCTTCTTGAGGCAAAAGAGGCAGCAAAGAATGCTGATGTTGCTCTTGTATTCGTAGGTCTTACAGACGAATATGAAACAGAGGGTAACGACAGAGCTCACATCAATCTTCCACCATCACACAACACACTTGTTGAAGAAATTCTCAAGGTTAATCCTAACACAATAGTTGTTCTTTCAGGTGGTGCATCCGTCCGTATGCCTTGGGCAGACAAAGTTCCTGCAATCCTTAATATGTTCCTCACAGGTCAGGCTGGCGGTAGTGCAGTTTGCGATATTATCTTCGGTGATGTTAACCCAAGTGGTAAGCTCAGCGAAACATATCCATTAGCACTTGAAGACAATTCAAGTTTCAACTATTTCCCGGGCACACCTGTTTCTGTTGAATACAGAGAAGGCGTTTATGTTGGTTACAAATACTATGACACAGCAAACAAGGAAGTTGCATTCCCATTCGGTCACGGTCTTTCATACACAACATTTGAATATAGTGATGTTAAAGTTTCTGCTGATAAGATTAAGGATACAGATACAGTAACTGTTTCATTCAAGATTAAAAACACAGGTGATGTTGACGGTGCTGAAGTTGCTCAGGTTTATGTGAACGATGTGGAAAGCACAATTTATCGTCCTGTTAAAGAGCTTCGTGGCTTTAAGAAGGTCTTCTTAAAGGCTGGTGAAGAAAAAGAGGTTTCAATCGACCTTGATAAGCGTGCATTTGCTTATTACAATGTAGAACTCGGTGACTGGCATGTTGAAAGCGGTGACTTCAAGATTTTAGTTGGTGCATCAAGCCGTGATATCAGACTTGAAACATCAGTTTATGTTGAATCAACAGTTGAGGCTACTGTTCCTGATTACAGCAAGACTGCTCCATCATACTACGGTGCAAACATTATGAATGTTCCTGCAAATGAATTCCAGGCAGTTTATGGTAAGGAATTACCACCATCAAAGAGAGATAAGGACGCACCATTCACACTTCTCAACACAATTGAGGACGCACAGGACAGCAAATGGGGTGGCAGAATTTATCGTCTCCTTATTAAGATGCTTGGTGCTGACACAATGGCAGGTGCAGTTGCTACACAGCTTCCAATCAAGAACTTTATCTCAATGAGTTTTGGTCTTTTCAGCCCTGAAATGGCAGAAGGTCTTATTCTTATTCTCCACGAAGATAAAATGGGTGCGGGTCTTAAAATCATCTTCAAGGGTATTCCAAACCTTATTAAGAATCTCGGCAAATTAAAGCAAATTTAACCTTTATAGACAAAGCAAAACCACTACGGATTTTCCGTAGTGGTTTTTTATTATGTTATTAAGTTAAGCCACACCTGTTATACGATATTCAACAATTTTGCCGTTGGCATAGTTTTGTGAGCCTACAACAATAAATTCTGCTGAACCTGAATATTTAGGCTTGAAAAAGTAATTTCCGTCTCGTTCACCAAGTCCTAACTCTTTCATCGCAGTTTCTTCGGTGTAGTCGTCACTCATATAAAAGTATCCGATTGTGCAACCATCTTTACAGTCATCATCACCACAGTATTCAGCAACTTTGATATGATGAAGTTTCAATTCGCTTAAATCAATACTCATACGTTCAGCATACTCCACTCCGTCACCATGTTGAGTGTTGAATTGTCCTGTAATATTGAACATTTCTCTTGTGAACAAACCCGCGGGTGTCAGGAATAATAAAAGATAGAGAATTACAACAATTACAAAAATAACAGTTATGGTTTTTAATGCAGTTTTCATTTATTTCACCACGCCCACATTAGCCTCAGGCAGGTAGTAGCAAACAATCATACCGTCCTCGTAGATAACATAGACATATCTTCCGTTATCGTTATATGTGAGGAATTGAGAAACTGTGTTATCAACTATTTCTCTTGCCTTTTCTGTTTCTGTTACAGAAATCAACGGATGACCTGCTTCGCTGTACATTTTCTTTAACAAATCATACTCTGTGATGGTATCCTGTACAAGGTATTCCATCATATCATTTCCGAACATATTAACATGTGAATAGTTGAACATCAACTCGTTGTAATCTCCAAACCAATTATCAATACTGCCGGGGCCTTTATAATCCTTTTTATATGCTTCAGCAAATTTAGCCTTTGCACCAACAAAGCTTAAAGCAGTATCCGTATAAAGAACTTCTTTGATTTTAAGTTCCTCGTCAGGAATATCGTATCCGTTGGCTTTAAGGAAATCAAGAGTATTTGTCATTTCTGCATACACAGGAATAGTATCAATAAGAAGTGAATATTTGTATGCATCTTCTTCAATTTCCTTATCAAGATATACTGTATTATCAACAGGTACATATTTATGATTCCAATGAGCAGGAGTCACTCCCGGCCAATCTGCGTACACATCATTTGTGAAAAGCACGCCAACAGGACGGTGGGCATTTTTAAACAACTGCTCAAATGTCATATTTGAAAGGTCTTTATAAAGTGCCTCACAAAGTCCGTTCACATCAGATATATAATTAAATTCCTTATCAATTTCTATAAGCAAATCGCTGTCAGTAAAGCCCCATTTAAAGCCTTTGAGATACCCTGTTGAGTCATATTGAGGATTTTGGGGTATATCGTCAATCAAATAGTTTTTGAGAATTGCGTCAAGGAAATCAGAGCCATAAACAGTCTGAATGTATTTCAAATAAGTTTCTTCTGTGTAAATATCAAAGCTACGATATTTAACCTTATTATCTTTATCCCTTATTGCAAGTCTTACCGTGTCAATTGCATGTTCTCCGTATTCTTCCTTTTCATTTTTGAGAAGTTCATATACGGAAAGGACTACATCCTTGCTTTCATCAGTTGAACTCTCAACAAAGTCTTCACCCTCATTCCAAGGATAAATATAATGGATATAACAAGGAAGTGCGTTTGCCTCTATGGAAACACTTTTAACCTCTGCCTTGTCAGGAATTTTATTGAATGTTCCGAAAATACCTGTTCCTATTACAAGCATACATACAGCCAAAACACCCATAAGCACTCCGTACCAGCCAAGGGATTTTGTTGCTGTTTTAACTTTTCTTGTAAGAATAAGCTGTGCAACAAAATACGCTATTGCAGAAATAAGTGCAATAATAAGGAACATAAGGAATAAATTTATCTCGCCGCCAATGGTGTGTGCCATAACAAAGACAATTCCTGCCACACCGAAGGTGCAGATAACTGCTCTTGAAAGAGAGAATTTACCAAGTGAATTTGCGTGTTCTGCCTTTCTGCGATTGAACAATGCAACTGCCACAAAAAGTGCTATAACAGAAACAACTGCCCAGAAAATAGGTGAAAGTGTGAAGCCTAAATCGATTTGCAATTCCTCAGGCACCTTAAACTTATCAGGAGTTGTTGTTCGCTCCAAAAGGCCGAAAATCTCTGAACAATTAATATAAGTAGAATAATCATACATACCATCATAGGAAAAATGTATATATTCGTTATTTAGATTTGTACCCATTGACCAAGGGTTAAAAAGATTTACCCAGACAACACTATCGTCTATATGTGTAAAACCTTTAAGACATGAAAGTATCAAGCCCTCTACGGCATAAATTGCAAGAAACGGAATAAGTGTAAGAGAAACAGTTGAAACTGCAACCTCCACAAGATTACCTGAAACCATAATCATCAATGATGCCAATGCAAAGCCTGTAATACCACTTACAAAAAGTAAGGAAGTGATATACAAAAACAGTTCCAAAAGATGTGTTGAGTATCCGAAACAAGCAATATTGATAATGAAGATTATTAACATTGGCACTAACACAGCAACAAAAAGAGTTATGATTGCAGAAATAAGTCTGTTAACAAACATTGTATTACGCTTAATGCCAAGGCTTAAGAATACATTGACCTGTTTTTTTGAAAGCAAAAAACCAAATGATTTAAGTGCTGTCAACATTCCGCAGGCAAGCATACCGATAGGCATAAGGTCAAACATATATGAAAATGTAGAGCCCGGAGCTAAAAACATTGTGTATTCATGATGAACTTTTTCCATCAAATAAGTTTCGCTTGTAACATACTGAATTACGGGGCATGTTATAAAGACAAAAAGCACAACTAATGCGATTGCAGGAAAAAGAATTGAGCCCACAAGACTACGCTTAAAATCATTTGCGTTCACATTATTTTTCAAAGATTTTTGTGATGTCATATTTCTTTTCCTCCATTTCATTTAAGAATACCTCTTCCATTGTAAGCTTATATTCATCCATCGCCATAGGAAGCAGTGCATTGAGTTTTTGTTTTTGTTCGGCAGTGTTTTTATCAAAGACAACCATTGCAATTCTGCCGTCAATATCAAGGGATTTATACTGAATTCCTTTGAAATCAGCCTCTGTAACCTCACGGTCAAAAATAAGTCTGATTTTACTGTAATTCTGCGAAATATCATATACAGAACAGTCCATTGTAAGCTTTTTGCCGTTAATAAGACCTACATTGTCACAAAGGTCGGAAAGTTCCGATAAGTTATGGGAAGAAATAACAAGAGAAGCCTCTGTTTCTGCCATATATTCCATAAAGATTTTCTTTGTTACCTCTTTTTTCTGTGGGTCAAGTCCGTCAAAAGTCTCGTCAAGCAACAAATATTTAGGACGGGATGCAAGTGCCAATATAATCTCTGCCTGACGTTGCATACCCTTTGAAAAACCTCTGATTTTCTTTTTTCCGTCAAGTCCGTAAACTTCTATAAGATTATTAAGTGTTTTATAACTGAAATCAGGATGATATTCAGCATAAAACTTCGCCATTGAGTTAATTGATGCGTTCATTGGGAAATACAGGTCATCCGGGATATAAAACAATTTCTTTCGTATATCGTTGTTATCAAACACATCCTGACCATCCAAACAGACCTTACCACAGTCAGCCTTGTAAATTCCTGCTGCTGTTTTTAAAAGTGTTGTTTTACCGGCACCATTATAGCCGATTAGACCGTAAATAGATGAGGGTTCAACCTTAAATGATATTTCTTCAACTGCTGTGAAGTCGCCAAATTTTTTGGTTACATTTGCAAATTCAATCATTTTAGTCTTCATCTCCTTTAAATATTTCGTTAATAAGACCTTCAAGTTGTTTTCGGTCAGCACCCATAGCCTTGGCGTTGACCAGAGAAGCCTTTACTGCTTCCAAAGATTGTTGAAGGTAAATATTTTGAGATTTTGCGTCACCGCTAACGAATACACCTTTTCCTGCAATTGTATAGATAACTCCCTGAGCTTCCAACTCCGACAATGCGCGCTTTACGGTGTTGATATTCAAGCCCAGTTGCGCTGAGAGTTGTCTTAAAGACGGTAGCTGGTCGTCTTTCTTCAGCACTCCCCTGCTGATATCAAGAACAATCTGTTCCTTAATCTGTTCATAAATGGGGGTTCTGGAATGATAATCAAGAAAAATATTCACGGTGTATCACCTCCCGTTCAACTGTACTAACTGTGCTATTTTAGTTAGCACAGTTTGATAATAACTTAATTTTTCCATTTTGTCAACACTTTTTACAAAAAAACTTCGAGGACAATTTATCATCCTCGAAGTTTTTATTAATTATTAATTTTCATCGGTCTCTTTTTTCTTACTGCCAAGCACCTTTTTATGGTGTGAAATTCTTACTAAAAGAATAACCGCTACTGTTATTGCACCGGTTGCCAGAACAGAACCCGAAACAATTAACCCAACCCTTGTTGGTATATATGGTGAAATAATATCCATCGTAGGTAAATTATAAACAGTTGAGCCATTATTAACATCGTATGGAATTCTTATAACGCTAATTGAGTATCCGCCCACATCGTAGGGTATTGTATTATTATCAATTTTTAGTTTCGCTTCAACAGGAGCAACATGCAACAACTGACCCGGCTCATTACACGCTGACTTAAAGTTTTCAGACATATACTGTACGGATGGGCTTTTCGCATTGTTAAAGCCCTCAAGACTAATATTAATCTTTTGTGTCTTTCGGGTATTGTTTGCGATTTTTACATATATCACCTTTTCCTCTGTGTCAACAGTGACAGAGTGATATATTCCATCCTCCTCCATATTGAATTCTGTGGAAACATACTTTGTACCCAAATTATTTGCAAACATCATCTGCATATAATAATCAGGAGTATAAACCACCTCGTTTGAAGAGAACCACACAGCACTTGTATCCGTTGTCTGTGCATTTATCTTTGAAAGGAAAGTTCTGTAAGCGGACATCTGCACCAAATCAGAATTCCTTTCAAGACTGATTAAAAACGCAGCGTTTTCAATAGCTGACCATATATTATTCTTTGTGAGGGTATCGCCTACAGTTGTATTTACTCCATACTCACCTACGGAAACTTTTGCACCTGTGCGACCGTAATTATCGTATTTATAAATATTCTTATACAGATTTCCTCCACCCACAAAGCTATCCTCTGTAAGAATAACATCGGAATATAAAGACTCATTCTTCTCTATTGTCCTCTTGTTATCTTCCTTTACAGTTGTATCACCAAAATTTGTGATAATTGTAATTTCAGGATAATTCTCTTTAACAGCCTTGTAAATGGCATCAAAATTGCGCCAATAAACATCACCAAAATCGCCATTACCCATGGCAATATATTGCAAATTAAAAGATTCGGGGTGACCGTCTGCAATTCGCTTTGCACCCCATTCAGTTGTTTCGTCACCATTGGCATATTCAATTAAATCAAGAACATTTTGAACATAGTTTTCAAATTCTTCTGTTCCGGGGCGTAATGATATCTCGTCAAGATATTCCTGCCAGTTTTCCTCTGTTATAGCACCACTGCTGTATTTACTCAATGTGTCCGCATATTTGTCCTTTGACGATGTTAATACACCTGCATTCATTACAGGAATTGCAAAGGCTCCAACATCCTCGCACAGAAGCAAATACTCATATAATCCCATTAAGTTAGAATTAATATAATAAACACTCTTTTCAGTATATGAATATGACTGCTTTCTTTCTTCGGGAAGACCAATTGTATTTTTCCAAGTGCCTAAATCTTCAACAGTTTCAGCCTCGTCAAACTCACCTGCTGAAAAGCGGATAAATGAAGGTGATAAATCCCTTATTGAATTTACAAGGTCACCACGCAAACTTGAATAACTCCATTTTTCTGTACCATAGCCAAAGCTATTTTCCGGAGTTAACACGACATAATCCATATAGAATGTACCTGTACCCTCACAAGTCAAAAGCATTGACCCGTCAGCAGTTACATCTGACTTTATTTGCAGGTCGATTTTTGTCCAGTCCTCACAATTGTCAAGATTAAACTGATATTTTTCCTTGTTTCCCTCTGCAGAAAGTGACAGTATTATTGTGCCATCAAAATCTACATTTTTAAAGAAAGCAGAGAAAGAGTATGTCACATTCGCTTTAAAGCCCATATCCCCTTTTTTTGAGGCTTTTGAGTTAATCTGATATGACTTATAATTATAGAATTCGTTATAGCCTATATTTTCAATAGTTCCCTGCTCTTCAACAGTTACGGAAAGGTAGTTTTTGTTGTTTTCGTTAAGATAATCCTCTGACAAAATCTCACGAGCCTTAACACCTATATTCCACGAAGCCTCAGGACTATTTTCATACTCAAAAGAATTGTTGTTAACAAGATTTGATACAAGTCCACCATCAATTGCATTTCCTGTATTTTCAAGAGAAATTCCATACAACTTATCGCTGATGTCGTATGAAATCTTATCTGCAGAAATTGTCATTGTTGGCAAAATCTTTTCAGCTGCTTTTCCACCTGTTAAAGTAAATGTTACAGATATAATAACCAATAAAGCCAAAATAACGGACACTGCTTTTTTCATCCCGTATCACCTTCTTAACAATTATATATATTATATTTTAACAATAATACTTGATTCTGTCGAGTGTTTTTTGATTTTTTTATCTTGTTTTGTTGATTTTTTCTGTTCCAAAATATATAATCAAATTATAATTAGAGTTGGAGGACTTTTCTATGGGAAAGAAAAAGGTTTATACCATTTCAAATGCCCACCTTGACACAATCTGGAGTTGGGATTTTGAAACAACTGTAAGTAAATACATTTACAATACATTAAATGAGAATTTTCAGCGTTTTGAGAAATATCCCGAATACAGATTCAATTTTGAGGGCTCTTATCGTTATGAGCTTATGAAAGAATACTACCCTGAAATGTGGGAAAAGATGAAAACATATATTGCAGAGGGACGCTGGAATGTTTGTGGCAGTGCTTTTGAAAACGGTGATGTAAATGTGCCATCACCTGAAGCACTTTTCAGAAATATTCTTCTTGGTAACGAATACTTTGAAAAAAACTTCGGCAAACGCAGTTGTGATATTTTTCTTCCCGACTGCTTTGGCTTTGGTTATGCACTACCGTCAATTATGCACCACGCAAATCTTAAAGGATTTACTACACAGAAACTCACCTGGGGTTCTGCTTACGGAATTCCTTTTGACCTTGGTAAATGGTATGGTGTTGATGGTAATTATATTTATGCTAACACAAACCCAGGCTCTTATGTAACTTCATTCCTAAAGGTAAGGGATAAAAAGTTTATTGTTGACAAATTGAAAGACAACGAAAAATACGATTTACCTATGACAGCTGCATTCCACGGTGTTGGTGACCGTGGTGGTGCACCAAAGGAAATCTCCATTAAAACAGTTTGCGAAGAAATCAGAACAAACGACACAAGTGATGTTGAGGTTTTATCTGCACCTGCTGACCAGATTTTCCGTGATATTGATGCTTTACCTGAGGAAATAAAGCAAAAATTACCTGTATGGAACAACGAGCTTGTTATGACTAACCACGCAGTTGGCGGATACACCTCTCGCGCTATCGGCAAACGCTGGAACAGACGAAACGAGGAAATCGCTGATATGGCAGAACGCGCCTGTGTTACGGCAGCAACAGTTAACGGATATGAATACCCCCAAGAAACACTTACAAAGGCTTGGAAACGAGTTATTGCTCATCAATTTCACGATGACTTACCGGGCACATCGGTTCAACGAGCTTATCGCAGAAGTTGGAATGACTATGCTATGTCCCTTAATCAATTCACAAATGAATACGAGGGTGCAGTAAAATCAATAGCAACTAACCTTGATACATCTTTTGTAAAAGGCACTGCAGTTTTGGTAAACAACCCAATGGAATATGAACGCACAGGTGTTGTCACAGTTAAAATTCCATCAAAATTCTGTGGAAAAAACATAACTGTACTTGACAAGGAAGAAAACGAATATCCTGCACAAATTACAGAAGTTAAGAATGGTTTCACAACGCTTCTTATGTGTGTAACAATCCCTGCAATGGGATATAAAGTATTTGATGTGAGGAACAGAAAATGCACTATCAAATCCAAACTTTCTGTATCCATTAACAAACTTGAAAACGAAAAATATTTTGTTCAATTCAACAGTAACGGTGATATTTCTTCCATCTTTGACAAAGAGTTGGGCAAAGAAATTCTTAAAAAGCCTGTTAAAACCGGCATTTTTGATTATAACGGTAGTAAAGACTGGCCTGCGTGGGAATTAAACTATGACGAATTAAATCGCGAACCACAAAACCACACTAAAATCAAGACCATCAAGGTCATTGAGAATGGCCCTTGCAGAGTTGCACTTGAGATTGTGAAAACTTTTGGCGACAGCACATTCAAATCTATTGTTGCATTAAGTCGTGGCGGAAAAATCGTTGAGGTTTATACTGAAACAGAATGGCGAAGCAAACGACACCTTGCAAAAGAGGTTTTCTCATTCACCGCCGAAAGCCCCGTTGCAACTTATGATTTAGGTCTTGGTGCAATTAAGCGTGGCAATATGAACGAGAAACTTTTCGAAGTCCCTGCTCAAAAATGGGCGGATATTACTGACGACAGTGGTGAATTTGGTGTTTCTGTTATCAGTGAGTGCAAATACGGTTGGGACAAATTTGACGACAACACGCTTCGTCTTACTCTTATGCATACACCACTTAAAAACTACAAAGTTGACAGTATGCAGTCTATGATGGAATTAGGTCTTAACAGATATTCTTACGCAATCTACTCTCACGAGGGTGCAGTTGCTCATAATACACAGATAATGGCTCGAAACTTTGTTATGCCAATGGCATCATTCATTGTTTCAAAGCACGAGGGCGAATATAGTGAGTATTCTTTCGGGTCACTTTCGGGAAACGCAATTCTAAGAGCAGTTAAGAAAGCTGAAAACAGCGATGAAATTATTATCCGTATTGGTGAAAGTGAAAAGAAAACACAAAAGAATGTTACATTCTCACTTAACTGCGAAATTGAATCTGCAAGAGAAATCTATGCATCAGAAGAACATATTTCTGATTTTCCACTTACAGATGGTAAATTAGTATTTGATTTGAAGCCATACGAAATCAAATCTTTTGCACTTAAAGTGAAAAAAGCAGGCAAAACAGCAGAAAGAAAGTTTAAAATTGATATTGCAGGTAACATTGACGCATTCTCAACAAACGCTAAACCATCGGGCGAATTACCTGTAATCGACAAGACAATTCCTGCAGAAATTATGCCTGAAACTATTTTCTCAAATGGTGTTAATTTCCGGTTACCAAAGGATAACAAGGGTATGCTTTGTGGTGGTCAGAGTCTTTTACTTCCCGAAGGCACAAAGAAGGTTCATCTTCTTATTGCTTCTCTCAATGGTGACAAGTATGTTAAAATCAACGACTACGCATATAAAATCAATGATATTACTGAATACTATGCGGGTTGGGATTTATACGATTTCAAAGAGGTTGCTTATACTAAACAAGGTAAGTTAGCCTATGAATTCACCCACTCACATACGGAAAAAGGCGATGCACAATGTCAGCAGTTATTCTTCTGGCATGTTGAGGTTGATGCAAACAGCAAACGAGTGGTCACCTTTCCCGTTGACCGTGATATTCTTGTACTTGCAGTTGTTGCTGATACAGAAAACGAAACCTGCACAATTGCTTGTGACCTCTACGACAAAATTGAGGGCAGAATCTTTGACTACAAAGAAAATGTAAAAGAAAAAATCATATATTTAAACAGCAAAAATTCCTATTTGCTCAACGATAAAGGTGGAGCAATCAAGCACAGAAATAAGGGAAGGAGAAAATGAAAATGGCACAGAATAATAGCGACATCCGTTATGTAGGTGTTAAAGAAACCCTTGCTTACGGTATTGCAAACGCCGGCCAATGCTTTGGCTACAACATTATTGCAGGCAGTTATCTCTCACTTTTCTTTACAAAGGTTTTTGGTGTGCCACCTGAAGCAGTTGCAGCGATGATGCTCTTTTTAGGACTTTGGGATACCATCAATGACCCTCTTATGGGTTCGATTATTGACAGAACAAGAACTCGCTATGGTAAACTTCGTCCTTATCTTTTAATTGTTCCTATTCCTTTAGGCCTTGCCACAATTATGCTTTTTGCAGGTCCTGCCCTTTTGGGTGATAAAACTGAAGATATAGCAAAAATCATTTATATGTTCATTACATATTTTATCTGGGAACTATTCTACACATTGGGTGATGTGCCTTTCTGGGGAATGAGTGCCGCCATAAGCCCATCCCCTTCTGACCGTACAAGAGTAATTTCTTCTGCCCGATTTATTTCAGGACTGATAGGCGGACTTTCAACAACAATTCTCGTTGTGCTTATGGATTTAAGCAATAACGGTTCTATTCCGCTTTCACTTTCACAGGTATTCTTGCTTATGGCAGTAATTTCAGGTACATTTGGAATGGCGCTCTTCTCACTTTCAGGCATATGCACAAAGGAAAGAGTTGTTCAAACGGTTAAGGAACCAAGTATTCTTGATGGCTTCAAGGCACTTATTAAAAATAAACCATTACTTTTAATTGTAATTGGTAATGTTCTTGCTGCAGTAAGTGGTGTTGGTGGTTTCTTCCAGGCATATTACTATTCCGAAGTTGTGCAGATGAACTCACTAACAATTGTTATTGCACTTCCCGGCACAATTTTAGGATTTGTTACATATCTGCTTATCCCAAAAATCAAACAAAAATTTGATAATCGCCAGATTATTTTCTTAAACGGCTTTGCAAGACTGATTATGGGTACAATCGTATTCCTTGTTGGTATGAAATGTTTTACAAACCTCTGGGTTGTTGTACCTTTGCTTATGATACAAAACCTTCTCTTCAGTTTCTTCAACACAATCAATATGGTAATCCCAACTGAAATGATTGGTGACACAATTGACTATATGGAATGGAAAACAGGCGAAAGAAACGAGGGTGTTTCATTCTCTGTCCTTACATTTGTGGGCAAGCTCACAGGCTCAATTTCAGGAACAATCGGTAATGCTCTTCTCCCGGTGATTGGTCTTTCATTTGTGACAATGGGCACAGAAACAATCACTATTAAGGCTTATGAACAAACCGACCTTATTATCTGGGGGATGTTCACATTAGCACCTGCAATTTTAGGTCTTCTTCCACTTATTCCATATATTTGGTACGACCTTACAGGAGATAAATTAAATAAAGTTCGTGAAGAAATGGCAGAACGCAGAAAAGTTCTTTCTGCACAGGTTTCAGGAGGTAGCGGAAATGAGTAATAAGTGCCCTAAATGTGGTGAAAAACTTTCACCATTATATATGAAACAAAACTGTCCTAAATGTAACACAAACCTAGTATATTACGACCTTGAAAACAGATTAAAAGCGGACCACGAACAAGCTATGAGAGAGCAGGAAGCAGTTGACAGAATACTTAACAACATTAAGACATCTGCTTTTGGCGGACCATTACAGATTATCCGTTTTGTACTGATGTTCTCCCCACTCGCTTGGATGTGTTTACCGATGTTTAAAGCAAATGACGGTGGTGACATTACTCTCGTAAGTGTAATTATGGGGGTTATAAATGGTGGTTTTGATTTTAGTAACCCATCTTACTTATTCCCCTTTATCACAATGATTTGTATAATTCTTTTCTCTCTTATGGTGATTACTTCTTCACTTTTCTCAGTTGGTGAAAATGCTAATATTAAAATCAAAGTATTCCAGAAAATCAATTACCTTGCATTATTAGTTTTCTCAATACTATCTATAGCAAACGGTGCAGATTTCTCTTATGGAGCAGGACTCACTGTCCTAACATATGTTGTTACAGATACTTTGCACAGTCAAATTGATAAAAGACTTAATAAACAATAATAAAAAGGGACAATAAAATTGTCCCTTTTTTATTGCAATTTTTGAAATATATGGTAAAATAAAACTTCAAATAGTTTAAGAGAAGGTGCAAAGAATGAATTTACATATTTTTGACAATGCTGAACAAATCGCAGTTGCAGTAGGCAATATGATTATTGAACAAGTAAACCATAAACCTGACAGCGTTTTAGGTTTTGCAACAGGTGCTTCACCTGTGCCTACATATAATTATTTAATAAAGAAATTCAACGAAGGTAAAGTAAGTTTTAAGGATATTACAACATTCAATCTTGACGAATATTGCAACCTTCCTGTTGAAGACAAGAACAGTTATTTTACATTTATGCACAAAAATCTCTTCAACCACATTGATGTGAATGAGGATAATATTAACTTCCTTAATGGTAATGCTGTCGATACAGAAGCAGAATGTAACCGTTACGACAATCTTATCCTTGAAAAGAAAATTGATATTCAACTTTTAGGTGTGGGCAGAAACGGTCATATAGGCTTTAACGAGCCTTCTAACAAATTTACAAAGGGCTCTTTTAAAGTTCAGCTTACACAAAGCACAATTGATGCTAACTCTATTTATTTTGATGAAAACCCAATGCCACACTATGCGCTCACAATGGGTACTGTTTCAATTATGAATTCAAAACAGATTATCCTTATCGCAACAGGCAAAAGCAAGTCTGACGCTATTCATGGACTTGTTAATGGGGATATTTCACCATCATGTCCTGCATCAGTTTTACAGCTTCATCCCAATGTTCATATTTTTATGGACAAGGACGCAGCATCAAGACTTTAATTTTCAAGCATCAAAATATTGACCGAGTAGATTCTCTACTCGGTCATTTTTCATTTAAGTAACAACCCCCACAAAATCAAGGTTATTGAGATTATAAGCAAAAATAATCAAAAAACTGTCAGTTACAATTTGTAGCCGACAGTTCCTTTATTTTATCATTTTTTTACATCAGAACGATAAACTATTTATTCCAAATTTTAAGGCGTTCACTTGCAAGATATGCTGCACCAAGCATTCCCGCTTTATTGCGAAGTTGTGCTTTTTCAATTCTTACATGCTTATAATTATCCTCAAGCTGTGCATCAACCTTTTCACGGATATCCTTGATAAGCATATCCTCTGACATAATACCGCCACCAAGAACGATAAGACTTGGATTAAAGATATAGCAAAGACTGCGAAGTCCCAATGCAATTTCATCTTCCCATTTATCAATTTCTTCCTTTATAACAGGATTTGCAAGGTTTTCAGGCTCAAAAATCTCTCTGCCATTCATTGGTTTACCCATACGCTCTGAAACTGATGCTGTAAATACTCGACAAGCAGCATAAGCCTCATAGCAACCAATTCTGCCACAAGTACAAGGTCTGCCATCCTTATGAGTTGCCATATGTCCAAACTCGCCACCTGCATATTTTGAACCACGATAAACATCACCGTTGATATATATACAACCACCTACACCTGTACCATAAGTAAGGCAAAGGAAATCGCTCTCTCCTTTTGCTGCGCCAAAATGTGCCTCACCGATTGCTGCACAGTTAACATCGTTATCAACTGCAACGGGAACATTGAACTGTGGTTCAAAAGCAGCACGAAGATTTGTATGGTTGTAATTAGGAATATTACCAACACCGTCATTGATTTCACTTGTTTCGAAATTTACCTGTCCGGCGGTTGAAATACCGATAGCATCATACTGACCTTCGTACTCCTTGAGTTTCGCTTCCATAGCACGCAATACCATATTGTCAGTATCTTTATATGTGTTTGTTGGGATTTCCTCTGAAAAAAGAACATTAAAATCCTCATCAACAAGACCGAATTTAATTGCTGTTCCGCCAACATCAAAAGCAATAATTTTCATTTTTTTGTGTCTCCTTGCAAATTGGAATATTTATATCCACATATTTTCAAAACAATTATATAGTATTTCTCCTACTTTTACAATAATAATTTTAAAAAAGTTATTGACCATTCATTCAATTATTATAATAAATGTTTGTATATTTTGTTAATTTTCATTTTTTCTCTTGTATATTTTCTCAAAATAGTATAGAATATATTCGTTAATGTAGAAAAGTGTGTTTTTATATTCACATTTCTTTATTCTACAATTTAAAAATGTTCGAAAAGGTGGTTTTTCCCGTGGAAAACAACAAAAAATCTCAGGCAGAGCTCTATCGTGAAGAGCGAAAAGAGCGTCTTGCAAAGGCTGCTGAAAAAAATGCAAAAAAAGCACCTAAAGCAATGAAGGCAAAGAAGCTTGCAACAAAGATTATTGCTGTTGTTCTTGCAGTTGTTGTTGGTCTTGGTGCAGTTTATGGTGTTCTCAGTTTCCTCGATGTTCCTGAAAAGGTAATCAAGGTTTCAATTGACAATGCTGATGGTTCAAAAACATATAAGTTTAATGCAGGTGAATTTAACTACTATTATTTCACAACATGGCTTAATTTCTACCAACAGGCAATGCAATACGAACAATATATGGGTGCCGGTGCAGGTCTTATGTACACAGGTTTTGACTACACAAAGGCCCCTGATGACCAGGAATTCACAGCCGAAACAGCTGAAATGTTAGGTGTTACAATGGAGGACCTTGGCAATCCTGAAGACCCAACATGGGCAGATGCAATCAAGTATGCTGCTGTTAACAGCATTATCTCAACAAAATATGGTGCTGGAATGGCAAAAGAAGCAGGCATAACACTTACAGAAGAAGAAAAGAATTCACTTGAGAGCAATATAAAAGATATCAAGACAGCTGCTGAAGAAGCTGATTACAGTATCAACAGATGGCTCCGTGCACAATATGGCAAAGGTGTTACAGAAAAGGTTATTCGTCAGGTTATTGAGGATAATTATCTTTCACAAGCTTACTTTAAGTCTGTAGAGGAAAAAATCACTGCAGGTGTTACAGACGCTGATGTAAATGCCGAATACGAAAAGAACAAGGACGATTTTGACCTTGTTGATGTAAGAATTTACACATTCAAGACAACAATCAAAGAGGACGAGCACAAGGACCTTTCAGAGGAAGAACACGATAAGCTTCACGAGGCAGAATATGCAAAAACAAAGAAGCTTGCTGACGATTTCCTTGCAAAGGTAACTGATGAGGCATCTTTTATTGCTGCTGCTAAATCTGCAATCTTAACAGAAGATAACAAGAGCACAAAGGACGCTGACAAGGAAACATTGATTGAAAAAGCAACAAAAGCTTCACTTACAGCTACTTCAGAAGATGCTGCAAACTGGGTTTATGATGATGCTCGTAAGGTTGGCGATGTAACTGTTGTTGGTAAAGACGGTACATACCATGTTGTTATGATTAAAGCGCTTCCATACAAGGATGTATCTAATGTTTCTGCTGATGTAAGACATATTCTTATCAAATTCCCAACAGATGAGAAGGGCAAAGTAACAATTAAGGATGAAGAAAAGCCAACTTACAAACAGAAGGCTCAGACTGTTCTTGATGAATTCCTTAAGAATCCTACAGAAGAAAACTTCATTGAACTTACAAAGAAGCATACAGGCGATGTTGACGAGAACGGTAAACCTAACTACGACGGTCTTTATAAGAATGTTGCTAACGACGGTAAATATGTTCAGACCTTCACAGATTGGTCTATTGACGCAAGCCGCAAGCCGGGAGACACAGGCATTGTAGAAACTGAATATGGTTACCACATTATGTACTTTGTAAAATCAAGCGGCACAGTTAAGTGGCAGGATGATGTTAAGACAAAGATTATAAGCGAAAAGTATAATACACAACTTGAAGAAGCTATTGAAAATCAGACAGCAAATGTTAAATACGATACTTTCCTTCTTAATTACATGACTAAACAAATTGGAAAGACAATTAACAAACTTCTTCTTGCAAACAGATAGTATCAATTTTAAATGCCTTACCAGAAATCTGGTAAGGCATTTTTTTGCTTTATTTTTTCTTTTTCAAAAGTGAACCAACTGTTGCAACTGTTGCCACAGCACCTGCTATAGGCAAAACATATTTCTTTGCAATAAGTTTAACCGCATCAACACTTGTTGGTGCATAGGTGTAAAATCCGTGCTTGATTTTCTTGGTAATTTTAAAATCATCAAGGTCCTCTACTGTTAAAGTTGTTGTAGTAAAATCTGATGGGTTTGCTTCGTCAAAATCAAGAAGCCTTACTCCTCTTTTTCTGCCCGGACCATAGACATTAAATCCGCAACCCTGAGTATATCCCAATTTCATTCCCTTATATTCACCCACAAAGGAATTGTTATGGTCGTGACCGAAGAACATGGCAATTACATCGCCTTTTTCATTCATCACTTCAAACTGGCCACCATTTTCCTTTGGTACGCTTGGAGTTTCACCGATGAATGTACGCTCATCAACATTTACTCTTTCAGGATTAACTGAAAAGAATTTACCCTCCCACTGACGGAAACCTCTTGCACTGTTTGGTGTTCCCTGTGGCACTTCTATAAGCAATTGGTAAATCTCCTCAACGGGAATATGCTGAAAAACAATTGATGGAACATAGTCACCATTTTCTTCTTTAAGTCTATCCCTTGTGTTTTTGTACCATTCAAGTTGATTTTCATGAACATGGTCGCAAGTACCATCAAGAGTTGCTGTAAGACTATCTACAAGATAAACATTGAGTTTTGTTTTGCCGTCCTCACCTTTGATTTCAAGATTATGGTTGCAATAGCCATCAATTTCATCATCAGCATTATATGCCACACAATTTTCGTGGGTTTTATAAATCTCAAACTGTTCTTTTTTTGAAATTGAAAATGCCTGGTCATCGTGATTACCAAAAACAAAAGTAAATGGAATTCCAGTTTCATCAAGGGGTGTCAAAAGTTTATTTATACATTCTGTTACCTTCTTTTTATTGTCTCCACCCATCAAATAAAAACCGTATCCCTTAACCTGGTCACCTGTAAAAACAACAAGGTCAGGTTTTGCTTTTTTCAGAGCTTCACGGATAAAACGAACCGTATCATCGGATGTGTTCTGCGTATCCTGAACATCTGCAATCTGCATTATACGAAATTTACCATTTTTAAATTTAAGTTCCATAGTGTTTCACCTCAATGGAAATAGTTTACCACATTCAGAGGTAAATAACAACAAAAGAATTTCGACAAATTGGAGTTTATGTGGCTTCGCCACAGCGATATAAATTCCTGATGGAATTTGCGATATACCTTCGGTGCGATATATACTGACGCATACGATATATTTGCTGACGCAAATGCGAATTTATATCATATCGTGTTTTTATAAAACATATCGCTTTTGTGTAACAAAAATATCGCGTGAACGAAGTGAACATATCGCAAAATTTTAAAATGACTTAAACAAATTGGAGTTTGTCGGGAGGATTAAGTGATGTGACCTTGCCTCCCTCAATGAGGGAGGTTGCATTTTCGAAGAAAATGACGGAGGGAGTTTGTTGATATTCTTCATTTACTCCCTCAGTCTGCTTCGCAGACAGCTCCCTCTAAGAGGGGGCGGAAAAGAGTTCGACAAATTCAAATTTGTGATACAAATAAAAGTAGCGGGTATTAGCCCCGCCTTACTGTATTATAATGGTTATTCTGTTGTTTTTGTTTTGTATGTATCCCCAGTAATCCAAGCCCCAACAGGAAAACCACAACACACACTGCGGAGCCCACCACGATATTAAAAATTCTTATATCACTTTCAGGCATACCATCAAAGGATACAAGCATTGAGCGTTGTAATGAAAATATTGAAACAGCGGCATCTGCAAATGATATGTGACGAAGTGTATTTAAGGTGACGGATACTTTTCTTCCTTTTGTTTTAACAATGTTGACTGTTGCCAATGTAATTTTTATAAATGTGTAAAGAGCAATGGTAATCATCACATTTTCGTTATGGTCTACACCGCGGTCCTTTAGTGACGAAAGAATTACCATTCCCGCAAGTGGTAAAGATGTAAGCACCAGCATTATCCCTGTGAATTTATTCAGATTGTTTTTTGTCTTCTTTTTTCTTGTATTTAAAATGACAAACCTCATTATGCTGAGAATAGAATAATACACTCCTACGGTGACAAACCACCAGGAGTGTGTCATTGTGCCAAGTATAATGTTGTAAATACTATATGCAATATTTATCAGTAAACTAAATATTGCAATTTGCAAAGATTTAATTCTTATCATTTATTCTTACTTTACCCAAAACACAATCAATAATAATCTTACTTATATCTTCAATGGAATCCTGACACTCTTTTTGAAGCCACTCCATAACAACAGCTGTAATTCCCGTAAGATAGAATTTTAAAATATATTCTCTTTCATTTTCAGGTAAATTAAATCGACCCAAAAGCGGGTTAAAAAAAGCTTGGGACAAATTTTTATACATTATGTTAAAATTTAACGCATTAAGGTGTTTAAGACAAGTTCTAAAAAGCCTTTGATTTTCTTTTATATAGGTAAGATATGGTGTCAGATATTCAGGAGTAATAAACACCAAATCTTCTAATTTACTATAATCAATATTTACATTAGCACTCACAGTGGAAAAACAGGCAAAAAAGTTGTCGATGATATAGTCAGATGCTTCCTTTAATAAGTCGTTTGTATTTTCGTAATGAAAATAGAATGTTGAACGATTAACACCTGCCATTGAACAAATTTCCTTAATGGTGATATACTCAAAATCCTTCTTTTCAAGAAGTTTAAGAAGTGCCTCATCCATTTTTTTAGCAGTATTAAAGTACTTGCTTTCATTCTTATTCATCTCACAACCTCCATCCTAATAAATACTTAATTATTTTTCTTCGCTGATTTCACGAGCAAGCTCTACAATTTCAAAAGCGTATTTTTTCTTGCCCTTTTCAAGAATTCTTTTGTAAATTGGATAGTTGATACCACAACAAGCAAAACCGATGATACCAATTACAATTCCGAGTACCATAAAGGCCGTTGTTCCACCGATAACATTCATCGCAAGGCTCATTCCAAGACCTGCAACAAGTGAAGAAATAATACCGAAGGTATAAGCAAATATGTTTGCCGGCTGTTTTGCCTTCTGGTCAAGTTTTTTTAGTGCCACGATTTTTGAATCGTCCTTTGGAGCATATTCTTTTGCAATTGATTCTGCGTAAATTTTGTCTGTGTTCATTATTATAACCTCCTTTTGATTACAAGACAATTATAAATAATGAAAAAACATTTTGAACAACAAGTTTTTGATTTTTTGTTGAGTTAAAAACAAAGTAATTCTCATCTTTTCCACTCGCCTTGTTTTGTGTTTAAAACAAAAAGACGGAGTCGAAACTCCGTCTTTTTCTTTGTTTTATAATTATTTAAGGTTTGCTTTGAGTGTTTCAAGTTCTGCCTTAAGTGTTTCAGGAAGCTTGTCGCCAAATTTTGCATAGAATTCTGCAATGCCATCAGCTTCTGCTGCCCAGAGAGCTTTATCAACATCAAGAATGCTTTCAAGTGATTCAACTGTTACTTCACCTTCAAGACCTTCAATATTGATGTCCTTAGCATATGGGAGATAACCAATTGCTGTTTCCTGAGCGTCAACTTCGCCTTCGCAACGCTTGATAATCCATTCAAGAACACGAAGGTTATCACCGAAACCTGGCCACATAAAGTTGCCTTCGTCATCTTTTCTGAACCAGTTAACATTGAAGATTTTTGGAGCTTTGTCAGCATCAAGAGTCTTACCAATGTCAATCCAGTGCTGCCAGTAGTCACCCATATTGTAACCGCAGAATGGAAGCATAGCCATTGGGTCACGACGAACAACACCTACTGCACCTGCTGCAGCTGCTGTTGTTTCAGAAGCCATAATTGAACCAACGAATACACCGTGATTCCAGTCGCGTGACTGATATACAAGTGGAGCAAGTTTTGCACGACGGCCACCGAATACGAAAGCAGAGATTGGAACACCTGCCGGATTTTCGAATTCAGAGCTGATGCATGGGCAGTTTACAGCTGGAGCTGTGAAACGGCTGTTTGGATGAGCAAGGTTTTTGCCTTCTGCTTTCCACTCAACACCATTTGTTTCGATACCTGTCCATTCAACTGCGTTTACAGGAGGATTCTTGTCAAGACCTTCCCACCAAACTGTATTGTCGTCAAGGTTACGAGCAACATTTGTGAAGATTGTGCCCTTCTTTGTTGAAGCGAGAGCATTTGGGTTTGACTTAACATTTGTACCAGGAGCAACGCCGAAGAAACCGTTTTCTGGGTTGATAGCATAAAGACGACCGTCTGCACCCTTACGAATCCAAGAAATATCGTCACCTACGCACCATACCTTGTAACCCTTTGCCTGATATCCTTCTGGTGGAATAAGCATAGCAAGGTTTGTTTTACCACATGCTGATGGGAAAGCAGCACAAATGTACTTAACTTCGCCCTTTGGATTTTCGATACCAAGGATGAGCATATGTTCAGCCTGCCAGCCTTCGTTTTTACCCTGATATGAAGCAATACGAAGAGCAAAGCATTTTTTACCGAGAAGAACATTTCCGCCGTAACCTGAGTTAACTGAAATAATTGTGTTATCTTCTGGGAACTGACAAATCCATCTCTTTTCAGCGTCAATTTCGCACTTACAGTGAAGACCACGAACCCAGTCGTTGCTCTCGTCACCGAATGCGTCCATAACTGCCTTACCAACACGAGTCATAATAACCATGTTGAGTACAACATAAATTGAGTCTGTAAGTTCAATACCTACTTTTGCAAGAGGTGAACCAACAGGGCCCATTGAATAAGGGATAACATACATTGTTCTGCCCTTGTAGCTGTCTTTTGCAATATCATAAAGCATTGCGTATGCTTTTTCTGGGTCCATCCAGTGGTTTGTTGGACCTGCATCTTCTTCTTTCTTTGAGCAGATAAGAGTTCTGTCTTCAACACGAGCAACATCGTTAACTGCTGTCTTGTGGTAGTAGCAGTCAGGAAGAAGGTCCTGATTGAGTTTTACTAATTCACCTGTTGAGCAAGCCTCTGCACGAAGAGCTTCAATCTGCTCTTCACTACCGTCAATCCAAACGATATTGTCAGGCTTTACAAGTTCAACCTGCTTGTCAATCCACTCAAGAATTGACTTGTTCTTTGTGAGTGCCATAATTGTTTACTCCTTTATATAAAATTTCATATTGATACCAAAATAAGCCATTCTTACCTATTTTGCATTATTATATACCAAATCCTGCATTTTTTCAATAGTTAAAATGATAACAATTTATCAATTATCTATGAATAAATTATGTGTATTATATATACAATTAATATAAAAATCAGTTTGTGTAGTCTTTTTTAATGTCAGCAGTTGCTTTTCCGTTTAAATCCATTTGGGCAACTCTTCCCTTTAAAAATTCAAAATATCCTTGTGCACCGACCATAGCACCGTTATCACCACAGAGTGATAAATCTGGTAAATATAAATCCCAACCTTTTTCTTCTGCAAGTTTTTCCATTCTGCTGCGAAGAACAGAATTTGCAGAAACACCACCTGCCAATACAAGTGTTTTTTCACCCGTTGTCTCCATAGCCTTAACAGTATTATCTGCAAGAGAATTTACAACCGCATTGATAAATGATGCACCAACATCTGCTTCTTCCAAGGTTTCGCCCTTTTGGTTTGCGTTATGAACAAGGTTTATAACGGATGTTTTAAGTCCTGAAAAGCTGAAATCCAAAGGGCTGCCATCAACACGTGGTTTTGGGAATTTATACTTTGTATTATCCCCAGTTTTTGAGATTTTATCAAGATTTACACCACCGGGATACGGAAGTCCTAATGTTCGTGCAGCTTTATCCATAGCCTCACCTGCCGCATCGTCACGGGTGCGACCGATTACTTCAAAATCAGTATAATCATTAACCTTACAAAGAAGAGTGTTGCCACCTGACACAACAAGGCACATAAATGGTGGTTTCAAATCCTTATGAGTGATGTAGTTTGCTGCAATATGCGAACGAAGATGATGCACAGGTATGAGTGGTTTGCCACTTGCAAGAGATAATCCCTTTGCATAGTTGACACCAACAAGCAAAGCACCGATAAGTCCCGGTGCATAAGTCACAGCAATTCCGTCAATATCATCAAGAGTACATTTTGCATCGGTAAGTGCTTTTTCAACTACCCAAGAAATGTTTTCCGTATGTAATCTTGATGCAATTTCAGGTACAACCCCGCCGAATATTTTATGCTTTTCAATTTGCGTTGATACTACATTTGACAAAACAACCCTGCCATCTTCCACAACGGCTGCAGCAGTTTCGTCACATGAACTTTCAATTGCTAAAAATTTCATAATTAATCCTCTATATAGTAAGTGTAAATAAGTGCGTCTTCTGTAGGTTTTGAGTAGAAATTTTTTCTCTCACCAATCAATTTAAACCCACATTTTTCGTATAATTTTATAGCATTTTCATTAGATTTTCGCACCTCAAGAGTAATGAAAAATGCTCTTTCCGTTTCACTTTGCTTAATCAAATGGTTTACAAGAGTTTTTCCGTAACCATTTCCGCGATATTTGGAATTTACCGCAACATTTGTTATATAAACTTCGTTACAAATATTATTTGCACCTATATATCCCAGCAAATTCTCATCATCACGAAGCACATAAAACCTTGCAGTTTCGTTAGTCAATTCATCCATTAAGGAGTTTTCGCTCCAAGGCTCGGAAAAGCACTCTTTTTCCAACTCTGCGATTTCGGCAATATCATCTTTTGTCATTTCACGAATGATAACTGTTTTTTGAATTGTTTCAAGAATTTCAGGGAACCGACTTTCAAGTTGTTTTGCACATTCTTCGTATACCTCAATAGGTCTGCCATATGGGTCGGGCACATTCAAAACCACAATTTTGTTTTCGTCACAATGACGAGATAAAACTGCTTTGTGCGAGTCACTCATACAGAAAAACAAGTCCGTGGTGAGTAAATGTTCAGGGTTAATATTTCTTGCTCGGTGGTCGGAAATGTCAACTCCACGATTTCCCGCAACAAGAATTGAATTTATGCTTACCGCATCACCAGGAAATGCACCAACACCAGCACTGGAAACTTCAATGTCAGTTATATTATTCTCTTTTAAATATTTCTTAAACAGCCCTTCAGCCAAAGGACTTCTGCAAGTGTTACCACTGCAAATAAACATTATTTTTTTCATAAAAATCCTTATTTATTACGGGCTGCCGAGGTCGTCAGCCCCTACAATGGGCAATTTCACTAAAACCTAATCTTTTGCATCATACCAAGTTTTGCCTGTGTTAACATCTGCTCTTAAACGAACTTTCATTTGACAAGCATTTTCCATTTCTTCCTGAAGAATTACTGATGCTTTTTCTATCTCATTTTCAGGTGCTTCAACAATCAATTCGTCGTGGACTTGAAGAATGAGTTTTGCATTCATTTTTTCTTCTTTAAGTCGGTTATACACACGCACCATAGCGATTTTGATAATATCGGCAGCAGTACCCTGAATTGGCATATTTCTTGCAACACGTTCGCCAAATGCACGAAGCATTCCATTTGAAGAATTAAGTTCTGGAAGATATCTTCTTCTGCCCCAGAGTGTTGATACGTAACCTTTTTCTTTCGCATTCTTTGCAACTGTTTCCATATACTTGTCAACACCTGCGTAATGACGAAGATAACCCTTTATATAGTCATCGGCTTCTTTTCTTGTAACACCAATATCCTTTGCAAGTGAAAAAGCACCGATACCGTAAACAATACCAAAGTTAACTGCTTTTGCGCGACTACGCATTAAAGGTGTTACCATTTGAAGCGGCATATTGAACACCTGAGATGCAGTAACTGTATGAATATCTACCTCTTCATTAAATGCTTTGAGCATTTCTTCGTCATCAGCTATATGAGCAAGAACGCGAAGTTCAATTTGTGAATAGTCGGCATCTGCAAGCAAACAGCCATCTTTTGCAATAAAGAATTTTCTCATCTCTCTGCCGATTTCTTTTCGTACAGGAATATTCTGAAGATTAGGTTCAGTTGATGAAATTCGTCCTGTTCTTGTTTCAGTTTGAATGAATGATGAATGAATTCTTCCGTCTTCACCAATTACTTTGAGTAATCCTTCACAGTATGTTGAATAGAGTTTTGAGAGTGTTCTGAACCACAAAATTTTGTCAATAATCGGATTTTCATTCTGTAAACTTTCAAGAACATCTGCATTTGTTGAATAACCACTCTTTGTCTTTTTCTTTGCAGGAAGTCCCATTTTTTCAAAGAGAATTACACCCAACTGTTTTGGTGAATTGATGTTAAATTCTTCACCTGCAAGTTCATAGATTTCTTCTTGTATTTGTTTTAATTCTCCGCTGATTTTTTGTGTAAAGTCTGCAATACCCTTACGGTCAACCATAAAGCCTAAATGCTCCATACTCGCCAATACTTCTGCAAGTGGCATTTCAACTTTATAGAGCAAATATTCTTGTTCATTTGCTTCGATTTCAGTTACAAGCCTTGTGCTTACAGATTTCATAACAGCACATTCCATGGCTAGTGGCAAATCAGTTTTAACCTTTGGAATAGGTGCTTTGTATTCCTCACAAAGTCTTAATGGATTATATCCGTTTGCAGACGGATTGAGAATATATCCTGCCAGGGATGTATCAAGAGCCATACCCTTGATTTCAATGTTATTAAGGAATACAAAACGATATAAAAGTTTTGAGTTGTCAGTATATTTTTTGATGTTTTCGTCTTCCAAAAGTGCTTGGATAAACACAAAGTATCCGAAATTCATTGGTTCAAGATGGTAAACTGTGTTATCACACAAGAAGCAGAATGAAGGATTATCTAAATCCTTGTAGTCGGCAGTAAAATAAGCACTCTTTTCTACCTTGATTTTATTTAACAGTTCATTCGTGTCGAAATCTGTTACAAAATCCAAATCCTTTGTTTTTTCTTCTTTTTTCTCCACAGCAGTTGGTGCAGTAAAATTAAGCTTTTCGATAATTTTAAACATTTCAAGGTCAGCAAGCATAGCACGGGCTTTGCCCTCATCTGCATTTTGCGGAATTAAATCTTTCAATCCACACTCAATTGGAACATTGTTAATAATCGTGCCAAGAGTGTAACTTAAAAAGGCTTTTTCCTTATCGTTAACAAGTTTATTTTTTAGGTTTTCTTTGATTTCAAGGGTATCGATATTATCATAGATATTTTGAATTGTACCGAATTTTTGTATTAGGCCCCCTGCTGTCTTTTGACCAACGCCTGCAACACCGGGAATACAGTCGGACGCATCACCTTGAAGTGCTTTTATGTCAATCATCTGAATTGGACTTACACCATATTCTTCTTTAATTCTTGCAGGAGTATATGTCTCCGTGGTGGTTGTACCCATTTTTGTATGTGGAAGCATAACAGTAACATTATTACGAATAAGTTGGAATGAGTCACGGTCACCCGTTGCGATAAAGCACTCATCATCGTCTTTACACATTCCTGCAACTGTGCCTAGAATGTCATCAGCCTCATAACCTTCAAGAGATATGATTTTATAACCCAAAGCAACTAAAAGTTCCTTAAGTACGGGTAATTGTTGTGCAAGTTCCGGTGGCATTCCGTGACGATTTGCCTTGTAACCGTCATACATCTTATGACGGAATGTTGGTGCTTTAAGGTCAAATGCAATAGCAACTCCATCGGGCTTTACTTCATCACGAAGTTTCATTAAAATTGTTAAAAACCCATAGATACCATTGGTAAATCTGCCATCCTTGGTAGATAAAGCACGAATACCATAAAATGCTCTGTTTAAAATGCTGTTACCGTCAATTGCTAAAATTCTCATATCGCAACTCCAAAAATTTCATAATTATAAATATTATAACATAATAAGCAAATAAATACCATATAAAAACAAAATAAAATTCCCTGTTCAGCCAAACAGGGAATTAAAGTAATTATTTAAAGCTTGTCAAACTCGTCATTTCTGTTTTGAACTGTGGTCCTTGTGGTCCGCCATTCATAAAAGGTGGATATGAGGACTCGTTTCCCCAATAAAGAGTTGCAAGGCTATCAGGATTTTCTATATCATAATCAAAGGCGGATGCCCATTTTGAGCCAGCTAATGCTCGGCAACTTTCTTCGGGAACAAGTTCAAATGTTTCAAGTTTGCCCGGTTCCCAAAGGTCCCAAATTTCGCCTTTGGAACATACATCTTTAAGCTTAACCACAACAAAATTCATGTATACATATGTGCCGATGTGAGGATACAATCCGTGAGTACCCTCTGCGCAGTAGATTATACTATGAGTATCGTCATACATTTCCATATCTTCCCAAGAGACAATTTCAGCAAATGTATGGGCTGCAAAAGCCGATTTTACAGGTCGGAGGTATGTTTTTCCGCCTTCTTCGTATTTCAAAAACCTCAATGTGAAATGTTCCCAATCACCGGGATGCCCTCCCACATTATTGCCAACAATCCAGATGTACTTACCGCTATCATAAGGACAATAAATAAAGTACACGATGTCAATGTAGTTATTATCCTTTTCCACCCAAAAGGCATAGGCAACCGCTGAATCCTGGTCGCCATAAAATGTTTCACAGATATCGTGTGGCCCGTCAATAGTTTCCCTCATTACAAGACGCGAATCGCCATTTTCATCAATAACACGGTCAAAATGTTCAAAGGTCCAATCCATGGAAACCGCTTCATACAGGTCACCCTGAGCCATATGTATTCTCGGTGCATAATCAGTCATAATCTGATTTTTCTGTGCATCATCAACATTACTAATGTCTACGGCATCACTTTCAATAAGTGCAACCTTCATACTCCTGATTCGGAAAATCTTTGTAAGGCCTTTTCCAAAGTCGTAGCGAAGGTACGAGCTCTCGCTCTCATTTAAAATAAATTCCTGACCTTTAAAATTCTCTCTTGTATAGGCGTATACTACATATTCCTGAGGAATGGAAATACTATCGGAATATATATCAAGTGATTTATACTCGCCCACGCCATACTCTTTTGCTCGTCCTTTATAGTCCTTTCTTGAATAAAGAACCACCTTGTTTTCTGTCTGATATTGAATTTCAGGGTTAAATGTTTCGGCACTCGCAGAAATGGTTGCAATTACCACAGTAGCAAACATAAGCATCGTTGTTAAAAGAACTCTCATAAATTTTCTCATAAAAACATCTCCCTTTATTCTTCACAAAGTTAATATAAATGAAAATAAAAATTAAATCAATATCTTTTATTAAAAATGAACTAAATATCAAAATGTGTTAAGTTTTATTTTTGGTAAAATTTAAAAAACGGAAAAAATTGTTGACATTATTTGTTTGTGGTGATAAAATTTCTACAAGTTAATATTTAACCAATAAACCAATGAGAAAGAGTAGTAGTTGATTTTAACTTATTTTCAGAGAGTCGTTGACGGTGAAAATACGACAATAAGAATTTCAATGAATGGACTTTTGAGGGCAATCCGAAAAGGCGAAAATATGCTAACAAGAACCCGTATCGTGTTCGGCGTTATTCGCCTTAATAGGTACGACGGAGGGCAACCGTTATAGTGCTATGTGTATGAAAGTACACGGTGAGTGCGTAGTTTTTTTACTACGAAATTGGGTGGTACCGCAGATTTCATAGTCTGTCCCATAGATTTTGGGATGGATTTTTATTTTTTTTGTGGGTGATATTATGATACTTTTAACAAAACGATGGCGAAACACAAAATAACATTTAACGCATAAAATATTACTTTAGGAGATATAATTATGATTTTAAACAATGTTGATTTTGAAACTTATTTTAACAACTATCCTGACAAAAATGGTTATTTCGGTAAATATGGCGGAGTTTATATTGACGAAAAATTAAAGAATGCTATGGCAGAAATTACAGAGGCATATTTTTCAATTTGTCAGTCAAGAAAATTCATTGCAGAACTTCGCAGAATCAGAAAAGAATTCCAGGGCAGACCAACTCCTGTTACACATCTTGAAAGACTTTCAGATGCTCTCGGCGGTAAAGTTCAGCTCTATGCAAAGCGTGAGGACTTAAACCATTCAGGTGCTCACAAACTCAATCACTGTATGGGCGAGGCACTTCTTGCAAAATACATGGGCAAGAAAAAGATTATTGCAGAAACCGGTGCAGGTCAGCACGGTGTTGCTCTTGCTACTGCCGCTGCATATTTTGGTCTTGAGTGCGACATCTATATGGGCTCTGTTGACATAAAAAAACAGGCTCCAAATGTAGCTCGTATGAAAATTCTCGGCGCAAATGTTGTTGAAGTTACTCATGGTCTTCAGACACTCAAAGAAGCAGTTGACGCAGCGTTTGACGCATACAGCAAAGAATACAAAGATTGCATTTACTGTATCGGCTCTGTTTTAGGTCCTCACCCATTCCCAATGATGGTTCGTGATTTCCAGAGTGTGGTTGGAATTGAAGCAAGAGAGCAGTTTATTGAAATGACAGGTCATCTTCCAAATGCTATTGTTGCTTGTGTTGGCGGTGGCAGTAACGCTGCAGGACTTTTCGCAGGTTTCTTAAATGACCCAGTTGATATTTATGGTATTGAGCCTCTTGGTCGTGGTCCTAAAATGGGTGACCACGCAGCAAGTCTTAAATATGGTACAGAGGGAATTATGCACGGTTTCAACAGTATTATGCTTAAAGACGAAAACGGTGAACCTGCTCCTGTTTATTCAGTTGCAAGTGGTCTTGACTATCCTTCATCTGGTCCTGAACACGCATTCTTACAGGAAATTGGCAGAGTTAAATATGATGTGATTGACGACGAAGAAACAATTGACGCATTCTTCAAACTTTCTCGTATGGAAGGCATTATTCCCGCTATTGAAAGTTCACACGCAGTTGCATTCGGTATGAAGCTTGCACAACAAATGGAACACGGCTCAATCCTTATTAACCTTTCAGGTCGTGGTGACAAGGATATGGACTATGTAATCGAAAATTACGGAATCAGATAAAACATATATAAACATTAAATCCCCACAAGCGTGGGGATTTTTTTATAATTGGTAATTTATCTTTAACTAAGGTAATGCAATATATCATTCTTACTTGCTGTAATTTTCCCTTGTGCGTAGGTGTCCCTTCCGCCGCCTTTACCATTAAAGGCTTTATTTAGCTTTTGCACTTCTTCGCGGACATTGTTCTCTTTACTTGACACAACATAGATATAATTATCTGCATCCGTATTTGAGAACAAGTAGCAATATTCAAACTCTTCCACAAGTGAGTTTGAGCAATTTCTCAATTCGTCATAGGAAACACCGTCAACAAAAACGCAAATCTTATTATCAATGATGTGTTTTTCCATTTTAAGTGTTGCAAGTTCTGATAAAAGCTTTTTGGTTTCTGCTCTTGCGTTAGAAAGTTCCATCTGTATTCTCTCAACTGACTCTGCAATTTCAAATCTCTTTGCAGAAAGCATATTCATTACTGCTTTATTTGTTGTGTGGAGATTACTGTAATCGTTGAATGCCAAAAGACCACAAATCATTTCAATTCTTGTACCTTTTTTGTATGGGATATAACCGATAATTTTGATAATTCCGATTTCACCTGTTTTTGCAACATGTGGCGCACAACAAGCACAAAGGTCATAATCCTCAATTTCAATAAGGCGCACACCCTCTGTAATATCAAGTTTACTGCGATAGTCGTAATTTGGAAGTTCGCTTGCTGACGGATAAATGGCTTTTATATTTTTATTATCATAAATTGCTCTGTTAGATTTAAGCTCGATTTTCTTTATATCCTCGTCATTCAAGGGACCGTCAACATCCAATGTCACAAGAGTATCATTCATATGGAAACCAACATTGTTGTAGCCAAAAATACTATGAATAACACCTGAAACTACATGCTCACCCGTATGGTTCTGCATTCGAGAAAATCTTGTTTCCCAGTCAAGTATACAATCAACTTTTTCATTTTCGTTAAATGCCTTATTGACTTTATGATAAATCACATCATTTTCAATCTGCACATCAAGGATATCTGCTTCGCCAATTTTACCCTTGTCGGCATCTTGTCCACCACCCTCGGGGAAGAACGCAGTTTTATCAAGGACTACAAAATATGCACCGTCTTTTTCTTCGCATGAAAGGACAGTTGCAGAAAAATCCTTTATATATGAATCATTTTCGTAAAGTTTAATTGTTGGAGTAATCATATAAACACCTCACGGATAATTATACTAAATATCAATCACTTTATCAACTATTTGTTTATTGTGTTGTATGTTTTATTATGTTAGAATTGGTTTATACCACAATAAACACGAGGTAAAAATATGTTTTATTGCGATAATTTAAAAATCAGGGATGAATACGGCAGAGAAAGACTCTTCCGCGGAGTAAACCATTCCTTAAAATCCCACTGGACAAACGGATTTATTGTCCGTAAACAACTTCTTAAGGAAAGTGTTTTTGAGGATATGGCTTCTGTAGGTGTCAATATTGTCCGTCTTGGAATTACTTGGGCAGTTATTGAACCACACGAAGGTAAATATAACGATGAACTGATTTCTGCATTAAAGGAATTTATTGACAAATGTGCCCAGCACAACATCTATGTTATGTTTGATATGCATCAGGACTTGTTTTCTCACCATTTTCACGGTGATGGTGCACCTAATTGGGTAATTGACCCATCATATTCCAACCCAAGGCAATTTGCAATCTGGGCAGAGGGATATTTCTATATGCAAGGTGTTCAGAATGCCTTTTATGATTTTTGGACTAATCGTAACAACATACAGACAAAGTTTATTAGAATGTGGGAATATGTTGCAAATGCACTCTCCGACTGTAACAACATTATTGGTTACGACTATTTCAACGAGCCATACATACACAAAGACGGAAGGAAAGTGTTTTTAGGTCTTGTTTCCAACATTGTTAAAACGGTTTATGGCAAGAATATAAACTTTGAAAAATATTTTAAATCTCGTCACGATAAATGGAATTTTGCAAAAATGGCGTTAAAAATCTTTTCACTTATCCGTACAAAAAAGGGACTTCAAAAACTTCTTACAACAATGGACAGTGAAGAAAAGTTTTATGACGCTATAAAGGGACTTGATGAATACACAAAAGATTTTAACAGTAATTACTATCAACCATTCTTTGACAATATAAGCAAAACTGCAAATAAGAAGAGTGTTTTCAATTTCTTTGAGCACAACTACTATTCAAACCTTGGACTCCCCTTTGAAATAAATGCAAAAGAAAATGACATTTACTCCCCTCACGCTTACGACATTTTTGTTGATTCCCCTCTTTATAACAAATATTCAAGTGAAAACAGGATGAGATGTATTTTAAGAGAAATCAGAAAAAATCAATTAAAAATGAATGTGCCCGTACTTTTTGGTGAATGGGGTGGTGCAACACCCGGTCACGAATGGCTTAAGCATATTGACTTTATTATGAATGAGTTTGAAAAGTACCATTGGAGCAGTATTTACTGGGGTTATAATTTTAAAAAAGATGAATTAAATGATGTTTTCAACAGACCATATCCTATTGCAGTATGTGGTGATATTGATGAAATCAAAACCGATAGTAAAAATCGCAAATTCACTTTAAAATGGACTTGTGATAAAGAATTTCCTGATACCATCAAAACAGAAGTCTATATTCCAAACAAGGGCATTGTTACATACGAAAACCAATTAGGTAAAAATGAAATAGAAATTGAATATTAAAAGATTTAAGGTCATTCTAAGCGTTGCGAAGAATGACCTTTCTTATTAAATACGGCGGGGTCAAGACCCCGGCCCTACCATTGTTACAAAAAATACCGCGAGCCGAAAGACACGCGGTATTGTAAAGTCAACTTATATAATTAAGCCTTATCTTTTGAACCGAAGAGTTCAATCTTTTCTCTAACAGTAGCCTTAATTGCTTCACATCCTGGAGCTAAAAGCTTTCTTGGGTCAAAGCCCTTGCCCTGAAGGTCTTTACCCTCTTCAATGTACTTTCTTGTTGCTTCCTGGAATGCAAGCTGACATTCTGTGTTAACATTGATTT
>CALEJF010000004.1 GCA_937898625.1 uncultured Clostridia bacterium | reverse complement strand
TGTTATATTTCTTACAATAATTTATAGTTATTGTAAGACAACTTAACAAAACACCTCATAATTTGATAAAATAGGTCGTATCTTATCAAATATGAGGTGTTTTTATATGGAGAACTTGAACTTTTATGCAGAAGAGTGTCTTTCTGTTATGAAATCTACAAAGAATATATCAGAATATAGCAGTCATGCGTACAGTTCTGATTTGAATGACTTTATTAAATTTTGTGGTGGTGAGATTGATGACGATGTTTTAGTTAAATATGTGTCTCATTTATCGCAGGATAGGCATTTATCAGATACTACGATTATTCGTAGGCTGATAACTCTAAAAATGTTTTTTGAGTATCTGTACAGCAAAAATCTCATAGAACAAAACTACTATCAAAATTGTCATTTTAGATTTCGCAAAGAACGAAGATTACCCAAAACTCTATCTAAAACAGAAATAGACGAGATTCTTAAAACTGCAACAGCAGAAAGAAACTCGGCTAAAAGTTAACCTGAAGTATTGCGAACCTCAAGGAATTTAGCGCTGATAGATGTGCTTATAAGCACTGGAATTAGAATCGGTGAAGCATCAGCGATCTCACTAGATGACATTATCGAATCTGAAAAAACTTTGCTTATTCACGGCAAAGGTCGTAAACAACGACTAATATATGTTTCTTGTGATGAGACTTGGAATAACTTGAATGATTGGTTGAGCATTAGAAAAGAAATGAATATTTCAACCAACAAACTCTTTGTGAATCGAAGTGGTAATCAACTTGGAATACATGGTATTGAATACATATACAAACAGATAAAAGAATATGCAGGAATCAATCCGTCTTCCACTCCTCACTACTTGTGTCATACCTTTGCAACAAATTTATTACCAAATGGCGCTGATTTACGTTCAGTTCAAGATCTATTAGGACACTGTAGTGTGTCAATCACAGAAATCTACACCGAAATCACGACACAAAGAAAAAGGAAGTGTTGGACAGGTGTAATTTAAGAAACACATTATGAGATTCATGTTGAACTTTTATGTATATTTTTACACACATAAAGAACAACTTACCAAACCCAATCGTAGCATCTTTAATATTTTTCCTTCTTTCGGGTAGATTGCTTTTTTCTGTATTCATATGCTTCATCGGCTATATTTTTAACTGCACATTCATTTTCCCATGGATTTCTAAAACAAACAATATACATCAATACACCAAAACAACTTGTTAAAATGACGTAAAATCAAATTGGCATTGAATATAGATTCGTATATGAACTAAGCAGAACTGAGAAATATTAAATCTAAGTTCCGCTTTTTGTAAGCTAATGTATCATATTTCCATCACTCATAATGTTATTTGATGAAAACACTAATACAAACTAAGTGATTCATTAATAGTTTTATTTACTGTTTTTTAGGAATAACCAGCTCAATATTAAGTTGTATGGAGTCATTCATCATTTAGGGGATTTTCTTTAATTTGCAAACACTCTTCTCTTAATTTTTTTAATAGTTCTTTGTTTGTTCTAGTAATATCTACATTTTCGTTAGTACCTTCTTCATACTTTTTTATTTGATACATATAAAGCAACTCTAAATCTTTATAAACTAAGTTGTTATACGCTCCAATAGTATTTTCTAACACAGAGAAAAATGTTTCCTTATACAAATTCAAATAATACCCAATGAATTCTGTTATGACCTTGCACATATCATACATATTGTTTTTTGCAAATAAATTTTTCACTTCGTTTAAATATGCAATATGATTATAAATCACTCTAACTATATGGAGCTGTGGTCGGAATGATTCACCCACCAAATTTTTCACACCTAAAATATCATAAAATCGTGGATTTGTACGAGGATGGAAAAATTCTTTTAAATACATATCCTTCTTATCACCATCAGATAAATTTTCATCATAACTTTCAATATATTTTTTCATAAAAAGTATTTGACGTTTGCAACATATGCTTATAGCATCAAACACTGATTGAATTATTACTCTTAGCTCAGAACTATCGGTTACTTGGTGTAGCGGCTTTGAATATTTACTCGAATTATATCTTGCAGAATAGAATTCAAAACTTGCTATAATATCACTAACGATGACACAACCTTCATCTGTAATAGAAAATTTAAGGTTCTCAGCCTTTGTCTCATCCAGAGCGCATTTTATAAAATATTTTTTCAACTCATCTACAGACGTGGCTGTGTGTGCTAATTTAACACCTCCTACAAAATATATAGGGCGTCTCCAAAGTTCATCCTCATCTTCATAGCCTCGTATCGTTGGCTCTGTAATCGAGTTACCGGTTGAACACATTTCGGCTAACAAAGAAATAATTCTGTCACTTGTGTCTTTACCAACCACTTTATTGTAATGATTATCTATTTGAGCATTCGTATCGCTTGTTTTAATTTTGATAAATGGTACCTTACCCATTAATTCGATAATACTACTCAATGATACAAAATCATTATCCGGCATATCCTCTCTTGGTAAATACTTCCTACTTAAAGTATGACCAACTTTTGAAACATAAAGAAAAGTTAGAATTATTCTAAAAAGTGTTGTTGGATATATACTAGTATCAAAACCATTACATCTAAATCCGAATTTATTCCAAATTCGCAACTTCCTGTAAATAGACGAAATAGCAAATATCAAAGTTGATGTCTTCTGCCAATCAGGATTTTTTGAACTTTCAAAAATTTTTGTTATATCATCTGAATAAGTTGAATCTTCTAAGAGTTCTGATAACATATTTGCGCAAGCACGAAAATTATGATTAAATAATCCATCTAAATCTATGGCTTGTTTGGGCGCATAGTATTCATCGTCTGTTTCAGAAACTTCAACTTCGCCCATTATGGATGTAATTCTGTTTAATCTATTAAATTTTTCCTTGGTCTCAGAATCAACATCTTTATTCTGCAACCAATACTCAATACGGTGTTCAAGAACCTTTTGTGACAAATACAACTCGGACACATCGCAAACTATTGCACAAGATAAGTCTTGCTGTAATGTTTGTTCTAATTCAGGTAAATAAGCCGTAATATGCGAAAAAAGCACTTTTCTTACAGCAATATATATCGAAAAATTAGGTGTGTTTTTATCGTTATCAAAAACTTTTTTTATATACTTTTTATAGTTGCTCATGCTTATCCATAACGAAAGCACCATTTCTGCAGGAATTGCAGGATTTGTTATAACATCTAAATTATCATAAACTATAATGTATGATTTATTCTCTTCTGTATTTACAATAGAATCGGCACAATTTAGCAACATTATCAAAGAGATAATGACTCCTACCTGTCCTTGATTGTGATATCTATCATTACTTTTATTGAATCGTTCACTTAAATAGCTTCCAATGTCTGCAATTACATTCTCTATATTCAATTCAAAATTCTCATTATCAATAATAGATTGCTGGTGATAACTCATAATTGTTCTTAAAGGGCTGATAATTGAACGAATCTTCGTATCTAAATTTTCAACTTTATTATCTCTGCCTAAGCTCAAAAATTTCTCCCAAATTTTAATCCAATTGCTTCTTTTGAAAATGGATTGCAAACAATTTAAAAACATGCTTAATGTTTCTTCAAAAAAAAGACACGGCTCACATTCATAACTCCATTTTTCGCCAACATCTATATAGCACAGAGAATGATTCTTTTGTTTAGACCTGATTACATTTCTCATTAAAGTAGTCTTACCGCACCCGGCGTAACCTTGTATGACATACAACATATTCGAGTTCGATTGAAATATGTTGTGTTTTAGCCAATCATCACATTCAATATCTTCTTTAGTCTGAATATTATTATATGATATACCATCAGCAATCCTGATGCATCTACCATCAATTTTTGTATAATCAAGATAAAGAGGATTTGAGGTGTCGGTTCCCCAAAACATATCCTCACTTACTAAATCTTTTCCATTCAACTGATAGATTTGTGTATGAGGATCTGCTCGTAAATAATTCTTTAGGTACATTTTTTTGTTAGAATCATATGAATTACGCATTTGTTCTCCTTTCTATACAGTAGACAATCTTTTTTTTGTAATCTTTTTCTACTTTAATTAATTTGTTTAATTGCAATAAATTATCAAAAATAAAATCACAATCTATTTCACAATCAAAAAGCTCTTTAATTCCATCTTTAATTTTTTCTTCGGATGAATAATGGTATTCATTACAAATATATTTTTCTTTAAGTCCGTTGATAATACTTGATGCCAAAAGCTTATCTCCTTCTTCTAAAAATAAATCTAACAATGTTAATCCAGCACAAAACGAAGCATATGCTTGGAGTTTATCTTTCAAATTGTTAGGAAAATTCACTCTATTTTCTTCAAAAGCTTTTTCAATATTTTTTAGTTCTCCCCAGTCGCAAATACTTTTAATTATTACACACGGGATTTTTGCATAGTATACACACTCTTTCGCCAAACCGTATCCTTCCATTTCACCACCAATCTCTTTTTCATTTCGATTTGCTGCTGCTATTTTATCTTTCAGAATCTTAGAAGAGACAACGGCTTCGCCTGTGCTCACGTTTCCATAAGAAATATTTATTTTAAACTTAATTTCCTCGTTATTAATTCTTATGCTTTTTTCTATTATTCTACCATCGCTATCGTTGCAATACATTGCAATAGAAGAATATATATCATTTTTATCAAATTTCTCTTCTAACCATAAATTAAAGTTATCGTTCTTTATTTGCAGTTCTTCTTCGACGACTTTTTGACCTATTGACCATGGATATAATTTGCGAGGAATAAGCACATCTCCAATAATTTGTTCATCTGGATTTCTTCCATAACAAACTCCAAAAGAAATAATACATGAAGGTCGAAGCGCAGGATTTCCGCTTATATATCTTACCAAATCTGAACTACCTCCAGGGGTGTACGATCCGGTTTCATTGGCTAATAAATGCAAGATATATGACGACGATACTTTAAGTATATAAGCAACAGGAGAGTGAATATCACTATTTACAAATATATGAATTTTTTCTCTTCTTTTATGCACCGTACCCCCATTTTGATTTATAACGAGATAATTCAGTGTATCGCATTCGAACTTATTAGCTGTAAAAATAACAGCAGAAACTAATGGGAAATAAGCATCGAAATCATTTGATGAAAGGTAGGGTAAAGAACGATCAAATACTCTATCTCCTTCTGTTCTTATCGCGCTATAACATTTCTCCATTAGAACATTTTTTTCTTCATCTTCAATGAACTTTTTAATATTTTTAAAAACCGGATTTTCTGTAACAGCATTTCCCATTTTGTTTTTTCTCCAATATAATTCTTTCGTATTGTAAACTTAAACACAACAATAATTTGTTTTATCGTAATGGCAAAGATTCTGTTTGTTATTAGAAATATCTATACCATAACTGTCATCATAAATTTGTATCCAAACAACCGAGGTCGGAGGGACAAATTGTCGATTAAAGTATCTACCTTGTCCTGTGCACAGAAAGATTTCTCGTTCACAGTAGTGTCGCTCTACAACGAGAAATTTACACTGAGGTAACAGCTAAGTGTAAGAAACAAGTGCTTAACAAATATAATTACAAAAAAACAAACTATAACGATATATGTTAAAAATATCGTATTACAAAGTTCTGTTCAAGACAAACTGCAAAAACGTTTTATTTTTTGACAAAAACGCTGCATTTTTGTCAAAAAATAAAACGTTTTTGCAAGTAGTCTTGAATCTAAAATTATATCGAGATATTTTTAATATGTGTAAATATAATTTGTTTGGACAATATTAACAAAATATCTGCGTTACAACTGTCAATCCGACAATTTTTAAAAACATTAAAATTTTTGTGTTACTTTTTGTGGCTTTCAACACTTTATATATAGAATAAGTACTAATTACAGTTTATTTCTGTAATTATACTTATTAAGCACTTGTTTCTTTCTTTTGGTTGTTACCTCGGTGTATATCTCCGTTGTAGCAACACTACTGTGTCCAAGAATTTCTTGAACAGAACGCAAATCTGCACCGTTAGCAAGAAGATTTGTTGCAAATGTATGCCGCAAGTAGTGCGGTGTAGATTTTTCATTAATTCTGCAAGCTCTTTTTACAGAGTTATATATGTACTCAATGCCGTGAATGCTCAGTTGTTCACCAAAGCGGTTTACGAAGACTTTATCTGTGTTTGTCGGTCTGCTTTTACGGATTTTCAGCCAATGGGTAATATTATTCCAAGTGTCGTTACAAGATATGTAAATCAATCTCTGCTTTCGACCCTTGCCGTGTATAAGAATTGTCCGTTCGGAATGGATAATATCGCATAAAGAGATATTAGAAGCCTCAGCTATTCTTATACCGGTACTAATCAGTACATCAATCAAGGCGAGATTGCGGTAATTCTTCCACAAGTCAAAAGTGGTTGTTTCTTTTTCGGTACAGCCGACAAGATAAGAAAGCAGTTTTGAGGTTTCTCTTACCGCCAAAGTTTTAGGTAATCTTCGTTCTTTTTTATAGCGGAAGTGATGATTCTGATAGTAGTTAACATCAGTGTAACCTTGCTCGTAAAGAAAACTGAAGAACATTTTCAGTGTAATTAACTTTCGGCAAATAGTGTTATCTTTGAGCTTACGCTCTTTGGATAATACTTGCACATATTTCAGGACAACCATTTCATCAAGTTCATTGCCTTGCAGAAACGCCTGAAAATCTTTTAAATCCGAACGGTACGCCGTTATCGTTTTATCGGATAAATTTTTTGTTGATTGGATGACTTGTATAAATTCATCACTTGCTGTTTTTATGCTTTTCATTTGATCACTCCTCGAGATTTTGAAAATGTGTTCGCAAAATCATTTTAACAGAATTTCGGGGAGATTTGATAGATACTTACAATAACTAGGAATTATTGGGAGAAAAGATGAAAAAAGTACTGATAAATGCATATACGGAAAAAAATCTAGGAGACGATATGTTTATTAAACATTTATGTTGCAGGTATCCTAATATTTACTTTTATGTTTTATGCAATGAACAATATAAAACCGCATTAGAAAAAGTATCCAACCTAACTGTTGTAACGGAAATAGATAGAATTAAACAAATAAAATTTAATTTTCAAATCATTATTGGTGGCTCTATATTTATGCAATCTGTAAATAAAAGTGTTTGGCAAAAATATAAGATTGATAAAGAAACGAAAATACTGGGTATTCCTACATATATAATCGGTGCAAATTTTGGGCCATTTTCTTCAAAAATCTTTTATCTTTTATATAAAAGATGGTTCAAAACAATTGATGGAATCGTTTTTAGAGATGAATATTCTTATAATTTGTTTAAATTTGATAATATGTGTTGGGCTCCTGATATTCTTTTGGATTATACTTTGCCAAATGTTAAAACACAAAAAAATGTTGCAATATCTTGCATTAAACAAAATAAAAGATCCGGTCTTATATATTATGATGAAAATATATATTTCGCAAAATTAGCCAAATTTATTGAAAAATATGTAGAAATAGGATACACAATTACTTTAGCAGCTTTTTCGGCGAAACAAGAAGACGACATCGCAGCAAAAGAAATATATAATCTTCTTTCAAAAAAGGCAAAATCAAAAACTGAAATTATTATTTACGAAGGCGATATTCAGGCTTTTTTAGAAAAATTTTTAGTTGCTTCTTATATTATTGGAACTCGTTTCCATTCAGTTATTCTAGGATGGAATTATGGCATTCCTACGTTTCCAATATGTTACAATGAAAAGTTATACCACGCTATAGTTTCTTATAAATTTATTGGTAATTATATCAATATTAATGAAATTGATAAGATAGATTTTAACTATGTGGATTTTAATAGAAGTTCTAAAGGAATTATCAATAAAAACTACTTAAAAATCAAATCAAGGAAACATTTTGAATCAATAGATAAAGTTCTAAAAGGAGAGAAAAACTATGGATAATTGTAAACTTTCTATCATTATTCCCGCATACAATACTGCTTCGTATTTAGAACGAACTTTAAATGTTCTTGTTAATATTAATATGTCTAATTATGAAATCATAATCATCAACGACAATTCAAACGATGGAACAGAAGACATAGTTTATCAATTTATAAATAAATACAATAATATAAAGTATTATAAAAATCAAATAAACCAAGGTGTAGGTGTTTCAAGAAATATAGGTTTTGAAAAATCATCTGGAGAGTACATAACTTTTCTTGATAGTGACGATTGGCCTGATTTAATAACTTATAAAACTGCTGTTGCTATCTTTGAAAATAACAATGATTGTGATTGCATAATATGGGGAATAAAAAATGAATACGATAACAAAATTTCTTCATACACCCGTGTTGGTTACAATGATTATCATTGCATAAATAAAGAACTAGCGTTATCTCTATTATGTAATACATATACTTTAGACGTAACAATAAGTTCTTATTTAGGAAACAAAATGTATCGACGAGCTTTAATAGAAACAAATAGAATATCTTTTGACAAAGCTTTGTTTGAAGATGTAACTTTTACATTTAAAACAATATTATACACCAATAAAATTATATTATTACCTAATATATATACACATTATTATCAGAGGCAGCGTTCTATAGTTCATTCTTTTACTAAAAAACATATTTGTGATATGTTTAATGAGCTTTCATGTATACAAAACATTGTATACATGAATTATCCTATCTATAAAAAGGATTTTTATTCGCTTGTTGAAAAATGTAGTAAAACACTTTTTAAGATTATGTATGACAATATTGAAAGTCCATCAGAGCAAAAGCAACTGCTATGCTATTACTTTGAAAACTTATTAAATTATTTTAGCATTAATGAAATTCTTGATTATTTAGATGCAGGAAGAATAAAAAAAGTATTATTAAATTAATAATTTTTATTTGTTATGTACTTATCAAAGTTTTCATCAAAATACTCTAAATGTTGAGGAAAGATTTTAAGAATCGTAACACGACTTTTTGTTAATATAGAATTTGTAAAATCTTGTCCAGAGGATAGTATACGACTTATATTGTCTTTTAACCATTGTAAAATAATTTCTGCTGCTTCAGGGTCAACTCTATTTGCAATTTTCCCTAAAGCAACTATTATGCTTTTTCCGGCATAAAGATTGGGTTCATTTTGAATTGCAAAACATAAACTAGAGTATGCTAATGTCAATTGCTTTTCCCCAATTATATCGGATAAATGCTCCCTAACATGAAAATCTTTATCTCTAAGTGCATTACATAATGCTTCATCTATTTTTGTGATTGTAGTATCTACAAGAAAGGCTTCTAATTTATATCTATTTAAATCTATTGATGAAGATGTTGTTCTCCCTAAATAATTAATAATCCATGGTAGTAATTCATCTAAAAAGCATTCTTGTTTTGCAAGATATACCGTAAAGTTAATTTTCCATTGGTTTTTTAGATTTTCAGGAACAATTCTTTTCCTTATCATTTCATCATTAATGAGATTTTTAACGTACTTTTCACTTATATCAAGTCTTTTTACTGCAATTAAACTTTCAGCAAATATTTTTAACATTATGTCTATATAAGTTCCGTTATTGTCAATTTGTTCATATAACGCAGAACAACAAATTTCGAGTAAATTTTCTTTCTGTGTATCTTCTAAATTTCGATTTAATAGAAGGTCTGTAAAAGATTCAAAATGAACATCGAATTTTTCTTTTATGTATATAATAAAATCATTTGTATTTTCAGATATTACTGAAATTATTCCGCGTTCATATAAAAAGTCTTGAAAGTCAAATGCTATTTCATTATTTTTAACAAACTCTCTTATTGTAGAACGAACTATTGCAGTATTAGTGCTATCATATTCGACATATGTCAAATGAGATAAATCTGATGCTTGCATATGAACTGAAGGATTTAATTCTGACTGTTTGTCAATTAGAATTAAGACATTTTGAATATCTTTATAACAATGAGCTATACCAAGCTCATATAGAACGTTCGGTCTATAATCAGTTAAAACTACAATTAAATATCTTGATTTTAATATTTCTGTTATCACTTTGTTCATAAACGGTTGTGGACCAAAAATTTCATCGTCTCGAAAGCAGTTTATACCTAGTTTATATAAAGTATCTTTTATTACCCTATATAGCATATCGTGTTTTTCGGAAAAAGGCATAAGCACAAAACAACGATCTTTTTCTATAGGAATTTTACTATTCCTAAATTGTTTAGGATAAATTGAATACAAATCCATATTGTTTCTCCCAATAATTCCTAGTTATTGTAAGATGAACAAGTAATAATAGTTAATATAAAATGCGAACTAACTGCTAGTTGGTTTGATTTGCATTAGTTTGCATAGAATAATAATACATTCAAATTGAAGGAGTTTTTTATGGAAAATAAAATTCGACATTTAGAAATGATACAAGGTGTAATTTCTAGAATGGCAAGCAATTCATTTTTGTTAAAAGGCTGGGCTGTTACTTTAGTTGCCGGTATATTTACTTTAGCGGCAAAAGATGCTGATAAACTCTATTTTATAATCGCATATATTCCGATTGTCGTTTTTTGGGGATTAGATTCATATTATTTATTGCAAGAACGCCTCTATCGCTCGTTATATGAAAAAGTGTCAGCATGTGATGAAAATAATATAGATTTTTCTTTGAAAGCAACAACAAGTGAATTTGGTAATAAGAAAAACAACTATTTAAATTGTCTTACTTCAAAAACAGAACTGTGTTTTTACTTGCCTTTAGCGATTGTTTGTGCGGTAGTTATTGTGATTACTAATATTTAAGTATAAAAGAACCATAGATAAAAAATTGACTTTGGAGGTTGAAAAAATGGGAAAGAAAATTTTTATTTCATACAAATATGCTGACAGCAATGTTGAGAATATCACTGATAACAAAAGCTTTTGGGGATCTTGTACTGTCAGAAATTATGTAGATGAAATAGAAAATACGCTTAAAGATATAACAGACCATATTTATAAAGGTGAATCTGATGGCGAAGATTTATCACAATTGGCATCTTCTACAATTTGGAATAAACTTAAAGATAGGATTTATGATAGCACATTAACAATTGTTATGTTATCGAAAGGAATGAAAGACAAATATAAAGAAGAAAAGTATCAGTGGATTCCGCAGGAAATATCGTATTCATTAAAAGAAATGTCTAGAAAAGACAAAAATGGTAATCCTGTTACAAGCAGAACTAATGCTTTGTTAGCTGTTATTTTACCAGATGTCAATGGTTCATATGACTATTTTACATATAAAAAGACCTGCTGTACAAGTGGTTGTACTGTTTATGAAAGCAATTCTACCTATATTTTTGATATTATGAAAGGAAATTTATTTAACCAAAAAACACCGAACTGCAATTCGTGCGATACGGGTGCAACTGTTTATCATGGAGACCCTAGTTACATGTACTGTGTTAAATGGTCAGATTTTGTTAATGATATGGAGACATATATTGACAAAGCATATTCATTACAAGACAATCAAGATAATTACAATATTCAAAAAGAAATTTGAGATTTTATATGGATAAATCAATATGTTTTAGAAAACTATAGGCAGTCATAGAACAGTTCTATAATACAATTTAATGTTAGTTTACTTTAAAAATCCACACATTCGACAAAGCCTCCTTTAATTTGTACAATGAAGCTACAAAATTAAAGGAGGCTATTTTTATGTCAAACAAAAACACTATCCAATACCGTCAGGTTGGTGACTATCTCATTCCGAACCTCACCTTACCGCCTGAAGAAGCAAGTGCTACTCTCGGTAAATGGGGAATGATGCACAAGACCTATCTTGAAGAGCATAAGAAGGTGCTATTTAGCACACTACTTATGCAAGGAAAATTATATCAGCACTGTGCCGAAGTAGAAAAGCAGGCACGAGATATGTTTGATGCTCTTGTTGAGCAGATGAAAAAGGCAGAAAGTGTAACCGAAAAACTGAAAGAAGAGAATCAAATGGAGTGGATATGCCGTATGCAAAACATTGATGCAAGAGCAAGAGAAATTGTAACAACAGAATTAATTTATACATAACATAATAATTAACAAACACCCGTTATCTTTGCTGCAAGAGGTAACGGGTGTTTGTAAGTTTCATTCAACTGTTAATCATCAGAAAGCAAACGATGGAAATTATCAAATACAATACGCTCAAAATCCCTCTCTTTAATAATAGAATTTATTGAAGTATATGTCTTACAAAGTGATGTGGGTTTATATTTTTGAGATTCTACCTTTGTATACGGACCGTCACTTTCCACAAGAAGTCTATCTATTGGTATAGCAGAAATAATTTTTTTACCATTGTCCGATATACACATATTGGCGTTTACGGAAAAATAATATCCAGCATCTATATACTGTTGCATCATTTTTATGCTTCCACTGTACCAATGTATAATTGCTTTTGTCACATTGTTTTTTTTCATTATGTCAAAAGCCTCTTTTTCAGAATTTCGAACATGAACTGAAAGAATTTTATGTTTTGCTGCAGATTCTTTGCATATAAAATCGAAAACTTCCATCTGCTTATTTTTTGTATCAATATACTTTTTTGAAAAATCAAGACCAACTTCGCCAATATATTTAGTTGTTGATAATTGATGCAGAAACAATCTTTTATTAAAATTCATCTCTTTTATTTGTTGTGGATTAAAGCCAAGAGCAAATTTAATAAATTTGCTTTCAGGATACATCTTTTTACACGAGTAATAAATCTCAGGAGTATTTGTTACACAAAGAGTATATTGTTCCAATTTATTGATTTCTCTATACCAATATTCGTGATTACTATAATGATCCAAATGAAAATGGGTATCAATTAGTTTCATATAATCACTCCATTATTGCTTTAAGTTTTGGATCTTTTGAAAACATTTCATACAAATCATCAATAGATTTTTTATATAATCTCAAAAATTCAAGTGATTCTTCATTACTTAAATGTCCCGTTCCGCGAATTCTGCTTAAAATTTTTTGGTCTGTAGATTTTTTGGCTAAAGCAACGGAACTTATCAAATCAACCAAATCTGAGCGCTTATTATTAGTTTCATTTAAAAAGTGATTAATTGAAATTGCATTATAATTATAAGTGTCTTCTGGAAGATAAACATCTAGCAAAGAAGCTTGACGAATCAGACAAGGATAGCAATATCCACAATTACTAGGTGCCGAATCACCTTTCCAACGACCGTTTTTGGGATGAGAACAGGAAATAGTTAAATGTATTTTTTCTAAAAAACCATCTAAATCTTTAAGATTTTGAACCATTTCTCTCTTTGTAAAAAAAGCGTAAGGATTTGAAATACAATGCTTTATTCCTATTTTGGATAAAATAGAATTAAGTGATTTTAAAAAATAGGGATGCGTTGTCCTTGTACTGCAACTACCTTTTCTACTTGCTGTAAGTGGCAAATTTAAACCAATGAATCCATTTTCAGGGATAAACACCGGTGTATTATCTCCAATTAAATCAGCAATACAAATAGCAGCACTTAAAAACAAAAACGACCTGCTTCTACTTGTGTTTTCTGATCTTGAAAAATCCGAATATAAAGGTTGATAAGCTCTGGCTGAAAAAGAAAAAAACATAGAACCATTATCTTTCAGATTTTTTGTTATATGTTCTAAAAGTTCTTTTTGTATATTATCCAGACCACCGTATTCTTTGTTTCCAACCAGCATAATTTTTTTATCCTGAGAAATCATTTCATATGCTCCGCAATATGAATCCATACCTCCTGAAAAAAGAGAAACAGCGTCAAAACTCTGCAAATCTATATTCTTTTTGGAAGGCCTTTTATGATCATCTTTGTATCGATTCTCAATGCTACATGTTCTAAAACTTATGTTCCAAATATCACCTGATAAATATGATAACATTTTTTCAATATCTTTGCAAACAGAATTCCATTTATCAAGTTCTATTACGGGAATTGATAGGTCTAAGTTTCTTGTCCATCCATCGCTTGTTATGCTTCTGGGAACTCTTTTGTCAGCTGCAAATACAGATAATGCAATAATATAAAGATCTTCACAAATCGAAGAAACACCTTGAACTCCTAGTTTATGATACCAACCCTTACGTATATCGGATGTTAAAATTCCACCTTTTCCGGGAATGTTTATATTGAAAACAATCGAATTCTTAAAACCTTCTATTCTTTCTTCTTCCACACATTTGTTAATCCATATTTTCATAATTATTCACCATAAAATTCCTTCATAAGGTTGAATGCTTGTTCTATAATTTCCTTAACGATTTTTTCTTCAGCAAGATTTTGTGGATTAATAGAGGATAGCAACTCATTTGTCAAAGAATTCTCCATCGTGTAATATATGTAGTTTTGCATATCTAAAATTATTTTGTCCGCATTAAGAGGATCTTTGTTTCTGATTTGTTTGTCAAATAACTGGGCAAATTTAAATTTAGCAAACTGACACACAAGCACCTTAATTAGTGTATTTGTTTCTATATTTTTCAAATCTGCCGGATGTTCTATTTCTAATATATATAATGTTGCAGAAATACAATCTAAAGTGATTTTGTCATCTATTGTTATGCAATCATTCGCAAAATAATGCATTAATTCGTTTAATGCATCTTCGGAATTCATATCAAAAATATCATTTCTTCCTATTTCTTCTAATGCATGCTTATAACCAACACTACGAGTTGAGGATGCAAAGTGAGCAAAATTTGAAAAGTTTATAACAACACGGCTGTTATCAAAACCTTCTGTGATTATTGCATTGGCATATTTTCTGGCAACATTGCGACGATTGTCTGAAGTTTGATTGCTTATATATGAAGTTAACTGTCTTTTGGCTTGAGACCAATGAGGAGTCGATGGTGCTATATATCCTTTTGATGTTCCCATAAATTACCTCCGTCTAGCAGCTAAAAAGCCGCCATCTTCAATTATTAGTTTTTTATAGTCAGAATTAATTTTCTTGTCTTTCTCTAAGTCATCTAACAACGTATTAATTTGTTCAAAACCATTTTTGCGCATTATTTTAATGAGCGGAACAGTAGACATATTGAAGTATTCTTTGGGCTTTTGCTTTAGTATTGTTACAATATCGTTCCGATACTCCTTGTATTCTACAAAGATTCTGCTCATAATTGATAAATTTACAGAGTCAGTTTTAAAGTTTACAATGAGAGCTTCGCAAATCTTTTTCTGTGATTCTTGTCCCATCGTTTTAAGTTCTTCAAAACGTGCCTCCTCTTGACCTTGAATGCAATTAATAATGTCCGACAATAGTTTTCTTTCAGAATCATCAAATGATGCCGTAATGTTTTCTGAATTATTTAGAGACTCTCTTGAGAGATAAAAATATTTGCTCAAATCTTTTTGGTGTAAATTGATTGGTTGACTTTTAACCCAATGAATAATTCTTGGATTATTCCACATTGAGAAATCTTCAGGAATTTCTTTTTCGTCGGCAACACAAGTTTCAATCTGCTTTAATTCTTTTATTTCTCCGTCAAATCCACTATTCCATTCATAAAGTTTTTTAAATGCTCGGTTGTCTATAGTTTCAAGAACCAACAACTTTGCCATAATTGATAAGTCTAGTTCATCGCCAAAATATAATTTTGCAAGATTCTTTCTAACAAAGAAAGTATTTAGAAATCTTTTAGTTTGTCTGGGATTGCCCTTCAAACTACTGGAAACAGCAGTGTTAATTTTAGATATTATTTCAATATCATCCATTAATGATTTCTCGTTATAATTCTGTGCATATGTTGCATTAATTGATTTAATAAATCCATTAATGTCACTAAGTGTTATCGCTTTATCAGAAAGCATTATCTTGCTTTCGTAAATTTGTGGAATCAGTTCTTTAAATGATTCTCGAGAAAGATGGAGTTGACATATTAATAAAATTAAATAGTTTTCAATGTCTTTCGGAGACAATTCAGGTATTTTTATTGGTAATTGAACTATTTTCTCGATATAATCTTCTGAAACCGAGAAACCGTCTGCTTGAGGATACTTTACATTTACGGCATATCTGATTATTCTTTCATCAACAGCTACTATAAATGTTGTTTTCTTAACAGATAAAAATAGTTTTATTGCTTCAAGTGTGTCTATTATTCTTTCCGGCGTACATCTATCCAAATCATCTACAATGACTACCAACGATTCGACATCCGTAACTTCTTCTAACATATTTTCAAAGTCTATTCTGAATTTTCTAATGTTATCAGTTAGACTATCAGGCTTATTTTCTTCTTGTTTAATATAGTTGTTTTTAAACTCGTCCAAACTTGAGATGGCATTTTCTACATTAGATAGTTCAGCCGAAAGACTTACTGCAAGCGGAATTGGGTTTCCAGTCAAAGCGCCAATAGCAATTGGAGCACCTTTTATCGCTATATCTTTTCCCAGTTTCAAAAAGTCAATTCTTGACAGCAATCTCTTTATTTTTTCCTTTGCTTTAGACCAGAAAGTCTCGTTTTCCTTGATTGCTTTTAATAAAGATTCCATAATGGCAATTTTTGCGTCCTCATATCCTTCAAACTGCCAGGCGTTTAAAACAATACAAGCGGTTTTTTCACTGCCGTTTATTTTGTCTTCTATAAGATTCAAAAGCGAAGATTTTCCTGCTCCCCAACTCCCATATAATCCTATTGTTAATGGAGAAAGTGCTTCCTCCTTTGCAAAATTTGCAATCGTATCAGCGTATGGTGAATAAAACAGCATATCAATATTCGATGCGTTATCTAACCACATATATAGTACCTCCATAATAAATTTCGTTATTGTATATATATTTATATATTTATTTAACTTCAATCTCACAAAAGTCAAACTCTACTTCGTATATTTTTCTCCATCAACAAGATGGTAGTATTTGTCGACGTTTACAGCTATGCTACATTTTATACTCTGATGTAGAAGAATATTTAAATGGACTTACAAGTCAAACTATACGTCAAAAAATTTAGTTACATCAAGGATTATTGCAAAAACGTGTCATTTTTTGACAAAAATGTTGCATTTACACCAAGTTTTGATACAGAAAACGTCAAGTCTTCCTGTCATGCCTGTTCTCTTTTAGACAAGACAGGTGATTTTGTTGTTGGAACATTTTCATAAGTTATCACTTCTGCAATTATGCATTTCGACAAATTTTGAAAAATAATCATTTTAAGTGTTACTTTTTCCTGTTATCTACACTTTATAGATATAAGAGAAATTTTATAAAATCAAGGAAAAGTAATTATGACAGTAAAGGAAATCGGACAAGTAAAAACAAAAGAGGAAATAATTGAGATATTAGATACAAACGGTATAGATTACAGAATGGCAACATGTTGCGGGTATGAAAGAATTTGCATTTCATTTGATGATACACCTACTTGTTGTAATTCTGCGATAATCGTTCAGATCTGCAACAAGGATGTGCTTTGCAAAGTATGTCTTAATGAAATTATGTTTATTGCAATAGAAAACAGAAAATCCGTACTGTATCTGACTGATAAAAAGATTGAAACGCACTACTCAATAGATTATTGGAAGGAGAAACTGGATGCAGAGATTTTCGTCCAGCCTCAATACAGTTCTCCTGCTATTGCCCTTATATTTTACTTGCATCATATCCACTCCATCTGATTGGTTTTCCAGTTACACTTTTAGTCTTTTTTCAGTTGTTCGACAAGAGTATCAAAGAGTATTCACAACCAACAGAATAACCAATGCAATTTATAAACTTGGTTATTTCTTTTTTGTCAGATTTCCACCATCACGGCTAAACCGCATGTGAAGAAATAGTAGGTATTCGTTTGACTTGTATTTGGTGGAACAACGTTCCGTGTGGGCGAATCAGTGTTCGATTGACTCTTTTTTTGTGGAGACGGAGAAAAGCGAATTCTTGAACTCTTGAATAGCATTCAAGTACTCTCCCGCTACACATAAAAACGCACCCAACTGAAAAACAATGTTCAAATGGAATTGTCAATTAGTGATAAAGAAGTATTTTGAAAAACACTTATTTGGCACGATTAAGACAAAAAATAAGAGAAACTTGATTAATTTCAGGTTTCTCTCACTATTGTTTTAGTTTCTGTTCTAAATATGATGTTACAGTTGGGTATAATTAACCATCTTGCAGACAAAATAAGTATAAAAGAGTATATAAACTCATTTGCAGTTAGTGTGAACAAGAAAACATAAAGCCCCCCTTGAGGGGTGGATGGGAAAAGAGTGCGGTTGAAAAACTATTCAGTACGCCTTTAGGAGGATATGTCTCTAATAATATCATTCAATCTTTCCCAAAGTTCAAAAAAGCTTTTTTAAACCTTCTGACTTTTCTTTGTGAAGTATAAATAGTGTATTGATTGTTTCTGTATTTTAAATATACATAATCTTGCGTTACTTCTGTTACGTAATTTAAATTAACGATATAACTGTGATGTGGTCTTTTAAAGCATCTAGATGATAAGATATCCTCCCAATGGGATATATTGTAATTTGTTCTAATTTCTTTCTTATCAATCAAGTAAAGGACAGACTCCCTATCCTCTATAGCAATATGCATTATCTCATAAGGATAAACTTTACAAATATCTTTATCGCTTGTTTCTATCATTAATGGAGCATAATAGAAATCACTTTTGAAAGCTTCATTATCAAAATTCAAATCAATGTGAATGCTATCACAATCATCATTTTCTATTATAGTATATGGAATTTCGTTTTTCTCAAGAAATTCCAAAACGGTTGATTTCACCTTTTCTTTACTATCTATATTTTTATCAATTAATACACCCATAAAATAACCCCGAATATCTTTGTAATAATGAATGAATCACACCATCCTATACAATATAAATCGAAATTAAACTACATTTTGTGACGAAATATTTATCTGTTTTGTCACAAAATCTCTTTTATATACGATTATAATAATGAAGTGATGTTGAGGTGATTGTATGAATAAAAAAGAAAAGAAAAAATTGAAAAGCACATTTGAATATGAGTGTTATCTTCGAGATAAACCGTATTATATTATGATAAAATTAGGATTTTATATCGCTATGCTTTTTACAATTATTACTTATGCTTATGTTATCGTCTGTCTTTGTATGGAATTTATTTTGCATGTTCTAATTGTAAATGAATTTATAATATTCATGCTTTTATCAGTTATTATTTTAAGCACAATTGCTTTTATAATTGGAAATATTGCGTTTGAAGTAGAGTTTAGGAAACAAATAAAAATAAATTAACAATCACTTTGTTATAAAAATCAAGTAGTTGTTGGTTCGTTTATTTTTGACATAACTAAATAGCCTAATTAAAACAGCAGAGTTTTGGTAACTCTGCTGTTTTTTGCTTATGCTTTCTTATTTAGTTCATTTAAATCAGTTGTAACCTTAATATTGAATTTCAATGGTATGTGGTCTTTTTGCATATCGAAATAGAAGGGGAGGTCAAGGTGTTTTATAAGGCCTCTCCAGGAGGTCTGACCACAACGGGAACGGACGGTTTGCCACGATTTTACGCCTTGGTTTCGTTTTGACTCGTATTCATTAGCAGAACGAGGCTTGATTCGTTTATATTCACTTATAAACTCTTGTATGTAATTATTTGTGATTTCTTCTGCTGTTGGTCGATTTGTAGGGTAGTTTTGATTCAACCACTCAGCCAAATTGATATTGTATTTTTGTTTGAAAACTGGGTGAGGGGGCATACCTTTTTTACGAAAATCTGAAACAGTCGGAGTTCTTCCTTCGTCCTCAATGAACTGTTCAACTCTGTCGCGAATTGATTTATCCGACCAATGAATAAGTGGTAATTCGTCCGAAATATCCTTTAATTTCTTAATTATTTCTTCGTTACCTTTTGATTGTGAAAGTATGTAGATTGCTTGATTTATAGCCGTTTTGCGTGTCATAGAGAAATGTCCTTTCTTTCTATTTCTCCTAACATATATTATTGGTACAGCATAGGTGGAAAAACGCACATTCTGTGTAATGTCAAAATTGTCAATGGCTTTAATAAGTCCAATGCAACCCACCTGAAACAAATCGTCGGGATTTTCACCACGATTGGCAAATCTTTGGATAACGGAAAGCACAAGGCGAAGATTTCCTTCAATTAGTTCCTGCCTTGCTTTCTTGTCATTTGTTTCACGAATTTTCTTAAGCAATGCTATCTTCTCAGCCTCTTTCAAGACCTTGATTTTTGATGTATTGACTCCGCAAATTTCCACTCTGTTATACTGCACGCAAATCTTCCTTTATTAAATATTTATGTACAGAAAAGGGGAGTAAATATGTAATTTTATTATTGCCAAAAGGTGGATTATATAAACAGGATAAAACTAAAAATCGTGTCTTGTGTGGTTCGTTGACTTTTTGGAAAAATAGTGATATATTTGTATCAAGGTTAGATTAAACTTCATAGGGGATTTGGTTACAATCAGAGAACCGTCCCCTTGTGTTGGAGGTTAACATTGAAATGAGGAACTTTTTCATAAAAGTTTTTACTTTTTTTTATATGGTTTCATTTGTAGCAATTTTTCCGTTAGGTATAGTGGCATTCACTTATGAACTCATCGGGCCTCGTTTTGTTGAAAAGATATTTGAATTACTTAATGTCCCATGGAATTTTCAATGTTTTTGTTATTGTTGTCTTATAACCTTAATCGTTTTAATAGGAACATATTTCTTGAGAAGAAAATTATAGACTAATCATGGGACGGTTAGCGGGAACAAATTAGGAGTGCACAGGGGACGGTTCTTTTGTGTTAGATTAGTTACAAGTTAATAAAACCTAATAATACAAAATCCGACAAGACTAAAAGCCATGTCGGATTTTTTTATTTTTCGTTTTTACCGGACTTGTGCAATTATGAGCAGGAGTTTTGGTTTTATAAAACTATTTATTCAACCGTAACACTCTTTGCAAGGTTTCTTGGTTTGTCAACATCAAGACCGCGTTCTATTGTGGTGTGGTATGCAAGCAACTGCAAAGGAATTACAGTAAGTGACGGCATAAGATATCTTGATGAAGATGGAATATAAATTACTTCATCAGCAATTTTTTCAATTCCCTTTGTATCTTCTTTTACAATTGCAATTACAAAAGCCCCTCGGGCATGGACTTCTTTCATATTAGAAACCATTTTGCTATAAAGCGAATCATCAGTAGCAATAGCCACAACAACTGTTCCCTCTTCAATAAGTGAAATTGTGCCGTGCTTTAATTCACCTGCACCGTAACCCTCACAGTGAATATATGATATTTCTTTTAGTTTAAGTGAACCCTCAAGACAGAGAGGATAGTCAACACCACGACCAATAAAGAATATATGCTCTTTTGTTGCAATATGCTTTGAAAGTCTTTTTGTAATTATATCGCAGTCGAGGGAAGTCTTGATTTTTTCAGGTAATTTAAGAATTTCATCAGTAAAATTTTTGAGTTCTTCGTTACTCATAATCTCTTTTTCTTGTGCCATATATGCAGAGAGAATATAGGCAACACTCAATTGTGCAGAGAATGCCTTTGTTGTGGCAACTGCAATTTCTGCACCTGCGTTTGTATAAATAACACCATCACTTTCCCTTGCGATGGTACTGAAAAGCACATTGACTACGGATAATGTGAAAGCGCCTCTTGCCTTTGCCTCGCGTAAGGATGCAAGGGTATCTGCAGTTTCACCTGACTGGCTTATGAAGATACAAAGGTCATCTTTACCAAGAATAGGATTTCTGTATCTGAATTCACTTGCAATATCAACAATTACAGGCACTCTTACCATATCTTCAATGATATATTTCGCAGTAACACCAACATGATAAGCACTACCACAAGCAACAATGTAGATTCTGTTAAGATTTTTTACAAAGTTTTCAGGAAATTCAAAAGGTAGCAGAATCTTATTATCCTTGATAAGAGGAGAAACAGTATCTCTTACTGCCTTTGGTTGCTCAAATATTTCCTTTGCCATAAAGTAGTCATATCCACCCTTTTCAGCAGCATCAATACTTAAATTAATTGTTTTGATTTCTACCTCTTTTTCCTTGCCGTCTTTATCAAAGACTTTGATTTCGTTCTTACTGATTTCAATGAATTCATTGTCGTTGACAATGTAACAATCCCTTGTGTAGGGAAGAATTGCAGGAATGTCCGAGGCAAGATAATTCTGCCCGTCACCTTTGCCCACAATCATAGGGCTATCCTTTTTCATGGCAAAAATTTTATCTTCATATCCCTTGACAAGCATAGCAACCGCATAGGAACCCTCTAATTTTTCAGCGGTTTTAATAAGGGTAGCTAATGCATCACCATCAAAAAGACTCTCATAAAGTCCTGCAATAACCTCTGTGTCCGTCTGGGATTTGAATTTATAACCCTTTGCAATAAGGTCATTTTTAATCTCCATATAATTTTCTATAATCCCGTTGTGAACAAGGGTTACAATGCCATTCATTGACCTGTGTGGGTGAGCATTAATCTGGTCGGGTACACCATGTGTTGCCCAACGGGTGTGGCCGATTCCAATAGTACCTTTGGGATTTACTCTGTCAACACAAGTCTGTAGATTATCAATTCTTCCTTTTTCTTTTACAATTGTAATATCGTCACCTTTAACGGCAATACCTGCCGAGTCATAGCCACGATATTCAAGACGACGCAAGCCCTCAATAAGGATTGGAGCAGCATCATTTTCACCTACAAATCCAACTATTCCGCACATAATATTTCTCCTTAAAGTATTATTTTGATTTCATATGTCAACAATAGTTTAAAAGGGGGCAAATAAAATGGAAACTTCCTGTTTTAAACTTAATGCTAAAAAAAGAATGATGAAAAACTATTTCAAATGTTTTGTAATTTCAGTTTTCCCGTTTATATCATTTCTTTCGTTCGTTATTTTAAATTATTTTTTGCTGATATTGTTAAATAATGTAAGGCTTAATGGGATTTTTTCTCCCTATGCAGTATATATTCGTGTATCAGTTTTGGCAGTAAGCATTGTTTTGTCAGTTTTTATATGTAAGAGTTTAAATCTTTTTGTCGATAGTTATTTTTTGCTGAAAGCACTTGGGAAAAGAGTAACTTTTATAAAAGCAATAAAATGTGTTACATTTCGTCAATGCATAACCAATTTTGTAGTGTCAATTGTCCGTTTTTTCTTGTCAATAAGCTGGTTTGCAGTTTATTTTTCTCCTTGTGTAGCGGTTTCACTTCTCTTGCTTTACAGTTATAAAAATGAAAATAATGGGTTTAACATAAACTTAACATTGTTCATTTCTGCAGTTTTGCTTTTAGTATTAGGTGCTTCCTTCTTTTATATTACGCTGAAAAGATATGTTATGTGCTCTTTTGTAATTTTAACTGATGAAGAAAAGAGTCCATTGAAAGTAATTGTGAAAAGTATAAATCTTATGGAAGGTAATTCAGTAAGATATGCTATGTATTCTCTATCTTATTTTGGTTGGTTATTGTCCTGTTTCCTTATCGTTCCAATATTCTATGTCCTGCCGTATATTACCATAGGAAAATGGTGCTTTAAGAATTCATTGGAAGCATACAAGTTTATAGAGCCTGAAAAAGAAAAACCAATTATATTTTATTTTACGAAAAGAGTTGAAAATTAGACAAAAAAATTGGTGATTAGAAAAACTAATCACCAATATAAATTTTATGAACGATTAAAGAATTTCACCCATTGTGCCAGGGCCACAAAGTGCAGCATTTGATTCGTCTGTATCAATGTGCATTGCAAGTGCAAAGTTAGGATGAACTCTTACTACAACATCACCGAAAGTAAGTGTTCTGTCTGCTGATGCAACCTTAACTTCAACTACTTGTTTATCTTGGAGACCATATTTTTCAGCATCATCAGGAGTCATGTGAATATGACGCTTTGCAACGATAACACCGTTTTCGATTTCGATTTCGCCTTTAGGACCAACGATTTTGCAACCTGGTGTGCCTGCAATATCACCTGATTCTCTAACAACTGCCTGAACACCGATTGAACGAGCATCAGATGCAGAAATTTCAACCTGTGTAGCAGGTCTTACTGGTCCAAGGATAGAAACACCAGGGAACTGACCCTTAGGGCCGATAACTGCGATTCTTTCCTCGCAAGCATACTGACCTGGCTGTGAAAGGTCCTTTTTCTTTGTGAGTTCATAACCTTCACCGAAAAGGATTTCAAGGTGTTCTTTGGAGATGTGAGCGTGTCTTGCGCTTGTTTCAACTAAAACTGTCTTTGCCATATATCATTCTTCTTTCTTTAAAATTTTCTATCTATATAATAGACCTTTTTTGACAATTTGTAAAGTGTTAATATGTATAGATTTTACAGCAGTTCATCAAAGGATTTTATGTAATAATCAGCAACGCTGCGGATTTCATCTTCATCCTTGGCTGAACTTTTATCAAAAACACCACAGGTGATAAAGTTTGCCTTCTTTGCACTGCGTATTCCTTCAATAATATCTTCAAAAACAATGCATTCATGAGGCTCTATACCAATTCTTTCGCTAGCAAGTAAATATATGTCAGGCTCCGTTTTGCCGATGTTGATTTCACTTACATAAGCAAAGTCTGTGAAAAAGTCAAAAATGCCGTGATTTTTTAGTGTCTGCTCGCACACAACCTTTTCACTGGCAGTTGCAAAAGCCATTTTGATGCCTTTGTCATAGAGATTTTTGAGATAGTCATAAACTCCCGATTTTAAATCAACATTGGAAAGATAAGCCTCTCTGCAAAGTTGCAACCATTCTTCAACAATCTGGTCAGCACTTTCCTTAATATTATATTTTTCCTTTGTGTAAACGGCAGCAGCAGGTAAGTGCATATTTTTAATTATATCAATGTAGTCAGTTGTAAGAGGAAGATTTCTTCTTTTGAAGAATTCCACATCAACATCGTGCCAGATATGCATTGAATCAAGTAATGTACCGTCAAGGTCAAAAATTGCACCTTTAAAGTTTTTAATATTCATTTTATTCTCCAAATACATATTTTCTTATTGCCTTTGCAACACCAGCATTGTCGTTGGTGTCAGTTATGAATTTTGCTGTGTTTTTTGCATAATCACTACCATTTGCCATAGCGAAAGAGTATTCAGCAAAGGAGAGCATAGGACAGTCATTTTCACCATCACCAAAGCACATAACATTTGAACTATCAATGTTAAGAGCATCGCAAAGACCTTTAACAGCAAAACCCTTTGTAGCATTGATATCCGTCATTTCAAGATTTCCGTTTTTACCCTCACCCTTCGGGAACGAGGATGCAAAAGCAACTTCACCTATTCCTGCAATTTTTTCTTCCAATTCATTTCTTTGCTTGTCTGTAAGCGAAAGAATGTTTAACTTTTCAATACCTTTTTTACCAATAAGGTCACGAAGTTTTGGAACCTCTTTTATAAAATCCTTTAACAGATTGTAAATGTGAGGGGATACATGGTTTTCATCAAACAATGAATAACTGTCCGAATTCATATAACAGTCACCCTCAAAATAGATTTCATAGGGCAATCCGTAATCCTCCAATGTGTAAAAAATCCCAATAGATTTCTCATTTGAAAGTAGTGTTGAACAAACAGTTTCACCTGTTTCCATATCGTATGTAACAGCGCCATTTGATGTAATAAGATAATCCAAAAAAGGCAATTGCTCCACAAGATAATCTGTTAAAATCTTTGTTCTTCCACTTGCAATAGCAACCTTAATACCCATTTCGTGAGCCTTTTTAAAAACGTCAATATTTTCTTGAGGAATTGTAATGTGGTTGCTGTTAAGAAATGTGCCGTCAAGGTCTGTAACGATAAGTTTAATGCTCATTTTTATCTCCTAAATACAGTAAATATTTGTGTCCCAGAATGAAATGTGAGGATGATGCCGTAAAAAGATTCTATAATTAGGGTTTATCTCTTTGACGAGGTTTATTAAATCAAAAATATCCTCGCTACGATGATAAATTGCCATACAAAGTTTTGGTTTGTCATGTTTCAAGGTGTCCTTTGCACCTTTAAGCATCTCTTTTTCTGCACCCTCAATATCAATGTTAAGGTAAGTGAATTTTCCGTGTTTTCCTGTAAGATAATCAACAGATACAGCAGAAGTTTCAACACCATTGTCTTTTGCAGAACCGCCTCTGCCCTTGTTATCATCAAAAATTAAAGTGGAGTTTTCACTCCATATTGCTTTATTAAGAGTAATGCAATTTTCAAGGCTCTCACAGTTAATTTGCAGTTTTTTGAAAGTTCTGATATCAGGTTCAACTGCAATTATTTTTTCGTAATCATTTGCATAGTTTAAAAACTCTTTAACGGTGTCACCACGATAAGCACCAAGGTCAAGAAAACTCTCTTTTTCACCTAAATTGAGAATTCCAAATGCCTCATCTTTATGACTTTCGCAGTTAAAACATAGGTTTAAATCACCCGTAATCTGAAAACGGATAATACTCTCAAAGACTTTTTTTGATTGCTCGTCATAAAGTGAATTGTATGCTTTTTCAATTTTCTCAAGATTGTTCTTCAAGAATTCTTTATTGAATATGTTGTCACCATAGACCGGGACAGATGGCATAATTACTCTGTGTTTTTTTGACAAACACTTAATATTTTCAATAACCTCAGGCAAGGGACTTGCAAAGCAGAGAGCGATTACAAAACTACCAATTTCATTTTCAAGTTGGGTAACAGACTTTACTTCAAATCCGTGGAAACTGCGTTTGCGTACAAATCCATCACTTGCAACAACGCCACTGACGGTTATACCAAGTCTATCAAATTCTTTAAAAACTCTGTCCGCACCATTTCCTGTGCCGTAAACCGCAATAGGCAGGGGAGTATCTTTCAAAAATTCCCAACTTGATTGGGTAGTAAACAATTTTTCAAACATATTCCCACCACCTTTATTATATATCAGACAAAATAATACCATATTTTTTATTTCTTTACAATAAAACTGTTGACGATATTTAAACTTTGCAATAAAATATTTTTATTACATTTTCGGAGATAGTTTTATGAAAAAAACATTAAGTGCAAGAACAATGTTAATAGTATCAATGGCGATTTTTGGTACAATCGGACTTTTTGTACGGAATATTCCCTTACCGTCAGGCGAAATTGCTCTTTATCGTGCAGTTTTAGCAGCTATGCTTATCGGATTTTTCTTGCTTGTTACAAAACAGAGAATACCGTTTTCTAAAATCAAAAAAGAAATTCCGCTTTTAGTTTTGTCGGGCGTGGCAATGGGTTTTAATTGGATATTGCTTTTTGAGGCATATAAATATACAACAGTTTCAGTTGCTACATTGAGTTACTATTTTGCACCCGTTATTGTTACAGTTGCTTGTCCCATTCTTTTTAAAGAAAAAATGGGTGCAAAGCAATGGATTTGTTTTGTTATGTCAACCCTTGGTATTGTTTTAATTACAGGTATTGGTGATTTAAGTCAGGGAGGCAGTCATTTAAAAGGTATTGCCTTTGGACTTGGTGCAGCAAGTCTTTATGCCACAGTAATTCTTGTGAATAAGTTTATTAAGAATGTTGAAGGAATTCATCGTACATTTCTACAATTCCTCGCTGCAATAGTAGTTCTTGTGCCTTATGTGTTATTAACTGATGGCATAAACTTGCACACTCTGAACGGAAAAGGATGGGCATTCCTTCTTGTAATCGGACTTGTACACACAGGTATTACATATTGCCTTTATTTCTCATCGCTTAAAGAACTACCGGGACAAAAAGCAGCGATTCTAAGTTATATTGACCCACTCGTAGCTGTGCTTATTTCAGTTGTTGTATTGCACGAGAAAATGACAGTAATGCAGGTTATAGGTGGACTGCTTATTTTAGGGTTTACACTCTGGAATGAAATCACGCCTAAAAAGACCAATAAAGGATAAAAATCTTTATGTGTAAAATCAAAATAAATGAGGAAGTGTTATTTGCCGAAAAAGGCGAATTGCTCTCGGATGTTTTAATCAGAAACGGAAAATCAGTAGAACACCCTTGTGGTGGCAGAGGTACTTGCCGAAAATGTAAGGTTTTAGTTAACGGCAGGGAAGAATTGTCCTGCCAGTATAGGGTAAGTGGTGATGTGTCCGTTTCTTTTTTTACGCAGAATGAAATCCAGTCCGAAACGGGTGCAGAAATAAAAGGCGAAGGTACAGAAAATATGTGTCTTTGTCTTGATATAGGCACAACAACTCTTGCGTTGTCTCTCGTTTCATTGGACACGGGAAATGTTTTCAAGGTAAAAACTGCCACTAATCCACAGCGAATTTTTGGTGCAGATATTATGACAAGAATTAACTATTGTCGTAAAAATGGCATTGACGGATTAAATTCAACTCTAATAAAAGAAATCAATAAAATGATTACTGAATTGGAAATATCAAATTCACTTGATATGTATGTGTCGGGTAATGCCACAATGCTTCACACTTTTTTCAATGTTGATTGTTCATCCATTGGTGTTTCACCCTACAATGCTCAATTTCTTGAAAGCAAAACTGAAAAAGGAAAAAAACTTGGACTCCCAAAAGTTAAAAATGCCATTTCATTACCATCAATTCATTCTTTTGTAGGTGCAGATTTAGTTGCAGGAATGAACTATATCGGTAAACCTAATCAAGATAAATACAACCTTTTGGTCGATTTAGGCACTAATGCGGAAATTGTGCTGTATTCTAACAAATCTGCAATTTGCACATCTGCTGCGGCAGGACCTTGCTTTGAGGGTGCAAACATCTCTTGTGGTATGAGTGCTACTGATGGTGCAATTTACAAATTCGGCAGAAAAAACGGACAAATGGAAATTTACACTATAAATAAAAAAAGTCCTGCAGGCATTTGTGGCACAGGACTTGTGGATGTTGTAGCAGAGCTGATAGATAGTGAAATTGACGAAACGGGATTTATGGAAGAAGATTTTAAAATCTATGGGAATGTATCCATAAATCAAGCTGATATCCGTCAATTTCAACTTGCAAAATCCGCTGTTTATTCGGGAATTATCACGCTGATTAGCCTTGAAAATATAGATTTTGGCAAAGTTGAAAAAATGTATATTTCAGGTGGCTTTTCTGCAAAGATTAACATTGATAATGCGGTGAAAGTCGGATTGCTACCGAAAGAATTAAAAGACAAATGTGTTGCAATAAATAATAGTAGCCTTCTGGGTACGGTAAAATACGCACACGAAAAAAACAATCTCAACCCATATGTTGATAAATCGAAATATGTTGACTTATCAACAAATTCCATATTTTCAGAGTTGTTTGTAGAGAATATGATATTTGGTAGCGAATGATTAGAATAATAGGAACATCTTATGCAAAAAAAACGAGGTTTAAGAACCTCGTTTTTTGTTGGTTAAACTTCCTTTTTCTTTTCAGGAATTAAGAATATAAATACAAGTGAACTTGCAAGGAGTATCATAGGGTAGAAAAGATGGGAAATAATCTGGAATGCAGTCAGTTCATATCCCAAAGTGCTAACAACAGAAAGTGCAACAAGAATCTGTGCACCATAGGGCAAAAATCCTTGGAAAATACAGGAAAAAGTGTCAAGGATAGATGCGGTTTTTCGTGGAGAAATATCAAAATCCTTTGCCATTTCACCGGCGATAGGGTTTGCCATAACAATAGCAACAGTATTGTTTGCAGTGGCAATATCCATAAGCCCAACTAAAAGACCAATACCCAATTGTCCACTTTTCTTACCTTTAAAAATTCGCCTTATTCCATTAAGTAATGCCTCAAAACCCCCATTATACTTGATTAAAGCACAAAGAGCAGCAACAAGAATGGCAACTATTGATGTTTCAAACATCCCCGATGCTCCCGTGCCCATTCCCGAAAGTAATTCGGGGAATGTAACAGAATCTGTTATTAGCATTATAATACTACCCGAAACAATTCCAAGCATAAGGGTAATAAACACATTAATGCCGATAATTCCACTCAAAAGCACAAGAATATAAGGAATAATCCGCACCATATCGTAATCCTTTGCGATACCGTCAGAAATATCATAATTAAGAGAAAAGGCAAGAATAATTGCAAGTGTAATAATTGCCGCAGGGATAACTATGGCAACATTGGTACGAAATTTATCCTTCATTTTACATCCTTGACCGTTACAAGCAGCGATAGTTGTGTCAGAGATAAAAGAAAGGTTATCACCGAACATAGCACCACCGATAACTGTGCCAACGCAAAGGGGTAAAGAAAAGCCCGAACTCTCAGAAATCGCAACAGCTATGGGAGTTATAAGGGTGATTGTACCAACGGATGTGCCCATAGCAGTTGAAACAAAACAACTGATAATAAAAAGTACAACAACTGAGAATCGTGGAGGAGTGACGGAAAGCATAAAATATGCAACACTTTCAGCAGAATCTCTGCCCACAACACCAACAAAAATACCTGCTAACATAAAAATAATGAGCATTGTTATGATGTTTTTATCACCGACACCCTGTCCCATAATTTCGAATTTTTTCTCAAGAGAAACACCTTTTGTCTGAATCACAGCAACAAATAATGCAACAAGAAAAGCAACAACAACAGGAACATTGTAAAAACCCATTGGTATTTTCATAACATATTCAAAAACAATACCCAATGTAAGATAGAAAACAACAAATACTCCAATAGGAATAAGAGCTAACACATTAGATTTTTTCATTTTAAAACTCTCTTTCTTCTAATAAAAAGCAATCAAAATGCATTGTAGCATAATTAAATAAAAAAGACAATATCTTAACTAAGACAAAACAAAATGTGTTCGACAAATTCAGATTTGTCGATATGTTTATATCATTTTAATGAAAAAATACAATCGGGTGAGCGAGACCAACTAATAATTATTCGTTGAGAAAAGCCACAATAGAACAAATGGATAATGAACAATAAGAAAAAAGAAAAGCCACACTATTGTGCGACTTTCCTTTTTCTGGCAGGGGCAGTAGGATTCGAATTATAGACTCACAATGCGAATGAGGGATTCGCATTGTGCTTCTCGCTAAAAACAGTCCACCGGGCTGTTTTTTTAACGCTCGAACCCTCACGGGTTCTCATCCTTCACTATCTCTAAACGAAAAACGCACCCGCTACAAAAGTAGCAGGTGCATTTTTGGCAGGGGCAGTAGGATTCGAACCCACGGCACGTGGTTTTGGAGACCACTGCTCTACCAACTGAGCTATACCCCTATATTTATTTGTCGGATTCACTTTATCTGTTCCAAATCCTCAAATATTATACACAGTACATTTTGTTTTGTCAAGGTATATTTTCATTTATTTAATCAAAAGTTAAAGCCAACAGCATTTGCTATTGGCTTCATTCCGTTAATCCATATTCTTTTCAAGGAATTTTACAATATCCCCTACAGTTTTGATTTTCTTTACTGTTGAGTTTGGAATATCAATGTCAAACTCATCTTCAAGACCACAAATAAGCTGAATAAAACTTAAAGATGTGAATTCAAAATTTTTATCAAGTCTTGTTTTTTCTGTGAACTCAAGGTTTTCTCTACCTGTAACTTCTGAAAAAACTTTTTCAATTCGTTTAATCATAAAATTATCCCTTCTTCTCGTTCATATCTGAGGTAATTCTTTTAAAATTAACCTTGCCCATAGCTGTTCTTGGTAATTCTGCCTGGAACACTATATCCTTTGGCATTGCATATTCAGCAACATTCTTTTTGCATTCATCAAGAATACGATTGCGTAACGCTTCCAAGTCCATATCCATTGATACAGGCTGAACGACCGCAACAACCTTTTGACCAAGACTACGGTCTTCAATGCCTATTACACAGCTTACAGCAACACCATTACAACCATTAATTATTTCCTCAATCTGTGTTGGATAAATATTGTAACCCGCAGTAATAATCATTTTACAATGTCTTTGACGATAGTATAAATATCCGTCTTCATCCACACAACCAATGTCGCCTGTATGAAGCCATTTTTCACCATCATCGTGGGTTTGTAAAGCAAGATTTGTTTCAACCTCATTTTTGTAATAGCCCTTCATAAGTGTAGGGCCTGTAATACAGATTTCACCATCTTCACCACAAGGAACTTCCTCGTGAGTGCCAAATTTACAAATTTTAATTCTGTTATCAGGAAGGGGAAGACCAGTGCTGCCGTATTTATGACCAAAGAACGGACTAATACAAGCTGCAGAAAGACACTCTGTAAGACCGTAAGCCTCTGTCATCTGTTCAGATGAGCCACCCTCTTTAAGATATTTGTTCAATCTATTGTGAAGCTTGTCACTCATTTTATCTCCTGAAAAGGCAACCATTTCAAGGAATGACAAATCTTGTTTTTCAATTTCCTCTGAACGGGAAAGTGCTTCAAACAAGGCTGGTACAGCATAAACATGATTGATTTTCTTCTTGAAAATAAGTTTTGTACAAGCCTTAAAATCGAATTTTGGCACAAGGAAAACCTGCATACCGAAATAGAGCATTACATGCATACACATAGCAAGTCCAAATCCATGGAAAACAGGCATAAGAGCAAGTGCTTTTTTACCTGCAGCATCTTTTGTGTTGTCGCGTTTGATTTCCTCTGCTTGAATGGCCATACAGTTAAACGCACGATTATGAATCATAACACCTTTTGGTATACCGGTTGTACCACCGCTGTAAAGAATAGCAGCAATATCGTCACCCTTACCATCGTCAACTGGCAAAGACTCTTTTCTTTGCTTACCTCGTTTAAGAAAATCATTCCAATAAATGATATCGTGGTTGGGATTGGGCTCAATTCTGACCTTGTTTGTTGCAAGATAAATTGGTTTTAAATAAACAGGTAAAGCATCTGCAATTCTTGCAAGTACAATTACGGGTTTTGTAGTTGTTTCCCATTCAACCTCTGCAAGTTTAGGGTAAAGCATATCAAAGGTGATAACAGCCTTACTGTCAACATGTTCAACAAATTTTTTAATCTCATTTGCAGAGAGCAAAGGGTGAATCATATTTGCAACTGCACCCATACGGTTGATTGCGTAAACAGAAATAAGTGCTTGTGGAGTGTTTGGCGCCACAACTGATACAAAATCACCTTTTTTTACACCACTTGCCAATAAAGACTGTGCAACAAGCTCAATCTGAGCAATCATCTGTGAGAATGTAATTCTTTTATTATTAAATTCTAAGGCATAATAATCCGGATATTTTTCTGCAGTTTCTTTTAAGAGCGAAACCATTGAAAATTCAGGATATTCGGGTCTGAAATTTTCAGGAGCGTGGTTATCACTCCATATATTGCGACTTCTTTCCATTTTACAATTCACCTCTCCTTTGTGTATTGTTTTTATTTGTTTATTTTATTTCACCATGTTTTTCGTAGTTAACAACTTCCAAAATAGCATTTTGGTCATCCACAAAAACAACTTTTGGGAAATGGTTTTCATTCTCTTCAGGTGTCATTTGAACATAAGCCATAATTATAACCTTATCACCCACTTCGACACACTTTGCAGCCGCACCATTAAGACAAATACAGCCACTATTTTCCTCACCTGCGATTATATAGGTCTCAAATCTATTACCATTATCAATATCAGCAATTTGAACTTTTTCGTATTCAAGTAAGCCCGCAGCATCCATCAATGCTTTGTCAATTGTAATACTACCAACATAATTCAGTTCGGATTGGGTTACAGTTGCACGATGAATTTTGCTTTTCAACATTGTAAGATACATTTTTATACCTCTTTTAATCTATACTTCCGTAAAAATATCCACCCAAATGGCGAGTTTATATAATTATATCATACTATTCTCATTAACACAAGATATATGTTGACGGATAAAGAGTAAAACTACCATTTTTAGCCGAATTTAACAGGATTTTTACATGTATATATGAGCCGGAATCTTGACTTTGTGTACGTTTGTATATATAATAAATTTAATTATAATTATCTATAATTGTTGTGCACAAAAAACAATATCACTTTGAGGAGTATCAAAAATGAGGTTCAAACTTACATCATCGCAAAGGAATTTCTACAACAAAAATTTCACTCTGGACAGTCAAATCTGGAATCAGGGTGTTATGGAGATATTCCCAAAAGTATATTCCTACGAAGAAATTAACAATGCATATAACAAACTTGTTGAAACTCATGACAGCCTTCGTGTAAAACTTGTTGAAACCGAAGATGGAATTGTTGCAGATGTTAGAGAACACGAGTATATAAACTATCGTTTCTGGCAAGTAGAAACCGAAGAAGAACTTATGAAAAGAGCTCAGGATTTTCTCAATGAGCCTATTGACCGATATGGACTTTTGGTCGATTGTGCAATTTTCCAGACTCCAACTACATCTGGTGTTATGATTAACGCTCACCATATTGTAGTTGACGGATACAGCGCTCTTGTTATGTCTGAACATATCAACAATTTCTTGAAAAATGAGAATTTTACGCCGGTAATTCAAAAATATCCTGCTTATGTTGAAAAAGAAGAAAAATACAAACACTCACGAAGATATGTAAAATCAAAGGAATTCTGGCTGAAAGAGTTTTCAAGCAATCCTCAGAGTCAGATTTTCCCAACAGCAGAAAAAGCCATTGATTTTTCGTCAACTGAGTTGAATCACCCTATATCTGAAGAGCTTTATAACAAAATAAAGGTACTTTGTGATGAAAAAGAAATTACTCCTGCATCGTTTTTCAACGCGGTAAATACAGAATATCTTCATAGAATGTATGGTATTGAGAACTTTACAATTGGTGTACCTGTATTTAACCGAACAACTGCCGACGAACTTAATACAATCGGTCTTTATATGCATTTAGTACCACTTGTTATCAATGTAACAAACGATTCGTTTATTGATAATGCAAGGCGAATTGAAAATTCACAAATGAACCTTTTCAGACATCAAAGCTTCACTCAGCAGGACATTAAGGATTTGTTAAACGAAAATGGGTTTTCTGTCAATCAGCTTTTTGATGTTGTTTTCGACTTCCAGGAGTTTACTCCAAACGAGGAATATGAGATGCGAATTCCTTATAGCAATTCACTTTCTGTTCCGGTTGAGATGCATCTTCAGACTTTTGATGAGGGTAGGCACAATCTTAAAATCCGTTACAGAACAGCATATTTCAGTGAAAAAGATATTCAGATTATGCTCAAATCAATAGTTGCATTAGCAGAAAATGCACTTGAAAATCCAGATAAAAGTATCTCTGAATTGGAAATGATTTCAAAGTCAGAAAAGCAAAAAATCCTTTGCGATTTCAATGATACAGAAAATACATACGACATAGAAGAAAACACAACACTTTACTCGATGTTTGAGAAAGCAAGTGAAGAAAATAGGGAAAAAGTATGTATAAAGGCAAATGATGAAGAAATCACATTTAAAGATTTCAAGGCATATGCAGAAAGACTTGATAGTAAAGTACGAGCAATTACAAAAGAAGAAAAGAGTGTAGTTGCAGTAATCTGTGAAAGAAGCTTTGAAATGTACGGAGCAGTGTATGGAATAATTCGTGGAGGTAATGCATACTTACCGATAGACCCGAATTATCCGCAGGACAGAATAGACTACATACTTTCTAATTCAAATGCAAAAGCAGTAGTAACACAGGAGAAGTTCTGTCATCTTGCAGGAAATACACCTTGCATTAACGCAACAGCTCTGCTCAGTTCAACAGAACAACCGGAAAAGACAGAAATCCTTGCAAATGAAGAAGATACAGCATATGTAATCTATACATCAGGTAGTACGGGAAATCCAAAGGGAGCAAAGATAAGTCATAAGTCTGCAATAAACAGAATATTGTGGATGGATGATTTCTATCCGTTAGAAGAAAATGATGTAATCTTGCAGAAAACACCATATACATTTGATGTATCAGTATGGGAACTTTTCTGGTGGGGAATAACAGGCAGAACATTATGTGCATCAAAACCGGATGAACATTTCTTACCTGCAAAAATACTTCAGGAAACAGAAAAGAACAAGGTAACACATTTACACTTTGTACCATCCGTATTCGACTTGTTCTTAACATATCTTGAGAACAACAAAGAAGAACAAGAAAAATTCAGTTCAGTAAAATATGTATTCCTATCAGGAGAAGCATTAACAGCAAATCATATTAACAGATTCTACAAGATGTATGATTACGAAAAAGTAACTTTACATAATCTGTACGGACCGACAGAATGTGCAGTTGATGTAAGCTATTACCCATGTGTACCAACAGACACAGACCCGGTGCCGATAGGAAAGCCAATCTACAATACACAACTTCACATAGTAGATAAATACATGAACCCAACACCAATAGGAGTAGTGGGTGAACTTTGTATTGCAGGTGTGAATGTAGGACAAGGTTATCTTAACAACCAAGAACTCACAGAAGAAAAATTCATCAACAATCCGTTCGGCGAAGGAAAGCTCTACAAAACAGGAGACTTAGCATATTGGAGAGAAGACGGTCAAATCTGTTATGTGGGAAGAAATGACTTCCAGGTAAAAATTCATGGACAGAGAATAGAATTAGGAGAAATAGAGAACGCTATCGCAGAAGTTGATGGTGTGGTTCAGTGCGCCGTTGTTGTAAGGAATGAAAGTATCTGTGCCTTCTATACAGGAAGAGAAATAGAAGCAAAGGACTTCAGAACAATTCTCGGCACAAAATTACCTAAATACATGGTTCCGCATATATTCACAAAACTTACTGATATGCCAATGACTGTAAGCGGTAAACTTGACAGAAAAGCATTACCGGAGATAGACCTAGAGAATATCAGTACAGAAACAGAATATGCAGCACCACAGACCGAAGAAGAAAAAGCACTTGCAGAGGTTATTTCATCCGTATTAAGCGTAAATAATGTTAATATGCTTGATAACTTCTTTAATGTGGGTGGTGACTCAATTACAGCAATCTATGTTGTATCAGAACTTGAAGAAAAGGGTTATGAGCTTCATGTTGCAGATATAATGCAGAGAGATACTCTGTCAGATATCGCAAGGGCTATGAAGTCAACATCAAACAAGACCATTTATGACCAAGAGGAAGTAAACGGACTCATTCCATTTACTCCAATTATGCGTGCATACCTTAATGAACGAGATACAATTGCAGAAGACTTTGTACACAATGTTATCATCTCTGTAGATTGTGATGAGGAAACAGTAAGAAAAGCATTGAATATACTTGTTTCTCACCATGATATGTTAAGAGGCACATTTACTGATAATGGGATAGAAGTTCTACCATCAAACGAGAGAGAAGTATATTCGTTCAGCACAATAAATATCAATGATACAGATAAGGCAACAGGGTATTTAGGGAATAAGAAGTTAGAAGATAAGCTTGTTGATGTAGTATTCTGTAAAACAGAAAAAGAAAATCTTGTAAGCATAACAGTACACCATTTCTTGATTGATTTGGTATCATGGGAAGTGCTTATGAAGGACTTCACAACAGTTGTCAATGAGATAAAGAATCAGGAAAAAATTTCTCTTCCTGCAAAAACTGCATCCTTTAAGCATTGGAATGAAGAACTCATAGCATATTCTGAAACAATGCCGGAAATGAACAGGGAGTATTGGAAAAATGTTAAGGTAAAACTCCAGAATGCTGATACTCTTTCTGTAAATGAAGAAAATGAGGCAGAGGAATATAGCTTTACTCTCGATAAGGCACTTTCAGATAAACTCATTAATGAAGTAAATAACATATACTCAACAAGAACTAATGAGGTACTCTTAACAGCATTAGGACTTGCAGCAGGAAAAATAGCAGAAGGTTCAGTAGGAATAATGGTTGAAAGCCATGGCAGAACAGAACTTCATAAAGCAATCGCCACAGAACGAACAATCGGTTGGTTTACCTCATGTTATCCTGTTGTAGTTAATAACAGTCATAATGTAGATGAAGAATTGATTAATATAAAGGAAACAGTAAGAAGAATACCAAAGAATGGTATAGAATATCTTCTTTTAAACGAAGGATTCCATAAGAATACAGATATAGTCTTCAATTTCTACAATAACAGCATTGTAAATGAAAACAGAGAAAACAAGTTGGTAGCATTTAATGGTAATACCTCTGTATTCCCGGGGAAAATCAATGTCAGCTGTTATGTTACAGATAATGCCTTAACAGTGGGTATTTCTGTACCTGAATGTAACCACAAGAAGAATATTTGTGAAGAATTAGGACAGGAATTAAAAAACCAAATTGAAAAGATTGTAGAAGTATGTACAACAACGGATACCGTAATAAAGACTCGTTCAGACTTTTCAGATGATGAACTCACAGAAGTTGAACTGAATGAGTTGAAAGAAACATATGGCAACAATATTGAAGATACATATGGTTTAACTCCATCACAGAAGGGTATTTATGCCCAATATTTCCAAAGTCGTGACACAAAAACATATCACCTTCATAATTTGTGTAAAATTAATAAGGAAACTGATTTAGAAATAATGAGGAAGAGTGTGGAGTTACTCTCGCTCCGTCATCCAGTACTCAAATCAGCCTTTACAGTGCTTAAATCCACAGGTGCAATTAAGCAGGTTATTCTCGAAAACAGAAAACCTGAATTCAAAATTTTAGAGCAAACAAAAGCATTTTCACAAGAAACATTGGATAAAATTGTGGATGAAGATATGAAAAAAGTTATTGATTTGCAGAGAGATTCTTTATTCAGAGTTACTATTGTGGATTTTTCCGATGAACGATTTATGCTTATTCATACACACCATATTATTCTTGATGGATGGTGTTTTCCAGTACTCATAAATGATTTACAGAGATATTACGGTAAACTAATAAGTGGAACAACTACAGAAGAATTAACAGACGAAATCGAAAAAGAGGTTTTGTCACAGACTTCTTATGCAGAGTATGTAAATTGGATAAGAAAACAGAATACAGAAAAAGTAACAGGATATTGGCAGAACTTGCTGGCAAATAGTGAAATCTCACATATCTATGGAAAAGAAAAGAAAGATAATAACAAGAACGAGGATATAGTTACCTTCACAACACCTCTGAGTGACGAGTTATCCCAAAATATTGAACAGTTTGCAAAGAAAAACAAGGTCTCCTCTAACTCTGTATTTGAATGTGTATTCAGTATTGCATTACAGAAGTACTCAGGAAGTGAAGACATTATCTATGACAAGGTAATATCAGGTAGAAGTATTCCACTTAAAAACATCGAAAGCACAGTGGGACTCTTCGTAAACACTGTTCCTGTGAGAATACAGACTAACGAAAACAGTACTCTTGCAGACCTTTTAAAGGACACACAAAGTCAGACAATCAACGCAAATACAAACGGTATTTTACCGCTTGCAGAGATTTACAAAACAAGCAATATTGATGCTAAATCAGTTGACGCCTTGTTTGTATTTGAAAACTACTTTATCGGGGACTCATCTGATATTGAAAATGGACCACTTGCACCACAACTCATATCCTTTGAAGAACAGACAGAATTCAATCTCACTGTCACAATTCTTAAAGAAAACAATAACTATTCAATAAGAACGTCTTATGCAAATGAGATGTATACAGAAAGAGAAATCCGGAACTTTGTTGAAGGATATATCTCTATCCTTAACACATCTCTTGATGCAACAAAGCAAATCAAAGACATAACTGTATTAACCGAGGAAGAAAAGGAAAGAATACTCAAGGAGTTCAATGCAACAGCAGAAGAATATGCAAGGGAAAAGTGTATTCATGAGTTGTTTGAAGAACAGGCAGAAAGAACACCGGAAAAGGTAGCAGTAGTAGCAAGCGATAAGAAAGTTACATACAGAGAATTAAACGAAGAGGCAAATAGAATAGCAAACAATCTCATCGAAAAAGGCATTGGCAAAGGTGATATTGTAGGCTTAATGTTACCGAGAAAGAGTTATCTTTTGTCGGCTTTATTCGGCATACTCAAAACAGGTGCAGCATACTTGCCAATCGATTCTGAACTTCCAAAAGAGAGAATTGAATATATGTGTAAAGACACAAAAGCAAGACTTGTTGTGTCCGAAGAAAACATAGACTCTCTTTTAGCATCTGACAATAAAACAAATCCAAATGTAGAAATGACAAATGACTCACTTTGCTATTGTATTTACACATCAGGTAGTACAGGACAACCAAAGGGAGTAATGGCAAGACATAGAAATGTTGTAAACTACATTTCAAGAAATGGACATAATATTTTTGGTAAGATTATTAAAGAAGACTTTGAAGCAATCGTTTCAATTTCAACTTGTAGCTTTGATATATTCGTAACAGAAACTATTGCAACACTTGTCAATGGTTTAAGAGTTGTGCTTGCAGATGAACAGGAATGCAGAAATCAGTATGCTCTTAATAGACTTCTCACAAGAGAAAGAGGAGATTTCTTGCAGACAACACCAACAAAGCTTAAGGCATTGACGAAAGAACCAAGTCAAAGAGAGTTTTTAAGAGATGTTAAGGCAATACTTCTTGGTGGTGAAGCTATGGAAGTATCATATCTTAAAGAACTTAAAGAATTGACAAATGCAAAGATATATAATATCTATGGTGTAACAGAAGTGCCAATCTGGTCAGCTTTTGTAGATACAGATACATTTACTGATGAGATAACAATAGGTCATGGTATAGCAAATACACAGATGTATGTTGTAGATAAGTATTTAAACCCAACACCAATAGGAGTAATGGGTGAACTTTGTATTGCGGGTGAGTCTGTATCAAGCGGTTATCTTAATCAACCTGAACTCACGAAAGAAAAGTTTATCGATAATCCATTTGGAGAAGGAAAACTCTACCGAACAGGAGACCATGCATATTGGCGTGAAGATGGAAATCTTGTGTTCATAGGTAGAAAAGATTTCCAGGTAAAAATCAGAGGATTGAGAATAGAACTTGGAGAAATAGAAAGTGTATTGCAAAATGTTGATGGTGTTGAACGTGCAGTAGTAGTTGTGCGTAAGGATAAAGAAGACCGTCAGCTAATCTGTGCATTCTATACAGGAAGAGAAGTAGATGCAAAGGAATTCAGAACAATTCTCGGAACAAAATTACCAAAATATATGGTACCGCATATATTCACACATCTTGATAAGATGCCAATGACAGCAAGCGGAAAAGCCAATAGAAATGCATTACCGGAGATAGACCTTGAGAATATCAGTACAGAAACAGAATATGTAGCACCACAGACCGAAGAAGAAAGAACTCTTACAGAAGCAATAGAAAGAGTGCTTAAAGCAGAGAAAGTAAGTGTAATAGATAATTTCTTTGATATAGGTGGTGACTCACTTAAAGCAATTGAACTTGTAAGTGAACTTGAAGATAAGGGATATACAGTAGTAATAAAATCTATCTTTGAAGCAAAAGATATTCAGAGTCTTGCAAAAGAGTTAACTGTAAAAACAGAAAAAGAAGAAACAATAGAATATTCTTCAGTTATACCGGCAACAGCAGCACAGATGAGAATATATACATCTCAGATTATGAGTCCTGAGTCTGTACATTACAATATCGTAGCAGCATTTAAAGCAGAAGAATTGAATGTTGAAAAACTGGAAAAAGCTGTTAATGAGTTAATTAAACGTCACGAAGGATTGAGAACAAGTTTTGAAAACCGAGACGGACAGATTGTTCAGGTTATTAACGATACAGTAGCAGTTGAAATTCAAAAGCTTGACAGTGAAGATATTTCTCTGTTTAATACTCCATTTAATTTGAATTCTGCACCGCTTCTTAGAGTAGGATACTATGACAATACAATTATGGTAGTAGCTCATCATATCATAGTAGATGGTGAATCTATGACTGTATTGTGTAAAGAACTCAATGAACTGTATATGGAAAGAGAATTGCCAGAAACAGTTCAGTATGGTGAATTTGCTGTAACAGATACATATATAGAGGAAAATGAGAAATATTGGCTTAATGTATTCAGTGAGGAAATAACTGAAATTAATTTGCCAACAGACTATCAAAGACCTGAAAAACAGACCTTTACAGGTACACAGTTTAATGAATATATTGACATAAATACACATAACAGAATTGTGGAGAAATGTAAGAAACTGAACATAACTCCATATGTATTCTACATGGGATGTTACAACATTCTTCTTTCAAAATATTCAGGAAATGAAGATATATGTGTAGGTATGCCAATAAGTGGACGAAGCAGTAAGTTCCTTAATACTATTGGTATGTTTGTAAATACAGTAGTACTTCGAACAAACACAGACGGAAACAAGACAATTAATGAACTTATGCAAGAAATCAGAGAAAACTCAATTTCTGCAATAGAAAATCAGGCATATCCGTTTGGTGAACTTGTTAAGAAACTTAATAAGCAAAGTACAAACAGAAATCCATTGTTTGATGTAATGTTTGCATATCAGAACGAAGCAATACCTGTAATTATCTTTGGAGATAAAGAGGCAGAATCAGTTCCGGCAAAATTAGGTGGAGTTAAGTGTGATTTGAACTTTAACATTGTCCCAACAAGGGATAATGTAGTAATATCTGCAGAGTATTCAACAGACCTATACAAAGAAGAAACAATTAAGAAGTTCATAGAGGAATATATGAGTATTCTCACACAAGCCCTCAATGAAGAAACACAAATCAAAGACATAACTGTATTAACCGAGGAAGAAAAGGAAAGAATACTCAAAGACTTCAATGCAACAGAATATACATACGACATAGAAGAAAACACAACCCTCTATTCACTCTTCCAAGAACAAGCAACAAAGAACGAAGATAAAGTATGTATAAAAGCAAATGACGAAGAAATCACATACAGAGATTTCAAGGCATATGTAGAGAGAATAGATAATCAAATTCGTTCTATTACAGCTGAAAAGAGTGTAATCGCAGTAATCTGTGAGAGAAGCTTTGAAATGTACGGAGCAGTGTATGGAATAATCCGAGGAGGAAATGCATACTTACCGATTGACCCTAACTATCCACAGGACAGAATAGACTACATACTCAAGAATTCAGGTGCAAAAGCAGTAATTACACAGGATAAATTCTGTCATCTTGCAGGAAATATACCTTGCATTAACGCAACAGCTCTGCTCAGTTCAACAGAACAACCGGAAAAGACA
>CALEJF010000003.1 GCA_937898625.1 uncultured Clostridia bacterium | reverse complement strand
GTAACTCCCTCCGTCATTTTCTTACGAAAATGCCACCTCCCTCAATGAGGGAGGGAAAACTAAATCAGTTAGATAAATTCAAATTTACTGCATTAAAAAAGGTGGAAATAAAAATTCCACCTTTATCAACTATTCAGGCAAATTATTTGCCTGCTAATTCTGCTCTTGCAAGTTTAATATTCTCTACAAAACGCTTACCTGTTTCCGTAATCTTCTTGTAGTCGCCTGTTTTTGCACCTGCTGTAAGTGATGAACCTGCGCCAACTGCAACAGCACCTGCTTTAATCCATTCACCAACATTGTCAGCATCAACGCCACCTGTTGGCATCATCTTTGCATAAGGGATTGGGCCTTTGATGTCCTTGATAATCTTTGGTCCAAAAAGGTCAGCAGGGAAAACTTTAAGAATATCTGCACCGTTTTCCATAGCAAGTAAACCCTCGCGAACTGTCATGATACCGGGCATCATTGGAACTCTGTAACGGTTACAAAGTTTAAGTGTTTCAAGGTCAAGAGCAGGGCTAACGATGTACTCTGCACCTGAAAGCATAGCAATTCTTGCAGTTGCCGCATCAAGAACTGTACCTGCACCAAGAATAATTTCTTCCGGTGTATATCTCTTTGCAAGTTCTTCAATAACCTTGTCTGCGTGTGGAACAGTGAATGTAAGCTCAATAGCAGCCACGCCACCTTCGATACAAGCATCAGTAATTCTGATAGCCTGGTCAACTGTTTCTGCACGGACAACGGCTACGATACCGCAATCCTGAATTCGGGTAATGATTTTTTCTTTATCCATAATTACATCTCCAAATTGGAATATATTTTTCGGGCGATTCGTGAATCGCCGCTACAAATTCGATTTTTAGTTGAGATAGATTTATTTTTTCGCAAGACAATGTGGCAGAGGCGAAGTTGTATCAGGTATACCACGGGCCGAAAGCCACGAAGTATTGCGGAAAAAGAAACTATCTCTGTACACGAGCACCTGAACCTTTAACAATATTCTCAACCTCTTTAAGTGATGCCATTGATGTGTCCCCTGGAGTTGTCATTGCAAGTGCACCGTGTGCAACACCGAAATTCACTGCTGTCTGTGCGTCTTCTGTTGTCATAAGACCATAGATAAGACCTGATGCGAATGAGTCGCCACCACCAACACGGTCAAGAATTTCAAGGCCGGGGAGTTCAAGGCCTTTATGAACTTTACCGTCTGCATAGCAGATTGCTGACCAGTCGTTAACTGTTGCTGTTTTAACTGTTCGAAGAGTAGTTGCAATAACCTTAAAATTAGGATAAACCTTAACAACTTCTTCAAGCATCTTGTAGTAGCCTTCAATATTAAGTTCTTTAAGATTTTCGTCGTTACCTTCAATTTCAAAACCGAGGCAAGCTGTGAAATCTTCTTCGTTACCAATCATAACATCAATATATTTTGCAATTTCTTTGTTAACTTCCTGTGCTTTTGCTTTACCACCGATATCATTCCAAAGAGATGGACGGTAGTTAAGGTCATAAGAAACGATTGTGCCGTATTTCTTTGCAGTTTTAACGGCTTCGATTGCTACTTCTGCAGTTGATTCTGAAAGTGCTGCGAAAATACCGCCTGTATGTAACCAACGAACACCAAGAGTACCGAAAATATAGTCCCAGTCAATATCCCCTGCTTTAAGCTGGGAAATTGCTGTATTACCACGGTCAGAAACACCAACTGCACCACGGATACCGTAGCCACGTTCTGTAAAGTTAAGACCATTTCTCACTGTTCTTCCGATACCGTCATATTTAACCCATTTAATGAGTGATGTGTCAACTCCACCCTGCATAATGAAGTCTTCAAGAAGACGACCAACTTCATTATCTGCGAATGCTGTAACAACCGCTGTTTTCATACCAAAACAACGACGAAGACCACGAGCAACATTATATTCTCCGCCACCTTCCCAAGCACGGAATGAACGAGCAGTTTTAATTCTGCCCTCGCCCGGGTCAAGACGAAGCATGATTTCACCAAGTGAAATCATATCAAACATACAATCTTCTTTTTTTCTAAGATTTAAGTTCATATATATACCTCCAAATTGCTATAACGGGAAAAGAACCACCAACTATACTCCTGAATATGCAGAGAAGCCACCATCTACACAGATACTTGTACCTGTAATGAAACTTGAATATGCCTCATCACAAAGGAAAAGAAGTGCACCTGAAAGTTCGTTTGCCTCACCAAATCTCTTCATTGGAGTTGCGTTGAGAATTTTATTTGTTCTCGCTGTTGGTGTGCCGTCTTCATTCCAGAGGAGTGTTTTATTCTGGTTTGTTGAGAAGAATCCCGGTGCAATAGCATTTACACGGATGCCTACATCTGCAAAGTGAACAGCCATAAATTCTGTGAAGTTCTTAACCGCCGCTTTTGCCGCTGAATAAGCAGGAATTTTTGTAAGTGGACGGTAAGCATTCATTGATGTTACCATAACGATACAAGTATTTTCCTTTTCTGCCATATCACGGGCAAAAACCTGAGTCGGAATAAGAGTACCAAGGAAATTAAGGTTGAAAACGAATGAAATACCACTTGCATCAAGGTCAAAGAATGTTTTTATGTCGTCATTCTTTTCTATAAGGTCAATCTTTTCAAGAGTTTCCTTTGTTGTTGTACCCTTTGGATTATTTCCGCCTGCACCATTGAGAAGAATATCGCAAGTGCCAAGTTTTTCATTGATAATTGCACGGGCATTTTCCATACTCTCTTTTTCAAGAACATTACAGCCAACTGCAATAGCAACACCACCATCTGCAACAATTTCGTCTGCTACTTTCTGTGCTGCTTCCTCATTCAGGTCAAGAACTGCAACCTTAACTCCCTGTTTTGCAAGAGTTTTTGCAAAATCACCACAAAGGACACCGCCACCACCTGTAACAACTGCTACTCTGCCTTTTAAATTTTCGTGTAACATAGGTTTACTTACTTCCTTTCTCCACTGCTTCAAACAAGCCGTTTATGTATGTGGCACCAAGTGCTCTGTCGAAAAGGCCATAGCCCGGTTTTCCTGTTTCGCCCCAAATCATTCTACCGTGGTCAGGACGAACATAACCATCAAATCCTGTATCTACAAGTGCTTTAACTACTTCATACATATCAAGACTACCACAATTTGAAATATGTCCGCTTTCCTCAAAACTTCCGTCTTCCATAATCAAAATGTTTCTGATATGCATAAATGCAATTCGGTTCATTGCACTGTATTTTCTAATCATTTTTACCACATCATTTGATTTTGCACAGCCTAATGAACCGGTGCAAAGACAAAGACTATTTGCTTCACTGTCGACAAGTTTTAACATTCTGTCAATATTTTCTTCACAAGTGATAATTCTTGGAATACCAAAAATAGGATACGGCGGGTCATCGGGATGAATTGCCATTTTGACACCGCATTCTTCAGCAACAGGGATAACTTTTTTAAGGAACTTTTCAAGGTTTTTCCAAAGTCCTTCTTCACCTAGTTCACCATAAGCAGAAATCAATTCTCTGACTTCTTCCTGACTATAACTGGAATCCCAACCCGGGAGATGAATGTCATCTTTAAGTGGGTCAAGACCTTTCATTTGTTCCCAGTACATAACAAGACTTGTTGAGCCATCTTCTGCCTCTTTATCAAGCTGTGTACGAGTCCAGTCAAAAACCGGCATAAAGTTATATGTTACGCATTTAACACCATATTTTGCACAACGACGGATGTTTTCACAATAAACCTCTAAAAGTTCGTCAACATTATCTCTGCCAAGCTTAATATTTTCATGCACAGGAATTGATTCAACAACATCGAAAACAAGACCATTTTCCTCGCATTGTTTTACCATTTTTTCTATTGATTCTTCCGGCCAAACCTCACCCGGCTTTACATCATAAACGGCACTAACTATGCTTTTCATATTTGGAATTTGGCGAATGTATTGCAACGATATCGGGTCGCTTTCGCCATACCAACGAAATGACATTTTCATAATTTTTTACCTCCCTATGTTTTCTGTTTATTATTTTATCATTGAAAAAATTTTCATTCAATGTATTTTTTATTGCTATTTTAGGAATATTTTACTGCTCATCAGTAAAATTTGAATCATCTTCCCAATATGCAACATCATATGGGTCTTTATCAGGGTCATAAACATCCCATAATTCGTGTTCAAACTCCTTTGGTTGTGCAGGACACTCTGCAATTGCTTCCACCTTCATTCCTCTTGACCAGATTGATGGGTCAATTCGCACGGTATATCCGCAACAAGACGGTGTCAACCACTCGTGCATAGGTGCTTCAGGAAGTGCATAAGTCTGCATAAGTGACATTATCACGCCACCATGGGTAATAACAGCAGTATTCTTAACTCCTGCCTTAATTACACCGTCAACGATTTTTTCAAAGCAGTCGCAAATTCTGTAATTAAATCTTACCTGACTATCACCAAAAGGTGCTGCTTTATTTGGATTTGTTCCCGAAAGCCACTCTGCGAAATCTTCGTCATCCTGCAATTCCTCTGCAGTTTTTCCCTCAAATTCGCCAAAATCATATTCCCTTAAATCATCAAGAATAATCGGGTTTCTCTCAGGATAAATTGTCTGTGCAGTTTCGATACATCTCTTTAACGGACTGCAAAATACTGCATCGACCTCAGGATATTCCCCATAGTTTTCCATTATATCTTTAAGTTGTGCCATACCTTCTTCGCAAACAGATTCATCAGTATGTCCGATGTATCTGCCCTCAAGGTTGCCCTTTGTTACAGCATGGCGAATTAAATGAATTTGGTAAGTTTTCATACTATATCTCCTGAAAATTTGTGATATCATACAATATACAAATTGTTTAAATTATTGTATAATTCTTATACTTTAAGTATAAGGAGTAAATAAAATGAGCACATCCGTTTCCACAAGACTTGTAGAGTTACGCAAAGAACGAAATTTAAGCCAAAAAGAAGCCGCAACTGCGCTTGGTGTTTCCCAGGCACTTCTTTCCCACTATGAAAAAGGAATCAGGGAATGTGGTCTTGATTTTCTTTGTCGCGCATCAACATTTTATGATGTGAGTACCGACTACCTTTTAGGTATGACAGAAACTAAGATGATGTCCGATGCTTTATTTGCTGAACACGAAATCCCACAAGACAAAGAAATGCGAATGAGTACCGTTTTTCGTTCATCTGTTTATCTTATGGAACGACTTGGTGTTTACGGTCGAAATCACTCATCTAAAATCAGAACTATCTATGTTCTCATTATTTACAGAATCTATCTTACGGCTCTTATCAATGGTGCCCTACCCGGTCACGAAAATGCAAAAAAAGAGTTAGCACCTTTTATCACTACAAATATGATTGACCATATTATTGACTCGTTAGTTTTTGAGGGTGATAACAAGCCAAAAAGAAATGAACAATTACCAAAATCAATGGAAACAATCATAAACGAAGCCGCAAGAGTTATTGATAGAGAAATTGCAAGGATGTATAAATACTCAAACAAGGAATCAAAGTAATTCTTTATAAATCATACTTTTTTTATTTCCCGTGTCACTCGCCACGGTTTTTGATGCCTCGTTGACACTCATACCTTTACTGACAAGCTCTCTTGCAAGTTCCACAGCCTGTTCCAATGTAACGGGCTGTTTTTCTTTTTGCTTTTCTACCCCTGCGACTATGAGTACATATTCCCCTCGTGGATTTTCCACTTCAAAATACTCTATCGCACTTTTAAGGCTTGTCCTCATTACTGTTTCGTGAATTTTTGTAAGCTCTTTTACAATGGCAATTTCACGGTCACCAAAATATGAATACATGTCTTTTAAAGTTGCTTTCAACTTATGTGGTGCTTCGTAGAAAATCATTGTTCTTGTTTCATTTCTGATTTCTTCAAGATGCTCTTTTCTACTCGGCTTATTTGTGCTTAAAAAGCCCTCAAAAGTAAATCTGCCACTTTCCATTCCACTGATTGCAAGTGCCGTTGCAAATGCAGTTGGTCCCGGTACGGACTCAACAGGAATATTGTTTTTATGACAAAGATAAACAAGGTCTTGTCCGGGGTCAGAAATACAAGGCATTCCCGCATCGGTTACTATTGCACACACTTCGCCATTCAGTATACGTGAAATAATCATTTCTCCTCGTTCACGGCGATTATGTTCATAATAACTGACAAGTGGTTTTTTTATATCAAAGTAATTAAGCAATTTCTGTGTAACTCTTGTATCTTCTGCTGCTATAAAGTCAACGGATGCAAGAGTTTCTTTTGCTCTGGGCGAAAAATCGGACAAATTGCCGATAGGTGTTCCCACAACATAAAGTTTCCCGTTCATTTGTCCGTCCCCTTTCTTACTTTCTGTATTTTTCAGTAATCTCAAGCATCTCATCTGTGAGAGTGCCATCATCATTATATGCTACAAGGTTTTTTTCAACCTTTAATCCGTTTTTTGCTCCTCGTTTGCCCTCAATAAGGACTAACCAAGGTTGTGTATCCCCCTTTTTGGACACAAAACGAAGTGCTTTAGGCTCAATGCCATTTTCTCGCATTGAGTACATTGCATCAAATACTCTTTCGGGACGGTGGCAGATACAAAATTTACCACCAAATCGCAAAAGTCGTGCTGCACTTTTCGCAATATCATTCATATTACAAAAAGTTTCGTGGCGAGCAATAGTTGCATATTCCTCGTCATTTTTTATCCCGCCATTTTCTATTTTATAGGGAGGATTCATTGTTACTAAATCAAAACTCCCTGCTTTAAGGTCATCGATTTCTTTTAAATCTCTGTTAAAGATTGTGATTTTGTCGGTGTTGTTCAATTCCTTTGAACGAAGCATCTGATTACAACCATTTTCCTGAATTTCAATGGCTGTAATCTCTTTACACTTTCCATCACGAAGCCAGAGAAAAGGAATAATCCCACAACCTGCACCAAAATCACAAGCGATATCATTTCGCTTTGGATTTGCAAAATGTGCTAAAAGCATAGCATCTGTTCCGAATGTGTGTTGCTTTGAAACAACAATACCTACACCCTCGCCCAAATCTTCAATATGTTCACCATCAAAAAGTGTTATTTTATCAGTCAACATAAATATCCTCTACATCACTCATACTTCTTATTGTAGTTGTCATAAGAGCAAGTGAATCGTCATTTTTAGGGAAAACAAGCACCTTGATAACGGATGTATCCTTACGACGCTTGAATTTTAAATCCTTTGTTTCAGTATAAACAACTTCCATTGAGTGGATTGTTCCACCACATTGTTTGATTGTTTTTGTAATAAGTGGAATTTGTGCTCCCACATCGTGAATTTCGATAAAAAGAAGTTTACCTGCTGAACCACGAACAATGAATCTTTTAAGTGAGTTAAGTGTTAAATAAATAACCACCGTTGCAACGAGTGCACCTGCATAGAAACCTGCACCAACTGCTATACCTACACAAGCAACCGCCCAAAGAGATGCAGCCGTTGTAAGACCTTTAACAGAAAACCCCTCACGAAGAATTGTACCTGCACCAAGGAAACCTATCCCGCTAAGCACCTGCGCACTCATTCGTGTTACATCCCCTGTCATTCCCTGACTATCAAAAATATAAACAGATGTGAGCATTACAAGTGCAGAGCCGACTGCAACAAGAATATGCGTTCTAAATCCTGCAGGACGGTGAGAGTGTTCTCTTTCAAAACCTATAAAACCACTGAGTATAGTGGTTATTCCTAATTTTATTATCGCATCAACAGTAAATCTTATTTGGTCAAAATTCCAAATCCACGAAGCAGCATTCTTGATTATCTCAAAAAACTCAGTCATACTGTTCGCCTCCTAATAAAGTTATTTTTTTCGTGCCAGAGCAGGTGCAGAGAGAATAACTGCCCATACCACTTGGTACACAAGAATCTGCCACACTCCAATTTGTGACAATCCAGAAAGGAAAGTTAAAAGTGCAATAATTATTACACCAATTGCTGATGCAATAAGTTGTATCAATTTTGATGAATTAACAAAAGAGTTGATTACAAATGCACCGTGAAGTGCTGCAAGCATTGATTTTGCACTACCATCATGAATTATCTTTGCATCGGTACAATCTTTTTCCTCGTTGCAAATTTTTGCAAACATATCTCCTGCAACAGGATTAATGATTTTAACAACATTTTCAGGCAATCCAAATTCTCTCTCAAGAAATCTTTCTGTAATATTGGCATCCGCAGTCCTGAAGAAAATTGCAAGTCCGTCTTTTTCAAGTTCACGGATATATTTTGCTGTTTCCTGATTTGCCTTATAAACCACAATGAACATAGCAGCAATTTTACCCTCGATAGCAAGATAAATCACATTTTTACCCATTTGCTTATATTTTTCTTCCAACTCCCTGTCAGGAGTTTCAACATTATGATGAACAAGCAAATCACGGTTACCAACAAGTGCTCTGTGATTATGTATCCAACAAGAGCAACCTAGTTTTTCCTCATAAGCCAAGGATTCAACAGGAAGGAGTAATTCTCTTTTTCCGTCAATAACTCCCTCAAAAACTTCAGCCAATACACCCCCTGCTGCAATAACCACAGATGCTGTATAGAGAATAGCTTCATCTATTCTCATTTTATGATATGTTTTCATTCCCTCAAGGTTACAACCGCCTTCTTCAAATGCATCGCAAGAATCAATTATAACACCATTTGAATTAACTGCTTCTTCTACGGCACTGTATCCGTTAAGCAAAGCACCCTCTTCATTTAAAATTTTATTGGTTACGCGAAGATTAATTGCAGAAACAACACCTGTTGCCATAGGTAATCCCATAAGCACAGCCGATGTAAGAGCACTTATGCCAACAAAGAAATTTGAGGACATAACCATCGCTACAACGCCAACAACAAGTCCTACTGCAAGGGACAATAAAATTGTCATTTTACAAATTGACCCTGTTGTGTCCGCCGAACGGGAAATTTCAATAAATTTCTGTGGAAAACCAACCTTTGTTGAATATTTAATATCAGGACCTGCCAAGAGCAATCCTCTTGAAATCTCATTTGCAACATCTTCATCAGCAATATTTTCAACACTATAACAATCCTGAACCGTCTTTGAAAGGAATTCAAAGTTTTCACTATCATTTTTGCTTTGAATCAAATCTCCCACATATTTCATAATCATTGGGATAACGGCTGCACCCGCAGTAAGGCTGGCAACAGACTCAACACTATCTGTGAAAGCAAAGCTTACAAGACACTGCACCGCTCCAAGAATTGCGGCGAGCGACACAACAGTATCCATATCAACAATATGATTTTTTATATTTTCCCATGCCTTTTTAAAGGAGTTAAAACTTATAGCGGAAGCAACAATCAACAGTAAGAGTTGGAAAAGAGAATATACAAACTCGTTGTTGCCATAAAGTTCAAAGTTGCCATTGTCCGAACCTGCAATAGCAGCGAGAATGGACATAACAAGGCAAATTACAGATGTTGAAACAAGCTTTACAAAAACTCCTTTTTTCTCTGTTGTAAATACTTTTCGCACCGCATTCTCGTCTTTAGGACCAAAATACTCACGGATAACAGATACTCTTTGACGAGTATATCTCTTTTTTGGTACTGAGTTTTCAAGTTCTTGTTTGAAAATTAAGTTACCATCCACAAAATCTTTTACTTTATCTTTACGACTCTCTCTGAGTTCGGCCTCAGCCTGTTCTTCAGATTGTTGCAAAATCTCCTCATTCTCTGCAAAGCCTTCAATCATTATCTGATTGTCGTCTTCCAAATCTGTGATATTTGTAGAAATAAATCGGGTTTTCTCTTGTTCGTACTCATACTCTGCAGGCACAAGGGTTGGGACGGGAGCAATTCCGTCGGTGTTTTGTGCTACTCTGCGATTCTTCACCACAACACCGGGGGTTTCGATAGTCTTTTGTGGCATAGATTCGCTTATTGCACGATGTTCTGCAGTAGTTTCAAGTTTCTGTACAGGTTTATTGAAAAAGTGCTTTTTATACTTTTCGTCTGCTGCTACAGGCGTTGCAAGCGGTTGTGCATCACCACTTGTTGTTCTTACAACCCTATTTCCTAAATTATGAGAGATATTAGGATTATATTCGCTTCTAATATCAACCTCATTGAACATTCTTGTTTTCTCAATAGAAATCTGTCCTGTAATAGGCTTAACTTCTTCCTCAACAGGTGCTTCCTCTTCAACTATTTCTTCATCAACAGAATCAATGCCAATCTGTCCGTCTTCGTCAATGGACGCAGGAATACCATCAAGGTCAATATCCTCATCTAAAGCTTCAACTTTAGAAAAATCAAAGGTGAATTTCTTGCTTGTCTTTTCCTTCTTATCAAAAGTAAAGGTAAATTCCTTTGCTTTTTCCTGTTTGATTTCCGGTTGTGATACTATATCTTCTCTCGCTGCATATTCTTTTGCATCATCAAGAATAAAGTCAATATCCACAGCAGAATATTCTGTCTGCTGTGTCTTGTCCAAGCCATATTTCTTTGTTGAATTAAGAATATCATCAATTAAAGAATCAGGTATTCTCTCTGCCATAATAAAATTCCCCCGAAAAAATTATTACAGATAAATTAACTAAAAATTATCTTTTATATGCAAATTCATACATTAAAATTCCACCGGCAACAGAAGCATTAAGTGAATTGATTTGTCCCTTCATTTTAAGTGAAACAATAAAATCACATTTTTCACGAACAATTCTGCTCATTCCGTCACCTTCTGAACCGATAACAAGGACCACTGCACCATCAAGATTTACTGAGCGGATATCATCGCCATCCATGTCAGCACCATAAACCCACATACCCTTTTCCTTCAACTCATCAAGAGTTGAAGCAAGATTTGATACACGGGCAACCTTCATATATTCAAGAGCTCCTGCACTTGTTTTTCCTACTGTGTAATTGAGGGATGCGCTTCTGCGTTTTGGAATAATAATCCCGTGAACACCTGCTGCCTCTGCAGTTCTGATAATTGCACCAAGATTATGTGGGTCCTCAATTCCGTCACAAGCTACGATAAATGGTTTTTCCCCTCGTTCTTCAGCAACCGCAAGGATTTCTTCAACCGTTGCATAGTCGTGAGCCGCGCAAATAGCCACAACACCCTGATGATTACTGTGGCCACACATAAAGTCCAGTTTTTTCTTATCAACATCTTTAACCACAGCGCCTTTATCACGGCATTGACCAATGATTTTTCCGACAGAGCCATTCTTTTCGCCACGCAGAACAAAAAGTGTGTCAATTTCTCTTCCCGATTTAATAAGTTCCGTTACGGCATTTCTGCCAATTATTAAATCTTTCTTTTTTTCTTCATTAAATATGTCCATTTTTAGACCTCTTTTGAGCATAGTTACGGATAATAGTTTTTTAATAATTTATTATAACAAATAATACATAATAATACAAGTGAAAAATACTCCAAAAGCAAGAAAAATGAGAGGCGCTTTATCGCCTCTCATTTTAATAATATTAATTTATCCTATAAAATCATCTACTGTTACATCCTCTGTTGTTGGCTCAGATGTCTCAGGTTCCTGTGGCTGTGATTCTTCAGGTTGTGAGTTTTCCTCTGTTGTTGGTTCCTCTGTTGTTGGTTCAGATATTTCAGGTTTCTGGGGCTCTGTTGGGGTAACAGGATTTGTCGGCACAACAGGCTTCGTTGGAGTAACGGGTTTTGGTTTGTTGTTATTTGTTGGTTTTTCAGTTATAGGCTCTGCGGAGTCCTCAACAGATAATGATTCTTCTATATCCGTTAAACTTTCGCTTTCTGTTTCTTTTTCTGTCCCTTTCTCAGTTTCAGCCTCCTGTGTAGGTCTTGTTATCTGAGGTGTAGGACCAACTTGTTCATAAACAGGTGCGCTTGTACACGCTGCAAAGCATACTGCCATTACAACAATCAAAATTGCCACTATATAATATTTCATTTTCATACCTCCAAAATACTTCCGTAAACTTGAACAACTTCTAATTCATCGCTTTTTAGAAAATCATATGGTGTAATAATTCTTCCACCCTGTGGTGAAATATCAATTCCAAAGTGATAATAAGCATACCACACAAGATGTGCACATTGTGTCGCATAGGGTAATTTGTCCGCATTTCTTCCTGTAAAAATTCCCGAAAACAATGAATATGGTAAACCCCTCAGGCTCTCATCAGCAAATTCAGCAACTTCCTCTGCCTTTTCTTCGCTCTGGTCCTTCACTCGCAAAAGTGCAACCATCGGAAAATCTTTCCAAGTATTAACATAACCGTAACTTGACTTTTCACCCACCATATTTGCCTGAACACAAAGTCCCTTTTCAGCATCTGTGACAATAGTGGCGTGACCATGTCGCCAACCAAGGGAATGAATACTCAATGTGACAATTATATCACCATTTCGTATATCTGCAAAAGGCGGATTGTCAATAAACTCTCCGTTGCTGTCCTTAATTGACTCGTGGCAAGCAAAAACTCCTTCACGGTAGCAATAAAACTCTTTGTCCAATAAAAAATATTCTCTGTAATCTTCTATTCTATCCGTTCTTCCTTGGGAAACCAAGGTGTCAAAAGCACTTTTCCCAAGTCCCGTTTGAGACATAATGACTTCATAATCTTCCGTTGTCAAGGAAATATTGTTATCAACTTTTTCAACTATATTTTCCCATTTTGTATCGTCTCTGACAGCATCCTCATAAGCTTTCAAGTCCGTCCACTCACTTAATCCGAAATCGATTAAACTGAAAGCTAAAACTGCCGCAAGAATTATACAAACAACTCGAAACCCTTTACTTTTTCCTTTGTTTTTCACTCAAAATTCTCCTGAAATATGTATCATTTTTGATTATACCATAATTTAAAAAAAATTCAATTATTCCAACATATTTTAATAATATTATTTCGTCGTGGTGAAATAATAAAACAAAGGACGTGATTAAATGTCAACAACAAACAACGAATATAATAAAATGGCAGAAAAAGCATCTCCACCATCACCTAAAATCTTAAACTGCATTAAAGCCTTTCTCATCGGTGGGTTAATCTGCACCTTTGGTGAGTTTTTGAATTGGGGATATGAAAGATTAGGTCTTTCTAAAGAAGCCGTTAAAGCATTAACTCCGTCAACATTGATTGTAATTGCAGCAATCCTTACGGGAATCGGTGTTTTCGATAAAATCGCAAAGCATGCAGGAGCAGGTACAATAGTACCTATTACAGGATTTGCAAACTCCGTCGTTTCCCCTGCCCTTGAATTTAAGTCCGAGGGAATTATTATGGGTACTGGTGCAAACATCTTTAAAATCGCAGGACCTGTAATTGCCTACGGTATTTTTTCTGCTGTGATTTATGGAGTAATTTGTTATATATTCAAACTATATTAAAAAGGCTTGGCCAAATTGGTCAAGCCTTTGATTTTATACTGCGTTAAAAAAACCATACCCTGTGGTGACATTTAAAATTCCGTAGCAATCGAGGGTTTCTCTTGGGCTATCTTTCTGTTCATAGCGGTACGGCCACCATGTCAGGAATTCCTCTGGCACCATATCAATTGGTGTGTCAGGAAGATAAAGGATAAAATCCTTTCCCTGTTCTAAGCCATATGGCTCACTTGCAATATATCTAATTCCATCTTCAATCCACTCTTCACCTATGGTTTTTTCAACTACAAGCTTGCTTATTTTCATTCTGTAGGAATGGTCGTTTATTTTTTCAATATTCACAAAATCTCCTGAAAAAGTCGAAATGTACACACTGCCATTAGGATATGCCTCGGTGTTACTACCCATTTCAGAATCAGAGTATTCTCCTATAAATGACCCATCCACATTTAATGTTATGGATGTCCGCCATCCTCCTGCTCCACTGAGAAACATAAACTCCATCTTTTTCTGAGATAACGGTAGTAAGTTAGATTCTACAACATCTTTCTCACTTTCGTTGTTTTCATCATCAGATGTTACAGGTGTTTTCTCTGTTGTGGACCTTGATGTATCCTGCTCTTCGTATTGCAATGTATTTTCTTTTTCGTCATTCTGCAATTGTTTTTCGCAAGAAGAAAAAGTTAAAAGAATAAGATATACGGATATAAAAATACATAAACATTTTTTCATAATTTTACATCTCCTGTTTTGCATCTGCACCTGTAAATCTTATGAGTTCGAGATTTGGTGCATTTTCCGCATCGATTGCTTTGTTATAGTCGTCGCAAAGATTTCCCCATTGAACTGATGATTTTTCAATAATCACATTCTTTGCATTTCTGATAAAGAAACCGCTGTTTTTGTACTTTTCAACACCATACTGTAAACAAGGTCTTAAATCATAAAGTCCACAGTCCCATTTTGATGTTTTTGTCATTGTAACGCTTACATTTTCAAAGGTTACATCTTCAATCATATTTTCCTCTGTGCCGTGAATAAGCACGCCATTTTCACCCTTACAAGTGATATTATGGAAACGGACATTCTTGATTTTACCCGATTTTGTATTTTCATCACGATTGAATGTTGTAATAACAATAGGCTCAGCAGTACCCCACCAATCAGGACAGAAACGACGAGTTTCGATAATGCAGTTTGAATATGTAACATTTTCAACATTTCCACCGTCACGAATTTGAATTGAAAGACCACGGTTACTCTTTGAAATGATACAATTATCAACAATTACGTTACGGAAATCCCCAACACCCTCTGTACCGATTTTAATGGCAGCAGATGTTGAAATGAGAGTGCAGTTTGCAATAACAATATTCTCGCATGGACCGTATTCCGCATTACCCTTTGATGTTTTGAGGCAGATACAATCGTCAGCACATTCAATGTGACAACCTAAAATTCTTACATTTGTACAATGGTCAGGGTCAATACCGTCGGAATTTGCAACATCCAAATCATTGAGAATTCTGATTTGTGAAATAAGCACATCGTCGCAACCTGCAGGATGCAAGGTCCAGAATGGTGCATCAACGATGGTTACATCCTTAAATGTAATATTATTACTCTTTTCAATATAGATAACTGTTGGACGCGGATAAAAATTACCCGTTACATAATATTTATCCTTTCGCTCAACAAATGCGTGGCCGTTAGCATCAATTGTACCCTCACCTGAAATTGTACAACCATCAGCCTCGTAGCCATAAATGAAAACGAAAGACGGTTTGCCCGTAACAGGGTTGCCGATGAGTGCGGTTTTAGGGTCGTTAATCATATTGCAAGGACGAATATAGCCCTCAATATTATCAGTTGCCTTAAGGCGAGAGCCTTTTTGAAGATGCAACTCAACATTCTTCTTCATTCGAATTGAGTCAGAGTAATATGTTTTTCCGCTTGTAAGTACAACTGTACCGCCACCGTTTTCCTCTGCCTTGTCAATGGCCGATTGGATTGCTTTACAGTCATTATTCACACCGTTACCAAGTGCACCAAAATCTTCAGGATAAAAATAAATCATAATGTGGACCTCCACTTAATATCTGCAAAAAGTATAGCACAACAAAAGAAAAAGAGCAAGAAACTTTACAGAGAATAAGTTTTTTATTCAAAGCATTTGAGTACATCCGAATCTGATTTGACAAGTGCAATAAACTCGTCAACATTTGCAGTTATCCCATATATCCCCTTGGTGTAAACTTTTTTATCTTTTGTAAGCACCCATTCGCCGTCAGGGATATAAACAGTTTTTACTGTTTGTCCTTGTTCAACTATCGGTGCGAAGATAATATCATCACCAAACATATACTGACTATCAAGGGTATAACAAAACTCGTCGTCAGGGAATTCAAAAAACATTGGTCGCATAACGGGATAACCCTTTTCACTTGCAATATCCATCTGTTTTTGAATATAAGGTCTTAGTTTTTCACGAATGAAAATAAGGTTTTTAAGGATTTCAAAATTTTCGTCACCAAAACTCCAGATTTCATTGGGGTCACCACTTGGCTCTTTAAGTCCCGGAGTCGGCTCAAAATGACGATTTCGTGAGCCGTGAAGTCGCATAACGGGGCTGAAAAGTCCGAACTGGAACCAACGGACAATAAGTTCCTTGAAATAGTCGCTTGTAATGTCAGCACCGTAGAAACCACCAATGTCCGTATTCCACCAAGGAATTCCGCACATAGCCATATTAAGCCCTGCCTTAACCTGATGGCTGAGGCTTTCAAAGCTTGAACGGATGTCACCCGACCACACAAGAGAACCAAATTTCTGGCTACCTAAATATGCACAACGAGTGAGAGTGATTATGTCATCACGCCCAATGGATTTGAAACCATCATAAGCCATTTTTGAGTAATAATAGGGATACAGAAGTGCCACCATATCAGCTCTGCCCTTGTACCAAATTAGATTGTCAAAATGCTCGGGATGAATTTCAGGCTCTGCCTCATCAAACCAAAGAGCATCAACACCATTATCAATGTAGTTTGCTTTTAATTTACTCCAAACATATTCCCTTGTAGCAGGATTTGTCACATCAATTTCACCCTGCCAACCGTAAAAATCAAAAACCCTGTCCGGCCCACGGGCAGTACGCATAAGCATATTGTTACTTCGCATATAGTGATAGTTTTCACTGCCACCGTTGATTGTAGGCCACATTGACACAATGAGTTTTGTGTTCATTTGGTGAAGTTCGTCCGTCATAGCCTTAACATCCTGCCAATACTGGGGGTCAAATTTATAGTCCCCTTGCTCTGTCCAATGGAAATAGTCGGCAATAATTGCAGAAAGTGGTATGCCTAACTCCTTATACTTACGGGCAACACTAAGCAATTCTTCCTGAGTTTCATAACGAAGTCGGCTCTGCCAGAAGCCCGTCGCCCACTCTGGCATTTTCGGTGCATAACCGGTTAAATCTGCAAGGGTTGTACAAACCTCTTTAGGTGTTCCTGCCATAACAACAAAGTCCATAAACTTACAGCAGTCACAACTCCAGCGGGTACGGTTGTTTGAAAGTTCGCAAAGTCCCGTTGACGGGTTGTTCCAGATAAAGCCATATCCCAAGGATGAATAAACATAAGGAATTGTGCATTTTGCATTCACATTACGGATGTCGATTGATGAGCCTTTAAGGTCAAATTCGTTATCCCAACTATGACCCAGTCCGAAAAAATGCTCGTTTTTGTTTGGTTCAAATGTAACGCGAGCCGTCCAAAGCCCACTACCCTTGTTATCAAAATGACGGAAATTACTCTCGAATGTGAGTTCAGGCTTTTCCTCTATAATTTTCTTGTCATCTGCATAAAATGTCAGTTTCCCGTTAGGTTCAATTTTCACTTTGAGTTTTCCGCAAGTGAGGGTAACAAAATTGTCAGATTCTTCGATTACAGCATCTGCCTTTTGTGGCATAAGAGTATAATTTTCATCAATTACCTGACAATCGGGAAAGGACTGAAAACGAATTGCATTATTACCACAAGCAGTAATACGGATAAGTTCAGTATATCGCATTAAAAGTAATTCATTTTCTTTAATTGTAAGATTATTCATAATAATTTCTCCCTATGTTTTTGGGGTTTCTTTAACTTATTCACACTTGTTAAGAATAAAGGTGGGACAAGCCCACCTTTATCAGACTCCTATACCAATTGTGATAATTTCAAACGGTTTGTATTCTATTGTTTCAGTTTCCTCAATAACATCCTCAAGGAAATTAAGGAGTTTAACTTTGCCGTCAAGTTTAATCCTTCCTCGTCTGCCATTTTGCTCGGAAAGACGGATAACTATCATCTTGCCGTCCTCACTCATCTTCATTGTCTGCATATAGAGTTCGCCGAATGAGTTTTCACAAGTAAGGTCTGCTTTACCCAATGGAATATTATACTCATAAGCAATATTGTTAATTTCTGCTTTTACAAAATCATCACCGTGCGGATAAATCATATAACTAAATTCATGGTGTCCCAAGTCACTTGTAACATCGGGACGAATTGTTGCACGAAGAAGGCTTAAACTCATTGAATTCTCAAGTAAGCCGACACCATATTTTGAGTCGTTAATGAGAGCAACACCACCATCGGTTTCTGCCATATCAACCCATTTATGGTGACAAACCTCAAAACGAGCCTGTTGCCAAGTTGTGTTTCTGTGAGTTTCTCTTTCAACAAAACCTGCACTTGTGTCACAAACTGCCTTTCGTGTCAACACATTACAATCAAACTGTGCCTTTGCAAGAACGTGTTTTTCATTCCAATCAACGATATTTTCAACTTCAATGCCACGGGACTGACGAAAAACACGGATAATTCGTTTCCAAGTGCTTTTTTCTGTGCCAAGAGTACAAGCAAATGACACAACCTCTGAATTCTTTTCCACAGTTTTAAGTGGTGAAACAATCTGAATGTCAACTTCTCTGTCTTTATAGTTAGGAAGAATGTCCCAAGCGTCATAAACACCGGGGTTATCCTTATAAAGTTTGAGTTTATTAAATTCGCCGTTTACCCATTCACGCTGTAATTCTCTGTCGTAAAGGCTTTCAATACTGCCATCGGTGTTAAACACGATTTCATAGAATGGAGTAACAACCTTTTCACCGATAGAAAGCCATTCTTCGTCAGTTTCTTCAAACTCAATGTCACCACATGAAAGAGCAGGAAGGTTTGGAATTACCCAATTACCCTTTTTGCCATAACGGGTACTGTTACCAAATTCATTTTCAACGAAAGTGAGGTGCTTACGAGGGAAATTAAGTGAATTGAAATATTCTTCACCTGTACCGATAATCTTGTTAACCCTCTGCTCAATTTCTTGGTAATCTGCCATAGCATCACGATAAACAGGTGTAATATGGCTGCCTGGAAGAATATCGTGGAATTGGTTTATAAGTAACTTTTTATAAATATCACGAATTTCCTCGTGTGGATATTCTGCACCCTTTAAATGACGGAGAGTTGAAACGATTTCTGCCTCACGGAGTTTATATTCAAGCTGACGATTATAGCGTTTCATCTTGGACTTTGTGGTGAATGTACCACGGTGCATTTCAAGATACAATTCGCCATCCCATTTAGAGAGATTTTTATTGTCCTTAAGGTTCTTTTCAAGGAATTCCTGACCGCTGACATGCTCAGTTTTTGGCATAATTGAGAGTTTATTAAAACGGTGCATAACCTCAATCATTTCTTCCGTACATCCACTACCACCGTCACCATAACCAAACATAGACATTGTTTGTCCGCCTTGGTTTTTGTCCTGATATGCTTCCCAGTTTTCCTGAATTTGAGATGGCATATTCCAGGTTATAAAGTGGGTTGGTGGCACACAGGCATAAACCTCACTACCGTCAATACCCTTCCAGATAAAGTTATTATGCGGGAAACGGTTTGTATCATTCCAAGTTGACATTTTGTTTGATACAAAATAGTCAACACCACTCTTTTTGAGAATCTGTGGCAAAATCCATGAGTTCCCAAAAACATCGGGTAACCAACAGTTTTTAACGGTCTTCCCGAATTTTTCACGGAAATAGTGTTGACCATACATAAACTGACGGATTAAACTCTCTGCACAAGGGATATTGCAGTCAGGCTCAACATACATAGCACCCACCGGCTCAAACTGACCATTTGCAATCTTCTCTTTTAATTCCTCAAACACATCCGGATAATACTTTTCAAGCATTTCATAAGTGTATGCTTGTGTATGAGTATATTTAAAATCAGGATATCTGTCCATAAGACGCAACTGAATAAGAATTGTTCTCAGATTCTTCTGTACAGAGTGAATTCTACGCCAATAATATGCAATATCAAGGTGTGAATGTGCAACAAGTGCAACATCACCGTTACCCTTATAATCGTCATTTGCATATATTACATCATCAACATATTTTTTCGCACTTGCAACATCTTCATTTCTTACATCATCAAAGTCAATGAGATTAAGTGCATTATTGATTTCACGATTTAAGAAACTGCGATAATCTTCATTGAAAAGTTCACTTTTTGCAATATCCAATAGAAGTTCAAGGTCATAGACCAAGTCAAGAACAGTGTGATTGATTGTTGCAAGGTAAGCACCCTCAAAAATCTGACGACAACCACGGACTGAAAGTGACTCGGGGTTTCTCTCGTCATCAGGCTTTGAACGGTTATATCCCTCCATTTCAAAATGGAGTTCCGTTGCACCATTAAGATAAGGGGTAAGCAAAATCCTGTCACGGTTAGGGTCAACACCACCAACATATTTACCGTTTACTTTAACGATAATTTCGGCAGCAGTTTTAAGCGAAAACCAAAGTTCTTTGCCACGAAGATGTGAGGGTATAGTTACATCTGCTTCAAAAAATGCAGTTCCGTCGGGAGTGAAATGCATATCCCCTTTGCGTAAGTTTCGCCAACCCTCGGGATAATACTCGTACTGCATCTCTGCTACCTGACGAGCATCACGAACCATAAGGTTTTCTATTTCGTATTTTTCTTTATATATGTATCTTTTAAGCCAACCGAAGCGTAAATCCGTCCATTCCTCAGGACGCATACTTCTTCTAACAACTTTAATATGTGCCATTTTCAGCGTCCCCCTTTAGTCTTTGTCCCAGAAAAATGGTTTTTTCTTCTGTGCAATTACTTTTACACTTTCACCCATATCTCGCATAACTTCGCTTTCAATCCAACGAAGGCAACGGTCAACAATAAGACATTTTGAACACTCACCCTGCAAAAGCACAGTGAGTTCACCATTTTCATAAGAAACAAAGTCAATTTCTCCACCATCACCCTGAAGTTTTGGTTTGATTATTGTGTTTATGTAATCTTTCATAATTATCCCTCAATTACATTCTTTAAAATTGCACGGATGTTTTCCAATTTTTCTGTTGCAACTGTCTTTGTTTCGCCACACATTGAGTAATAAACCTTGAGTTTTGGCTCTGTGCCTGACGGTCTTACTGCAATCCAACTGCCGTCCATAAATGTGTATTTAAGCACATTTTCCTTTGGCAAATCGTCGATACCCTTTGAGTAGTCAAGTACATTTTTGATGTTTTCAAAGAGTGATGAGCCATTCTCACGCATATCTGTCATAATGCTCTGGATTTTCTCTGCACCATCTTTACCTTTGAGTACGAATGTGTCAAGTGCATCAAGATAGAAACCATATTTATCATAAATATTATTGAGAGCATCAACAAGTGTTCTGCCGTTATTCTTGTGATATGCTGCCATCTGACAGATAAGCATTGAAGAAACAACTGCGTCCTTATCCCTTGCATGAGTACCTACAAGATAACCGTAAGACTCTTCGTAACCGATTACAAATTCTCTGTCGCCATTGATTTCATATCTGCCAATCTGGTCACCGATGTACTTAAAACCTGTGAGAGTATCAACAACATTAAGTCCGTAACTTCTTGCGATATCTGCACCAAGTTCACTTGTAACAATAGTCTTTACAAGTGTTGATTTTTCGTTGAGAGTGTCTTTTCTGTTTGAAAGCACAAATTCAACAAGCAAGGCACCAATCTGATTACCCGTCATAAGTACATATTCACCATTATGTAAGACTGCAGTACCAACACGGTCACAGTCAGGGTCCGTACCCAACACAAAGTCTGCATTTTCTTCCTTTGCCTGTGCTATTGCAATAGTGAGAGCATCTTTTTCTTCAGGGTTTGGTGAACGAACTGTACTGAAATTACCGTCGGGTAATTCTTGTGATTTTACTATTGAAATATTCATTCCCTCAAGCGCTTTTCTTACGGGGATATTACCTGAACCGTGGAGTGCTGTATAAACGATTTTAAGGTCTGATTTTTCTTCATAAATTGATTGTTTTTTAACTTCTTTAATGAATTCATCAAGCACATCGTCACCGATTACTACGATTTTTCCATCATTAACTGCCTTGTCAAAATCGTCAACTGCAACTGATTTTAAATCTGTAACTGCATTTACAAATTCAATGACCTGGCTTGCAAACTGTGGCACTAACTGACAGCCTTTTTCGTCATAGATTTTGTATCCGTTATATTCCTTGGGGTTATGACTTGCAGTAAGGACAATACCACCATTACAACCTAAATACTTTGTTGTAAATGAAAGTACGGGTGTTGGCATAAGTGTGTCGTAAATATAAACTTTGATTCCGTTGGCAGAAAGCACCCCTGCTGCAACTTGTGAAAAACACTGTGAATTGTTTCGTGAATCGTAAGCAATAGCAACGCTTATGTCACCTTGGAAACGGCTTTTGAGATAATCTGCATAACCCTTTGTTGCTTTTGCGATTGTGTATCTGTTCATTCGGTTAGGACCTGCACCCATAATGCCACGAAGTCCGCCTGTACCGAATTCCAAATCCTTGTAAAATCTATCTTCAATTTCTTTTTCATCAGTAAGACTTAAAAGCTCATTTTTTGTATCCTCATCAAAGGTACACCAATATTCAAAAATCTCTTTAATGCTCATCATTTTACGCTCCCTTTAAGGCATAATTATATACAATAATAATACACGAAAAAGTTTTTAGTGTCAAACAAAAATAGTTATATAATTGCCCTTTAGTGTATTGCATTTTTAATATTATTAAACTATAATTTTTTATATAAGGCACAAGGAGGCTACATTTATGAAACGATTTAAAATTAATATTGAATATATGGTTGATAAAGTTGTGTATAAGACCAATCTTTTTGAAACTGAGCATTTTACAATTGATTATCTTGCAACGCAAGACCATATTAAACTTACTGTAAAACCCTGTGCAGAATTGGAAAATGTTAAGTTTAAAATGACAATTCCATATGAATTTCAAAAGGATTCCCGCATTTTTCTTAACGGATACCAGTCATGGACAGAATGTAAGGAATATTTTGTGGATGATGAGCCTCTTAGATTAAACCTTAAACAACAAGCAATCCAACGAGTTTTGCCAACCTCTGCCTATGGTGATTACAATTTTGTTAAGTATGACCAGCAAAAAGGTTATTTTCACGGTTTTTCATACGGATATGTTCGTAATGATGAAAGCTTTGACCTTTTCGGTTCATTAAGTGAGAGATGGGGATATACCCTTATCCGTGCACTTGCTCCTGAAAATGAAATTACCTTTGAGCGTGAATTAGAGGGCGTTGTAATAAAGGACGAGTATGTGCTCATTGACATTGTACACTTTAACGGCAACGAAAATGAGGTTTATGACAAATATTTCTCTGCTATGAATATTCCTGCACCTCGTGTTGGCAGAACAAACGGTTATACAACCTGGTACAACTATTATCAGAATATCACAGAAGATATTGTCACAACTGACCTTGAATCTCTTTCAAAGGTCCCGGCTAAAATCGATATCTTCCAGATTGACGATGGTTATCAGACTGCTGTTGGTGACTGGTTAAGCATTGATAGCAAGAAATTTCCCAACGGAATGAAAGTCGTTGCTGACAGCATACACGAAAAGGGAATGAAAGCAGGTCTTTGGCTTGCTCCTCTTTCTTGTCAGTATAAATCAAATGTAGCAAAGGAGCATCCCGATTGGATTATCCGTGACAAAAACGGTAAAAAACAGTCTTGTGGTCTTAACTGGGGCGGTTTTTATGGCCTTGACATTGAGAAAGAAGAAGTAAGGGATTACATCCGAAACTTCTTCAATGTTGTCCTCAACGAATGGGGATACGATATGGTTAAGCTTGATTTCCTTTATTCTGCCTGTGTTGTGCCAAGAAACGGGAAGTCCCGCGGTCAGTTAATGTGTGAGGCTATGGACTTTATTCGTGAATGTGTTGGTGACAAGCTTATTCTTGGTTGTGGTGTACCGCTTCATCCCGCATTCGGAAAGGTTGACTACTGCCGAATTGGTGCTGACATTGGTCTTGAATGGGATAAATTCAAGGTGCATCTGGAGGATGTTTGCACCCGTACAACTCTCTGGAACACTATTTTCCGTCGTGGTCTTGACGGCAGAGCATTCGCAAACGACCCCGATGTTTTCTTGCTTCGTGATAACAATATGACAAGCACCTTTGACCAGAGAAAAATCTCGGCAATTGTAAACCATATTTTTGGCAGTTTGCTCTTTACATCCGACAATGTTGGTGACTACAACGAAGAAAAAATGGATGTTTTGTTACATATTTTCAACAATACAAGACCACAGCTTGTTTCCGCTGAGTTTATCTCAAAAAACCTTATTGAAATTAAATATCTTGAAAATGGTGAAGAAAAGCGACTTTGCTTTGACAGTATCAATGGTGAATTGTACTAAACTACAAACTCGTGTCCGATTCTCCTTATTTCTAAACTGACCTCGACTTCGTAATTGCTGTTTTGCAAAACGGAGTCGAGATTTTTTTCGTTCTGCTTAAAAAAGTCAGTTTCGTGAATATACAAAAGCCGTCCAAAACCCACAGCATCACTATTATATCCGTTATACATTTTATAAATCAGTTTTTTCGTTTCGTTTTTTATATAGTCCTCTCCCACCCTGCTTATTCTGTCTATTTCCGAAGTCTCCATTTTTGCAGAAACCCCACCATTGATTTCGGCGATATCAGCCTTGAGTTTTATTGTGATTTCAAAAGTAGGTTTTCCCTTTTCCATCTTTATTTTTCTTACAGTTTTTGCATTCACAATATTAAGGGACACTTTTTTATCTTCCTCATAGTCATAAGCAAGAGCAGAATTATTTATCCTGTTATAAAGCATATTGAGAAAAACTGTTTCTGTGGGAGAAATTTTTTCGCGATATTCCGTATTGTTAAAAAGTGCTGTGCCTGTGATTTCAACACTTTTTTCCTTGTCTTTTTCAATTACTGAAAGCAACGGGACTGCAAAATCCTTTGTACTTGAATTATATCTGTTAATAAGGTCATAAAGTTGTACGCGAAAAATTCGTCCGTCATACTCACTTGAATTTATTGCAGTTTCAATATTTCTTGCACTTATATATTCTTCTCCATTTTTAGCTTCTAAAATTTCTCCTGCGGTTTTATCTGCCGCCGCAATACAAACGGATGAGCTGTTTTCCACATCACGGACAAAAAAGTCAATTACATCATCCATATTTTTTTCTGTTATACTTTTGCCGAGAATGATAATGCGATTTTGAGAATATAAAGGGATTTTACCCTCTTTTTCAGTAACACTTTTTATGGCAGTATAGATTGTATCCCCTTGCAACTTAAAGGTTTTCAAAGGTGGCTGTGATGCACCCTCAGAGGATGCTGCCGCCTGTGCATTAGTGTCAATTGCCTGAATTGTAACAGAATATTTTTCGTTTTCCTCCATATCTATTCCAACGCCTTGAATAACAAGACGATTTCTTATATCTTTTTTATATATTTCATTCTCATTAAAGGTAAAAACAGAAACAACTAAAGCAAGTAGAATTATTCCGACCTTTCGCACATCTTTTTCTCCTTTCTGAAAAACAACACAAGTAGCGGAATTAAAACAACAGTAATTGAAGTTAAAACGACTTTTATTATGCTGTTGTCAACAAAGGTAAATCGTTTAATCTGTCCTGAAATAAAGAGATTTGCAATTACAGTTAAAATTCCTATTGCGAAAATATATGTTGTCCTTTTGAATTTTCCAAAATAAGTTGTGAGAATATCTGACTGCAAGTAAATAAGCAATCCCGCTTTGATGAATGCACACATAATCCATACACTTGTAAAAACGGCATCAAGACGACTGAACATTGCAAATTCAGCAAGGCTTGCAAGTGTGTGAAACGGAAAAAGTTGAGTTGATGCAAAGTTCCCCATAACCGTACAGGCAAAGAAGAACATAACTGCCATTAAAAGAGTTTGTGAAATGAGCCAGATAAAAAAGCCTTTTTTCACATTTCCCGTAACTCTTGGTAGCATCAGGGCAATTATGGCATATTCAACGGTTTGTCCAACGGAATCAACTGCAACCTTTACAACGGGCATTACTCCGTTGTAGAAAATGGGTGTAAGGTTTAAAAAGTCCACTTTTTTTGTGAGAGTCAGCATTATAAAAAACAAAGCAGAAATCACAAAAACTGACGATATAACTGAACTTCGCCCCAAAGCCTCAAACCCTAAATAAGCACCATAACAACAAAGAATAATGGCAAAAATCAGAATATATTTAAGGTCAGTTTCAGGGAAAACAACCGTTCCTGTAAAAAGGTCAAGCCTTGCTATGGTAACAACTGTAAAATAGAAGAAAAACACCACATAAATTGTGGAAACTATTCTTGCCATAACCTTTGACTTTCCATTCACAATATCCAATAAATTTTTGTCCTTGTTGTTTTTATACAGAAAATACAAGGGAAGCATTATAACTGTCCCCATTATAATCCTGAAAAAAGGTTGAATGAGCATATCGGAAAGTCTGATATTTTCCGTATATGATGAAAGATAGGTTACCGTGGTAAGTGTACGGGTTAAAAACAGCATTGTAAAGAACTGAAACGCACTTATTTTTCCTTTTGAAAACTCCATTTTATTTCTCCAATTTGTTCACTTGCATTCTGCCTTGTCCCAATTTTTTCCAGCCTGCTCTTAAAATCAAGTCTCGGAAAGCACCTGCCTTTGTTGGTGACAAGGGTGAAGTAAAGGGTACTCCATAAGGGTTTATTGCCGAAGCATTTATAAGCACTGCTGCAAAGCATAACATAATACCATACAGTCCTGACAAACCACCAACAATAATAAATGTAAAGCGTAGAATTGCCACAGGCTCATAAAGGGTTGAAACTACAAACGAACTGACTGCTGTAAGACCAACCACAATAAGCATTGGTGCAGATAAAATACCTGCGGTTACAGCGGACTCACCTATTACCAAAGCTCCTACTATTGATATTGCGTGTCCAACTGATTTTGGCATTCTGAGTCCTGCTTCTCGGACAATTTCGTAGATTAAATGTATAAAAAGTGCTTCAAACATAACGGGTAGCGGTGTTCGGCTCTCCTGCCCCGTAATTCCAAAAATCATTGTTTCAGGGATAATTTCCTGATGAAAAGTGCAAACGGCAACATAAAGTCCCGGCAAAAAAACGCTGAACAAAAAAGAAACAATTTTTAATATGCGTATAAATGTTGCGTAATACGGTCTTTTAAGATAATCGTCAAGAGAATGAAAATGCTCAATAAAAAGATATGGCACAATGAGTGCATTGGGTGTTCCGTCAACGATAATACAAATTTTTCCTTCGCCTATCTTGGCAGTCAGCACATCGGGTCTTTCGGTAAATCCCACGCCACTGAAAATTGACGGATATTTTGTGTCAAGAAAAGGTTGAAGATACCCTGAACCTAAAACAGTATCAAGTGTAGATTTTTTTAGTCTTTCAACCACACTTTCAAGCATCTTTTTATCAACTCTGTCGGACATATAGCATACACAAGCACGGGTCTTGGTTGTAGTGCCTACCTCAACAATTTGGGTTTTAAAAACAGGGTTTCGCACACGACGACGAATCATTGTCACATTGTCCTTAAAGCTCTCCACAAAGGCCTCTCGGGAGCCTCTTTCCTGCATCTCTGTTGAGGGTTCAAGTACTGCTCTTTTGGGAAATCCCTGAACACCGAACATAATGACAAAATGAGAGCCTTCTGTGAGCATTATAATACTGCCGTAAATCGCCTCACGAATTGCCTCGTCAATATCGTTGGTTATTGATTTATCAATACTTGCAGAAACTCGGTCAGCAGCCGAATGAATAAGTTTATCCCCGCTTTCACCACTAAAATCTGCTTCAATAATAGGTAAAATCACTTGTTCGGTGGCAAGTAAACTATCACACATTCCGTCAACCATAACAAAATAGACCTCTTTACCCGAGGCATTGTATTTTCTGTATTTAACATCAAAGGCATCGCCGAATTGCTGTTTTATATACATTATGTTTTTTTGCAAATCTGTATCTACAAATCTTTTTTCTGTACTATTGTTATCTTTAACAGTTATCTCGTCTATCTTTTTGTCAAACCAGTTTTCGCTCATAAAATCACCATTTTTATCTTTGCCTTAAAACATAGTAATATTCTGTCACTATTGGCAAAAGATATGAATGGTGATTTTTATGTTTGTTACTTTAATCAGAACAGTTATTCTATATATTCTTGCAATAATTAGTGTCCGCGTTATGGGCAAAAGACAAATCGGCGAATTACAGCCATCGGATTTAGTTGTCACATTGTTAATTTCGCAGATTATTTCAATTCCCATTCAGGACACGGATATTCCCCTTGTAAACACTCTGATTCCAATATTTCTGCTTGTTGGATTTGAAATTCTTACATCAGTTTTCAATATGAAAAGCATTAAATTCCGTACATTTATGCAAGGGCATCCCGTTGTTATTATCAATGACGGAAACTTGAATCAAAAACTACTGAAAGAGTTGCGTTTTACCATTGACGATTTGCTTGAAGCACTCCGTCAAAAGGATGTTTTTGATATCTCGCAGGTGCAATATGCAGTTGTTGAAACAAACGGACAAATAAGCGTACTTTTAAAATCCAATTACGACACCGTAACAAAGGATGATTTAAATCTGGCAACTGACTCACAAGGATTTAAATGCACCGTTGTAATTGACGGAAAAATCGTAAGTCAGGATTTTAAAATCTGCAATATGAATAAAACCAAGGTGCATAAAATTGCAGAAAAAGAGAAAATTCAAATCAAAGATATTATGCTTATGACCATTGATGCTGCAGGAAACCACACAATCATAAGAAAGGAAAATGTATGAAAAGGATAGTTACCGCCATTTCTGCTATTCTCAGTGCTTTTGCAATCTCTTTTACAGGATATTTTTTAGTTAATAATGCTTGTAAGGAACTTGAAAACCACTTATGGAACATCTGCACGGTTGCACAGAATGAAGAAACCGAAAAAGCAGTTTCAAAGTCCGATGATGCCGTTTCTTTGTGGGAAGATGTGCACGGTCTCGTGGAAAGCTTTATTCGTCACGAGGAAACGGACAAACTTGAAGAATTAATAAAAAGCCTTCCCGTGTATGCCCAGCAAGGCAACATGGAAAGACTTGAACAACAAGCAGATTTGGCTATTGACGAATTACACCACCTAATCCGTAGCGAAAAACCATTAATCAGTAATATATTTTAACTCAACAAATTTATCTGCTCAAATCAAAAAAGACAGAGTTTTAAGCTCTGTCTTTCTTATTGTAGTAACTTAATTATTTACTTGCTTCTTCAACAGCAACTGCACATGCAACTGTTGCACCTACCATTGGGTTGTTACCCATACCGATAAGACCCATCATTTCAACGTGAGCAGGAACTGAAGATGAACCGGCAAACTGAGCATCACCGTGCATTCTGCCCATTGTGTCTGTAAGACCATAAGAAGCAGGACCTGCAGCCATGTTATCTGGGTGAAGTGTACGACCTGTACCGCCACCTGAAGCAACTGAGAAGTAGTTTACGCCATTTTCCATAGCCCACTTCTTGTATGTGCCTGCAACTGGGTGCTGGAAGCGAGTTGGGTTAGTTGAGTTACCTGTGATAGAAACGTCAACGCCTTCCTTCTTCATGATAGCAACGCCTTCAAGAACGTCATTTGCGCCGTAGCAACGAACAGCAGCTCTTTCGCCGTCTGAATACTTTGTTTCGTTAACGATTTTGAGTTCGCCTGTGTAGAAATCGTACTCAGTCTGAACATATGTGAAACCGTTAATTCTTGAAATAATCATAGCAGCGTCTTTGCCGAGACCGTTAAGGATAACACGAAGTGGTTCTTTACGAACTTTGTTAGCTGTTTTAGCGATACCGATAGCACCTTCAGCAGCAGCAAATGATTCGTGACCTGCAACGAATGCAAAGCACTTTGTTTCTTCTTTAAGAAGCATTGCACCAAGGTTACCGTGACCAAGACCAACATCTCTCTGCTCAGCAACTGAACCAGGGATACAGAAAGCCTGAAGACCTTTACCGATAACTGCAGCAGCTTCAGAAGCAGTTTTTACACCTGATTTAAGTGCAAGTGCAACACCGAGTGTGTAAGCCCAAACAGCATTTTCGAATGCGATTGGCTGAACACCTTTAACGATGCCTTCAACATCGATACCTTTTGATTCGCAAAGAGCTTTTGCGTCTTCGAGAGAAGCAATACCGTATTCAGCAAGACATTTCTCGATTTTAGCCATTCTTCTTTCTTTGCCTTCAAATCTTACATCATTAGCCATTTTAGTATCCTCCTTCTCTTATTCTTCTCTTGGGTCAATGTATTTTGCAGCATCTGCAAAACGACCGTATGAACCTGTATTGTTCTTAAGTGCTGTAGCAGCATCCATACCGTGACGGATATCTTCCATCATCTTACCAAGTTTAACGAACTCATAACCGATAACCTGGTCATCAGCGTCAAGAGCCATTCTTGTGATATAGCCTTCTGCCATTTCCATATAACGAACGCCCTTAACTTTTGTTGAGAACATTGTACCAACCTGTGAACGAAGTCCTTTACCAAGGTCTTCAAGACCTGCACCAACAACAAGACCGTCTTCTGAGAAAGCAGACTGTGAACGACCGTAAACGAGCTGGAGGAAGATTTCTCTCATAGCTGTATTGATAGCGTCACAAACAAGGTCTGTGTTAAGGCATTCAAGAAGTGTTTTGCCGGGAAGAATTTCAGCAGCCATAGCAGCTGAGTGAGTCATACCTGAGCAACCAAGTGTTTCAACAAGGGCTTCTTCAACAATACCTTCTTTAATGTTAAGTGTGAGCTTACATGTACCCTGCTGAGGAGCACACCAACCGATGCCGTGTGAAAAGCCAGAAATATCTTTGATTTCATAAGCTTTTACCCAATTGCCCTCTTCAGGGATTGGAGCTGGTCCGTGGTGAGGACCTTTTTTAACACAGCACATTTTTTCAACTTCATGTGAGTAGTTAATCATAATAAATGAAAACTCCTTTCATATTTTAACGGAATAATTCCTATCTTATAAATTATACAATTACTTGTCCTATTTTTCAATAGTTATTTTGACAAAAGATTGACAATGAAAACAAAAAATATAGTCATAATTGTATTATGAACAGTTTTTCCATAAAAATGCAAAAAACTAAAGGACGATGCTAGCATCGTCCTCGTTATAAATCTATATCAAATCTTATACAAACCCGAAAAGTCTTTGGAACAGATTAGCGATTTTTAACATAACATTTCTGATAGGAATAAAAAGATAAGAAATAATGCTTACATTTGCATCATCCGATGTTCCTCCGTTAAATGAGGAATGAGTATTCTGCATCCACCAAATAACACCCTTTGCATCTTCAATGCTTACTGTTTCGTCTTTTCCGTTAACTGTTGTAACATTCTTATAAACAGACCCATCTTCCATAAATAAATCATACATTATTGTAGTGAAAAGTCTGTGATTTGAATCTCCCCTTGTTCCATCAGGGTTTACAACCTGAGTAAAACTTGAAAGACGACAGTTTTCAGGATTTGAATTGTATTCACAGATTTTTCCCCACTGTGGAAGAGTATTGGTAGCATAATTTATAATTGGGTCAAGCTTACTTGCAAAAATCCACACAGAAACATCTTTCGTCTTTTTAATATCATCATTCGTTCTTGTGCCCGTTGCTGCCATCGGATAAATTCCTGCAAAATATTCAGGATATTCAATAGCCAAATCCCATGTCATTTCGCCACCTGCCGATGAACCACCAACAAAAATTCTTGTTGTATCAACATTTTCACCATGTTCCTCAATAAAACAATCAATAAGTGTGCGAAGAGGATTAATGAATGATTTATTCCAATACTGCATCTTGTCTTCGGGACATCTTGGCAAAAGAATATATGCACCACCTGTGTCAGTCCATCTTGACTGAAGCTCTTTAGATGCCCAGGTAGCCATTGTGCTATCATCAAGCTGTGAGCCAACATAAGAGCCGTGACCTATACCGTGAAGGTAAATAACAACAGGATATTTTTCATTATCATTTTTTCCTACAGGTGAATAGTAACAATAATCAAGAGCATAACCATCACATTCATCTGCAACTCCACTTTCAAATTGTCCGCGAAGTGCCTCAAGTCCAGCAGAAAGTGGCAAAGCATTTTTAGCCTTTGTTGCCGCACTTGTGTTGAATGCCAACGGCATAACAAGAATGCAAAGCGCAATAATTACTGATAAAACCTTTTTCATAATTTTCATACAATCACCTCTGCTTTTTATACTTACTATTTTACAACATATTTGTATTTTGTCAAACAACAAAACTTGAGCATTGTGTTGTTTTTTAAAAAACTAAATGCTGTGGGCATCGTACTCTACTATGAAATAAACCTCGTTCTCAATGCGAATATATCACATGCATAGGCACAACTGACTCTTTACATACTTTCCGGTGTTGAAATTCTGAATACTGTAAGGATATTTGTAATAACATTCATAACACAAGTGCAAAGGTAAAGACGAGCCTGCATAAGTGCTTCGTCTTCCACAGCAACACGGCAAGCGTTGTAGAACTTGTGGAAAAGTGTTGCAAGGTCAATGCAATAACGAGTAATCTTTGCAGGGTCATAGTTCTTTGCAGAGTTCACGATTTCATCCGTGAGAGATGCAAGGTGACGGATAAGCTCGATTTCTTCAGGAGCAGTTAAAAGTTTTAACTCGTCCTTTGTACAATCACGAACTGTAACGCCATCTGCCTCAATCTTACGCAAAATGCTGTGAATACGGGCATTTGCATACTGGCAATAGTAAACAGGGTTTTGCGATGATTGCTCAACAGCCAAATCAAGGTCAAAGTCCATCTGTGAGCCCGGTTCACGCATATTAAAGAGGAAACGAACTGCATCAACAGGAATATCTTCAAGCAAATCAACAAGTGTAATTGCCTTACCTGTACGCTTACTCATTCTTACAACCTCGCCATCACGAGTAAGACGAACAAGTTGCATCAAGATAATATCAAGACGGCTACTGTCAAGGTCAAGTGCTTCAAGAACACCCTTAAGACGTGCAACGTGACCATGATGGTCTGCCCCCCAGATGTTTATGGCCTTATCAAAGCCACGAGTAACGAGTTTATTCTTGTGATAAGCAATATCTGCTGCAAAATATGTTGGGTTACCATTCTGACGAATAAGAACATCGTCTTTAAGTTCAAGTTTATCAATTTCTTCCTGCGTTTTACCTTGCTTTAAAAGCATTTCAGTCTGTACTTTGATATTGTTATACCAAACCGCACCGTCTTTTTCATAAGTAAGACCTTTATTTGTGAGATAGTCAATAACCTCTTTAACCGCACCGCTATTGTGAAGCTGACTTTCCATAAACCAAGTATTATACTCAATTCTGTATTTTGCCATATTTGCTTTCATATTTTCAATGTTTTTAGGTAATGCGAATTCGACAAGTGCTTTTCTTCTTTCGTCTTCACTCTTGTCTAAATACTCGTCACCGTAAACATCTGCGAACTGTTGTGCTCTTTCTTTAATATCTTCACCATGATAGCTATCTTCTGGCAATAGGACTGCATCTTCACCCTTGAAAATTTGCTGATAACGAATATCAAGGGAAAGACCGAATTTTTCAATCTGATTACCCGCATCATTAACGTAGAATTCTCTTTCTACCTCGTAACCTGCCATATCAAGTACGGCTGCCAGGCAGTCACCCAAAGCACCGCCACGGGCATTACCCATGTGCATTGGACCTGTTGGGTTAGCAGAAACAAATTCAACATTGATTTTCTTGCCTTCACCGTAGTCACTTCTGCCGTAATCTTTATCCTTTGCTTTAACATCAAGAAGAATATCTGCATAGAAATCTTTTGAAAGTGTAAAGTTTACAAATCCAGCACCTGCAACTGTGCAAGAGTCAAAATATGAGCCGTCAAGTTGGATATGCTTTGCAACCAAATCCGCAATCATTTTAGGTGCACGACGGAAAACCTTTGCACAAACAAAAGCGATGTTTGATGAATAGTCACCATTATCACGATTTGCAGGAACTTCAATATTGAATGCAGGAATTGTTTCTGCAGGTATTTCGCCCTGTGAAACTGCTTTACCGAGTGCATCAACAATAAGTGTATGTAATTCTTTAGTTGCTTGTTTAACTAATTTTGACATCCTTATTTCTCCTTATTTTTCTTCTATATATATAATCATTGTGTTTTCAGATACAAATCCATTGTTGAAATCAAGAGAATATCTCATTTTGAGAACCGCCCCTGTTTCATCCCTTGACCACTCAACCTGATTTCCGTAAATACCCATTGTCAGTTCACCATAAGGTGTTTTGTAGAATGTGTGATGGCGTTTACCTTTTTCAACCATCATTTCAGAGCTGAACTGACCATTTCTCACAATACTTACAATATCATTCTGGAAAACTGTGATTGTCGTTTCTTCGGGACCCGTTTCTTCATTATTCTCAATATATTCAATTATATTCTTGTTTTCCTCGTAAGTAATTCGACCTAAAACGGACATTTCGCCTGCATTGTCACCATTTTCAGTTCGTTGCTTACTGAGAATTCTTATAACTGCGTTTGTTCTCATTGTGCAAATTCCTTTTCCCATTTTTCAATTGCAAGGGTGCAAAGTTTGTCGATTAAATCGCCATAGGAAACTCCTGCTTTGTCCATAAGCATTGGGTACATACTAATATTTGTAAATCCGGGAAGAGTATTAGGCTCGTTTAAAAGCACTGCACCGTCAGAATATCTTACGAAAAAGTCAACTCGTGCAAGACCTGAACAACCCCACGCCTTATATGCCTTGATTGCTTTTTCCTGGACCTCTTTAATTTTGTCTTCGCCAATTCTTGCAGGGATATGAAGACCACTGTCGGACTCATATTTTGCTTCGAAATCATAAAATTCATTACTTGGCTCGATTTCACCAACTGCACCTGCAAATGGCTCGTCGTTACCCATCACAGCACATTCAACCTCTGCACCGATAATTGCTTCTTCAACCACAACTCGTGAATCAAATTGTAAAGCATAGTCAAGTCCTCGCTGAATTTCTTCGAGGGTCTTCGCCTTAACAACACCAACGGAAGACCCCGCATTTGCGGGTTTGATGAATACAGGAAGACCTAAATATTCTTCACATTCTCTTGCGAATTCTCTTCCACGATGCTCAAAATCATATTTTGTTATGTATTTCCACTTTGCCTGCTGGATTCCGTTAATATCGCAGATTGCGTTTGTCATAGCCTTATCCATACAAACAGCAGATGCCATTGTGTTACATCCGACATAAGGAATACCTGCAATTGTGAGAAGTCCTTGCATTGTGCCGTCCTCACCATTTTTGCCGTGCATTACCGGGAAACAAACATCAATTTTTACTTTCTCATAACCGTTTTCGTTGAAAACGATAATGCCACGATCTGCACGGTCAGTTGAAATTACTGCTTTTTTGATGTTTGACTTATCCAAAAGCCAACCGTCCTTTGGAAGATTATTGAAATCTCCGTCATAAACAAACATTTCACCCTGTTTGGTGATTCCCATCATAATTACATTGTATTTGTCCTTTGGGATGTTTTTGATAACCGAAGTTGCAGAAACGCAAGAAACATCGTGTTCAGAGGAAACACCACCAAAGATTATAAGTGCATTTTTCATAAATTTTCGCTCCGTAATTGACTGATAGTCATAGATATATTTATTTTAACACAATATATTTAACTAATCAATTATAATATTCACAAATTTTTAATGACAAATCAAAATAAATGTGTTATATTATATGGGATACATAAAAATAAATGATTTGAGGTATAGAAAATGCTCAACAGAAATGATGCCCTTGCTCTTATTTTAAAGGGTTGTACAGAAAAATTTGAACAGCTTGGTTTTACATCAGGTTCCGTTTGCGAAGATGGTGACGAGGCTTATGTGGATTTTACAAAGGATGACATTACAATTCGTCTTTTAAGCCACGATAATCTTCTTGATGTTACAGAAAAAGCAGGTGACGGAGATTTTGTTAAAACAGAGTCCAACCTTCTTGATTTAGAAACTTTTGAAGAAAGAGATGTTAAATCTCTCTGCAACGAAATCTGCGATACAGTAGGTACATCCTACGGCAAAAAAGCTCGTCAGGCTGCAACAAAGAAAACTCCACACACAATTTCAAAATCTGCTGCAAAAAATGGTACAGAATATGATGCAAACACACTTGCAAGTCGTATTTCTACTCTTTATCCTGAACTTAAAGATGCATACAAAGAAAATTTCCAGACATATGACGAATTTCTTGGTGACGATTTCTTTGTAAACCACGCTAACAAATACATTTTGGAAACAATCCGTGGTAACGATAAACAGCAAATGAAAAAACTCTTTAGAATTCTCAGCGACATCTACGAAAACGGTTCAAACGATGTTCAGGACCTTGTTGTTGTTACAATTTTAGGAGAACTTGACAACGACGAAAAGCTTATTGCAAAATGTCGTGAAGAAATCACGGACGAAGATTTCTACGAAACACTTGTTGCTGTAAACAAATATCTTGCTTCTCCTGCAGGTAAAAAAGCAAAGGAACTTATGAAAAATCCTCCTGCTTACAAACCACCTAAGAAAAAACAGGGTATGATGTCACAGATGATGCAGAACTCAATGCCACAGCAGTAAAATGCAAAGTGAATACACAAAAAGGCAGTTCAAACGAACTGCCTTAGTTTTTTATTGAAATTATCCGCAACAATGTTGCGGATAATAATTTTGTTCAAAATACAAGGGCGGAGTCTAATGACCTCGCCCTTTCATGCAATTTTCAATTGTTTTTATTTTTTAAGTGCTGATTTTGCGTCCCAGATGTTTGCTGCATACTCGTTAATAGCACGGTCTGCTGCAAATCGTCCTGCACCTGAAATATTCATAAGTGACATCTTGTTCCAGTTATCACGGTCAAGGAAGTCCTTTGAAATTCTCTGCTGAGTATTTCTGTAAGACTCAAAATCTGCAAGAACCATATATGGGTCGTGGTGGATAATTGTTGAAGTTACTTCATGGAACATCTTTCCGCCAATTCCGTTGTGATTTGCATAATTGAGAATCTTCTGGAGTTCGCCGTTTGCATTAAAATAATTCTGTGGAACATATCCGCGTTTCTGTAACTGCTGAACCTCAGGTGTTTTCATACCAAAGATATAGATATTATCTTCGCCAACTGCATCGTAAATCTCAACATTAGCACCGTCCATTGTGCCGAGAGTTACTGCACCGTTAAGCATAAGTTTCATATTACCTGTACCGGATGCCTCTGTGCCCGCAAGTGAAATCTGCTCTGAAATATCCGCAGCAGGCATAAGCTTTTCAGCAAGTGTAACATTGTAATCTTCAACATAAACAACTTTAATTCTGCCCTTAACATCGGGGTCATTGTTGATTAAGTCAGCAAGTGCACAGATAAAAGAAATAATCTTCTTTGCTACAAAGTAGCCCGATGCAGCCTTTGCACCGAAAATATATGTGTGAGGAATGAAGTCCCCGTTTGGATTTTCTTTAATCGCAAGATAATGTGAAAGAATATTGAGTGCATTAAGATGCTGACGCTTATACTCGTGAAGTCGTTTAACCTGAACATCAAAGATTGAATCAGGGTCAAGCTTGATGCCATTATGTTTAAGAACATATTTAGCAAATTCTTCCTTATTTGCTCTCTTAATCTTTCCAAGTTCATCAAGGACTGCTTTATCGTCCTTGAACTTTCTCAAATCAAGAAGTTTGTCTGCATCCTTAACAAAACCATCTCCAATAGTTTCTGTAAGGAAGCTTGTAAGTTTTGGGTTAGCCTGACAAAGCCATCTTCTGTGTGCAATACCATTTGTAACATTTGTGAACTTGTCGGGGGTAAGTGCATAGAAATCTGAGAAAACTGTGTCCTTAAGAATGTCACTATGAAGAGCAGAAACACCATTCACACAGTGTGACCCTGCAACACAAAGGTTAGCCATTCTTACAACGCCATTTGAAATAACAGCCATTCTCTCAACCATATCCGCATTATGGGTGTTTTCCCACACATAAGAACGGAAACGATTGTCGATTTCCTTTGTAATCTGCCAAAGTCGAGGCATAAGACGCTTGTAAAGGTCCTCCGGCCAACATTCAAGAGCCTCTTTCATAACTGTATGGTTTGTATAGGCAACTGTGTTTGTAACAATTTTCCAAGCATCGTCCCAACCGTAACCACACTCATCAAGCATAATTCTCATAAGTTCCGGAATTGCCATTGTTGGATGAGTATCGTTAACATGAATTGCAACTTTGTCTGCAAAGTTATCCATTGTACCAAATTCACGAAGGTGATGTTGAACAATATCCTGAACAGATGCAGAAACAAGGAAATACTGTTGACGAAGACGAAGTGACTTTCCTTCAGGATGATTATCTGCAGGATAAAGCACCTTACTGATAACCTCTGCCATAGCGTTTCTTTCCATAGCTCTCATATAGTCGCCCTGATTAAAGAGTGCCATATCAAGTCCGGGAGCTTTTGCAGACCAAAGACGAAGTACAGAAACACCCTTGCCATCCTTACCTGCAACATGCATATCGTAAGGAATAGCCTGAATAACAGTAGGGTTTTCAATTTCAGCATGGTGATAATGCTCTTCCCAGATATCCTTTACTTCGCCTTCGAATTTGATTTCCATAGCCTGCTCTTCGTGAGGAACAAGCCACACATCTCCACCGGGAAGCCAGAAATCGGGAAGTTCAGTCTGCCAACCATCAACTAATTTTTGTTTAAAAATACCATATTCATAAAGAATGGTGTATCCCTTTGCAACATAACCCTGAGTTGCAAGACCATCAAGATAGCAAGCAGCAAGACGACCAAGACCGCCGTTACCAAGACCTGCATCTGGCTCACAGTCGTAAATTGAGTCCATCTTGATACCATAATCCTTTAAAACACTTTCCATAACCTTTGTAAGGTTAAGATTATAAAGGTTGTTTTTAAGTGAGCGACCCATAAGGAATTCCATGCAGAGATAATAAACTCTTTTTGTTCCTTTTTCAGAGCCTTTTTTTGAAAACTCTGCTCTGCCCTGACTCATCATATCTCTTACAATAAGTGCAACAGCCTTATAGAACTGCTCGTTTGTAGCCTCGTTGGGATTAACCCCGATAAAATGAGAAAGTTTTGATTCAACAAGTTCTTTTGCTTGTTTCTTTGTAAGTGTATAATTCATACAATTCCTCCAAAAAAGATTGTGAAATTAGTCAATTATTAAATTGTATTTGTATATTTTACACTAAAAAAAGCATTTTTTCAACTATAATAAGAAACTTTTTTAAATTATATTTTTATTATATGTATATCAGCAACAAAAAACCCACAATACACGGTACTGTGGGTTAAAATTTTACTTATATTTTATTCTGTTGGGATTTCAGCGTCGTCCTGATTGCCATCCATCATATAACTATAGTTAACATAACCTGCTGTTTTCCAGATAACCTCAAACATGTTGTCTTTTCTTACATAGAAGTTTGTCTGATTTGTGCCGGGTCTGTATGAGGTGAAACCATTCCAGTTGCCCTTGTCATCAGTAACATTCTGAAGACCAATTTCAATCTTATCAGCCATTTCAGTATCACGAGCATAGAGAACTGCCTTTACCACATTCTTTGTAGGCTGTGTAACACCGAACTTAAAGCCTGTAAGCCACCAGTGTTCCTGCTCATATCTTGTAAAGAGAGGATTGCTCTGGTTATAATCTGCAGCAGACTGGTAATATGTAAATTCCATTTTAAGAAGGTTCACATCAGCAGCACATTCATAGAAGTCGCCCGGTGTACCCTTATCCTTTGTGTAAACACCAAGTTCTGCACCTTCAAGAACACCGTACTGACCCTTCCACCACTGAAGTCTCCAGTCATAGAAACCGTAAGTAAAGTCAATCTTAAGTGTTAAATACCACATATTTGTAATAGGAGCAGCTCTGTCATAAATATCATGGAAACCAAAATATCTCTGCCAAGGATTTAAATGACTGTAGAAAATATCCTGTTCCTCATCATACTCATAACCTGCTGCGTGAAGAATTTCTTTTCTTTCTTCAGGAGTATCAAAATGAGTATAAAATTGCTGGAGAGCCTTTTCTGCATCATTTGCTGTTCCAGCCCAGTCAATTTGTGGAAGTCTATTAACCGCATCTGTTGAGCCCGAAGTACTTGGTGTTACAGGTGGATTTGTTGGCCTGTCAGCAGGTGCTGTCGGAGAGGTTGGATTAACTGTATTACCGGGATTCTGTGTGCCAATACCACTATTATCCTGATTTAGGTTGTCATCTGTACCAAAATAATCGTCAGACGGTCCTGCTATATCCATTCCACCGTTACCTGCAGGTTCTTCTTTAATCGCAACCTGACAAGAAGCAAAGCTACATGCAAGCAAAGTTATTGCCATAATTACTGATATAATTTTCAAGAAATGTGATTTCATCATCTTTCCTCCATATTTCTTCTTTTATACACACTTGTTATTATGCCATAATTTCAAAATATTGTCAATGATTTATAACTGCATATTTTATCCAATTGAATTTTGTTGATTTTTGTAGTCTATTATGGTATTATTAATAAATATAATATAATCGGTATTGGAGAAACTAAAATGAGTCTTGTGCGTAATATAGACCTTTATAAATCAGGTCAGCAAAAAATTGACTGGGTAAAAGCACATATGCCCGTACTTCGTAGCATCGAAAATGATTTCAGTAAAACAAAGCCTTTTAAAGGCTTAAAGGTTGCTCTTTCTATTCACCTTGAGGCAAAAACAGCCTACCTCTGCACAGTTTTGGCAGCGGGTGGAGCAGAGATGTATGTAACAGGTTCAAACCCATTATCAACTCAGGATGATGTTGCTGCAGCACTTGCTCATAACGGCTTAAATGTATTCTCTTGGTATAATGCAACTGCAGAGGAATATATGGAGCATCTTCGTTGTGTTATAAGTGCAGGTCCTGATGTTATAATCGACGACGGCGGTGACCTTGTAAACCTTATCCACAACGAATACCCTGAACTTTTACCTAAAGTTTTAGGCGGTTGCGAAGAAACAACAACAGGAATTATTCGTCTTGTTTCAATGCACAAGGACGGTGCACTCAAATTCCCTATGATTGCCGTTAATAACGCAAAATGCAAATACCTTTTTGACAATCGTTATGGCACCGGTCAGTCCGTTTGGGACGGAATTAACCGCACAACCAATTTAATTGTTGCAGGCAAAAAAGTTGTTGTTGCAGGTTACGGTTGGTGTGGTAAAGGTGTTGCGATGAGAGCAAACGCTCTTGGCGCACAGGTAATTGTTACTGAAATCGACCCAATCAAGGCTATGGAAGCAAGAATGGACGGTTTCTCTGTTATGGAAATGACCGAGGCTGCCAAAGAAGGTGACTTCTTCGTTACAGTTACAGGCTGTAAAGATGTTATCACTAAAAAAGCCTTCCGGAATATGAAGGATGGTGCAATCTGTTGTAATGCAGGTCACTTTAATGTTGAAATCAACCTTCCTGACCTTGAAGAAATGGCAGTAGAAATTAAACCACAAAGAAACAATATTATGGGCTATGTTCTTCCTGACGGCAGAACAATCAGTATTATAGCAGAGGGCAGACTTGTAAACCTTGCCGCAGGTGACGGACATCCTGCAGAAATTATGGATATGAGTTTTTCTATTCAAGCTCTTTGTGCAGAATACATCGTTAAAAACCACGAAAATCTCACTGCTTCCGTAATTGATGTTCCTGAAGAAATTGACAGAAAGGTTGCATTGAGAAAGCTCAACAGCTGGGGAACATCAATTGATGTTCTCACAGATGAACAAGAAAAATATATCAATAGTTGGAATGTATAATTATGTCAGATAATAAATTCAGATACACATACGACAAGTGTCCCGTATGTGACCAGACCTTTAAGTCAGACGACGATATTGTTGTTTGTCCCCTTTGCGGAACACCACATCACCGTGAATGTTACACGCAAAACAGCAATTGCAGTAATGCGGACAAACACAATGAAAATTTTCGTTGGGAATCCTCTGCACCACAAAGCAATATCGAAGATTCTCAACAAACAATCAACAACGAACAAAAAAGAGATTTTACAGGGTATGATTTGGGCAATCAGCCTTTCCCGTTCCCTTTTGAAATGCCTAACCAGAATCCTCTGAAAAACTTTCCTCCTGAACTTGAAAACGGTGTGCCTACGGAAGATGTTGCACTTTTTGTTCAGCAGGATACGACAAAATATATTCAGAAATTCTTTTATATTAAGGGTGGAAAAAACAAGTGGAACTGGGCGGCTATGTTCTTTGCTCCATATTGGTTTTTCTACAGAAAACTTTATAAGCACGGTATTATCGTTATGGCACTTGTGCTTTGTCTTTCCTTCCTCTCATATCTGCCCCCTGTTGAAAGACTTATGGCTGATATGACCGAATATCAGGAAGAATTAGAAACTCTCAGCGAACAAGAACTTTCTGAAGAAGAATATATCAACACTTTCAACGAACTTACAACGAAAGCTCAAAAAGCAATTAACGACAATAAAGTCGGAGCAGGAATTGTTATTGGTCAAAGCCTCTCCACTGTTCTTGTCAGCGTTTATATAGGATTTAATGCAAACAAATGGTATTATAAACATATTATAAAAAGCATAAAAGACATACGGTCAAAAGAGAATACGCCGGAAACCATTCAGCAACAAATTCTCAAGACAGGTGGTATTGCATTTGGCGTAACATTCCTTGCCGTACTTGTTGAAAAAATTATTATTTTTGGTTTTGAACTAATATTAATGACTTTTTTCCGTTAATATTAGATTTAATAAATAAAAATTAAGGAGTTCTTAATTATGAAAATTACAAAAGCAATTATCCCTGCCGCAGGTCTTGGCACAAGAGTTCTCCCCGCATCAAAAGCAGTTCCAAAGGAAATGCTTAATATAGTTGATAAACCTGCTATTCAATACCTTGTTGAAGAAGCCGCAAAATCAGGTATTACTGATGTTCTTATTATCACCAATCGTGGTAAAGGTGTTATTGAAGACCATTTTGACCACGCTTATGAACTTGAGGACAAACTCAGCAAAAATCCTGACAAAAAAGCTCTTTATGATTCCGTTCTCGAATGCTCACAGCTTTGCAATACATATTTCCTTCGCCAGAAAGAAACAGGTGGTTTAGGCCACGCTGTTCTCTGTGCAAAGAATTTTATCGGCAACGAGCCTTTTGCAATCCTCTATGGTGACGATGTTTTCATTTCTGAAGGTGAGCCTGTTACAAAACAGCTTATTGATGCTTATGAAAAATACGGCAAAGGTGTTGTTGGTGTTAAAGAAGTTCCTGCAAAGGATGTTTGCAAATACTGTTCACTTAAAGTTGAACCACTTGAAGAAAAGGCTTTCAATTGTACTGATATGATTGAAAAACCAAAGCCTGAAGAAATTATGTCAAACTATTCAATTTTAGGTCGTGTTGTTATGCCACCTGAAATTTTTGAAATCCTTGAAAACACACCAAAGGGCGCAGGTAACGAGCTTCAGCTTACAGATGCTATGAAAACTCTTGCACAGACAAAGGGTGTTATCGCTCTTGATTACGAGGGTGTTCGTTACGATATGGGTAACAAGATGGGTATTATGAAGGCGAACTGCGAAGTTGCTCTTAAGCACCCTGAAATCAGCGAAGACTTCAAGGCATATATCAAAGAACTCGCTAAAAATCTTTAATCACGGTGTATATGAATAAAAAGATTCTTATTTATTCAATTCTTTTATTTCTTTTAGTTGCCCTTTCATTTTCAGGAGTGTTTCTCTGGAAAAACCTAAAAAGTGAAACTGCAAATACAACCGAAACCACTGCTACAACAGAACCCACAACGAAAGAAAATATATTCCCATCACGGCTTTTAAGACATGCTCCCAATATGTATGTGTTATGGTATTCCGAAAACTCCGAGTTTGATGCCGTTACCATAGATTGGAAATGTACAGAAGATGCATGGGATACCTATTGGGCTGTTCACAATTGGTCCTATGGTTATGCAGGATTTCAAAACTTTTTAGGACAACATATTCTTTTGTTTTCTCTATGGGATTTGCCTGATGGCACAAAGCCCACCGTTGAATTTTCACTTGATGGCTATCACGGTGATTTTGGTGGCGAAGGTGAAGGCAAACAGGTGTACACCTCCTATGATTGGAAAGTTGACACTTGGTACTCAATGAAAATTGAAAGACACTATGAAAATGAAACAACATATTTTACTCAATTTGTAAAGGAAGAAAATGGTGAATGGATAAAAACTGCATCTGTCAGTTATCCTGTTGAAGCCCATCGATTTGAAGTAACTCATGTTTTTCAGGAGGATTTTGCCTTCAACAATCGTCGTCGCAGTTGCGAGGTGAGAAATGCAGGCGGATTGCTTGCTGATACCGATATTTGGGAAACTTGGACGGAATGTGAAATCACCAACTCTTTTTTTCCTACCAGCGACGCAACTTGGGAAAATGGTGCTATGGAAAATATTTCCTTTGACTGTGATTACAAAAACAAAGGGAATTCCATATGGATTCAGTCAGGTGGATACGACGATACTCCAACTGACAAAACTTACCCTGCAAAGGAAACGTTGAAATAAATAATAAAAGGTAGAAATCTCAACGGTTTCTACCTTTTTGTTTGTCATATTATAATATCTTTCATTTTTTCCTTTGCTCTGTGCATTGTCTTGCTCAGGAATAATGAACTCATAACAAAGGAAACACTCTCTGCAATAGGGAAACAGAACCAAACAAGTTCCAATCTGCCACTCTGTGCTAAAAGCCAAGCTGATGGTAAAAGCACCACAAGTTGTCGACAAACGGACACAATCAGACTATGCACGGGTTTTCCAATTGCCTGACATACCGAACCTGCAATAATACAAAAACCTGCAAGCAGATAATGTGTGCCGATTATTTTCAGTGCAGGAACACCTATTTTTAGCATTTCTTTTGAAGCATTAAAGAACGATAGCAATATGTGAGGAATTAACTCAAAAGCCATAAATCCTACAAACATTATGCTTATCGCCGTTATTATCGTAATGGTAATCGTTTTCTTTACTCGGTCATATCTTTTTGCACCATAGTTATATGCAATTATCGGTACCATTCCGTTGTTGAGTCCGAAAATAGGCATAAACACAAAACTCTGCAGTTTGAAATAACTTCCAAAAACAGCAGTTGCTGTTGTGGTAAAGGAAAGCAAAATTTTATTCATACAGAAAGTCATTACTGAACCTATGGACTGCATTATAATCGATGGTAAACCGATTTTATAAATATCCTTTATAATATTTGAATCCCAACGAATTAGTTTAAAACTTATGTGAATATCCTTGTTAAATTTAATATTAAAAATAACTGCAAGAATTGCCGCAACAATCTGCCCTGTCACCGTTGCTATTGCCGCACCCAAAACCTCAAGTCGAGGCATACCCAAAAGTCCAAAAATAAGTATTGGGTCAAGAACAATATTAATAACTGCTCCTACAAGCTGTGCAATCATTGAAAGCGTTGTTCTACCTGTTGATTGTAAAAGTTTTTCAAAGCAAAACTGACTGCATATACCAATTGAGCAACCAAGGCAGACAGAGGCATAGTCCGTGCCGTATTTAACTATCTGTGGGACATCCGTTTGTGCTAAAAAGAAGGGTTTTGACAAGAAAATTCCAACAATTGAAAACACTACTGAACTACACAAAAAAAGAAAAATGCCTGAGTTTGCAATTTTATTCGCTCTGTCAAACTGTTTCGCACCAAGGGAACGGGAGAGTAAGGCATTCATACCAACTGCCGTGCCTCCACAAACAGCAATAATCAACTGTTGTAAGGGAAAGGCTAAAGAAACCGCATTAAGTGCATCTTCGCTTATTTGGGATACAAACACACTATCCACAATATTGTAAAAAGCCTGAACCAACATTGAAATCATCATAGGTGTTGACATTGTTGCCAAAAGTCTACCTATTGGCATTGTGCCCATCTTATTCTCTTGTGGTGGAATAAATTTTGTTTCTGCCATTTTTTATTTCCTTTTTTACATAAATTATGCCCACAGACAGATGTTTACCATCCGTCTGCGAGCTGAATAAAATTTTAAGTAAGATTATTTCTTGCTTTTGGATTTAGATGTTTTGCTTTTTTCGTGGTCACTGCCATAACCATAGCCGTAACCATAACCGTATCCATAACCATAGCCGTAACCGTATCCGTATCCGTAACCTTTTTTGCCCTTCTTATTCTTCTTAATGAAGTCAAAAACAGTACCGTTTTCAGCATCGTTATAAATACAACCAACAACCTCTTTACCTGTACCTGACATATCGTCAATTGTTCTTCTGATTCTACGCATTGATGAACGGTCTCTACGAACAACCATAACATTAGCGTCAGCATACTGAGCAATAATACTTGCGTCAGCAACAAGACCTGCAGGAGGAGTATCAATAATGATGTAGTCAAACTCACTTCTTACAGCATCCATAACTTCTGACATTTCGTCAGCTGACAAAAGTTCTGCTGATTCAGCAATTGGTTGGCTTGTAACCAAAAGGAAGAGATTGAACTTTTCAAAATACTTAATTGAGTCACTCAATGTTCTTTCGCCTGAAACAACACCGGGAAGACCTAAATCGCCACCAACTGAAACACCAAGTTCTTTGTAAACTGATGGTTTACGAAGGTCAGCATCAATCAAGAGAACTGATTTTCCTGTCTTTGCAAGAGCAAGAGCAGTATTTGTTGCGATTGTTGTTTTACCTTCGTTCTCCATAGCACTTGTGAAAACGAAGACTTTATAATCGTGACGCTTTGCGATATTTTCAAGCTTTGTACGGATAAGCTTAAAGGATTCAATAAACATAAATCCTGTCTTTTTATCTGTGATAAGAAGACTCTTATTTTCAGAAGGCTTCTTGAGGTGAACAACAGAACCAATAATTTTCTGGCTGAGTTTATTTGTAATATCGTCAGGAACCTTAACTGTATCCTTAATAAAGATGATGATACAGATAGCAAGCATTACAATAGCTGCACCAAATACAAAGCCTAAAAGAGAGTATAAAAGTGTTGTGTTATTTGCATTTGCTTCATCAGGTTTTACAGGATATTCAGAAACCTTTGCTGTTGTGCTTGGCAAAATTTCCTTTGCGAAGTTTTCAAAGTTATTTACATAACTTGTTGCAACTGCAAAAGAGACATCAGGATTTGATGATGTAATTGAAACTGCAATAAATGATGTGTCTTCAATATGTGATGACTTAACCATTCTCTTAACATCTTTACCTGTGAGTGCCTCGCCATTTACTTTGTAACCTGTTTTACTTGCAACAGTGTTCATAAAGTCAGGAGATGTTGTAAGACGAAGATAGTTTTTCGCCAACATGTTACTTGCACTGATATCAGAAGATGTTTGACCTGCTGAGTTTGTGTTTTCTGCTCTGTTGCTTACAGCAAATTCCATTGTACAACTATACATAGGAACATACGTTACCTTCGCAATAATAAAGCCAATACTTGCGCAGATAACTGCACTAAGCAAAATCGCCCACCATTTCTGAAAAATACGAACGGCATATTGTGCTATGATTTGAAAGTCAATGCCCTCGTTAACCTGAGTGTTTTTTGTATTGTACTCCATATCATTACTCCTATAATTATGTATTTTTTATAGTTCATTTAATTATATCAAAACATTATTTGTATTGCAATATTTTTTGACAAAAAACTTATGGAAGTTTAATTTTCTTCAATGCGTCCGTTGGCAACAGTGATAAGGCGGTCACACTTTTCTAAAACTGCCTCTCTGTGCGTGATAATAAGCACTGTTAAATCGGTAATCTGTTTCAAATTATTAATTACATTTTCCTCTGTTTGGGCATCCAAAGCACTTGTTGACTCATCCATAAGAAGTATTCCGTTTCCGCCCAACAAAGCTCTTGCAATAGCAATTCTTTGAGCCTGTCCTTCGGAAATACCAAGTCCGGATTCTCCCAGAACAAAATCCAATCCTCCATCAAGATTATAAGCAAATTCTGCAGACGCCACAGAAAGAGCCTCTCTTATTTCATCATCAGTTGCCTGTGGTCGAAGAATTGTTAAATTCTCTCTTATTGTACCGCTGAAAAGCATATTCCCCTGAGGCACAAACGAGAATAGTTTTCTTGTATGTTTACAGTCATATTCAGCATCCTTCGTTTCAATAACAACCCTTCCCTCGTCGACAGGATACAGACCTGTTATAAGTTTCAAGACCGTAGATTTTCCTGAACCCGAAGGACCTTTAATTCCTATAAACTCACCTTTATTAACTGTGAATGACGCATCTGAAATTACCTTTTCGTCACCATATCCAAAAACAGCATCCCTTACCTTGACTCTTATAAAATCTTTATACTCAATTTCTATGTCTTCAACTCGCTCGTTTTGTATAGGATGAATTTCCATAAGTCTTTGAGCAGAAGTGGTCATAGCAAAAAACGAAGGAAGAACTCCTGTAACCCCAACTATGGGTGACTGCAACTGGTTTACAAGCTGAACAATGGCAACAACGGCGCCAAAGGTCATTGTGCCGTTAAGAACACCATACGAACCATAGGCTACTGCCGCTAAAAATCCCGCTGCAAAAGCCAATGAAAAACCAATCCCCGCAATTATTGAAAAACCTTTTTTCTTTACTTTTTCACGATAAAATTTTCTTTGTTGCTTAACTGATGACTTTATGATTGCATCTTCTATTCCAAAAACTTTTATAGCAAAAAGGTTTTCAAGCATTTCCTGCATAAAGGAGCGCACCTTTGAATCCTTTTCCTGCACCCTGTTATGTAGTCTTTTCAGATGTTTTCTCGAAAGAACGGCAACAACTACAATCAACATACCACATAAAATAAATATAGCAGCGAAGTTCTTATCAAGCTGATACAGGGCAATTGCACCGCTTACAATTCGTACCACATAAGCAATCATTGCCGGAAAAATATGAACATAATTGTCACTGACTATCTGAACATCGGCAACAAGTCGTGTCATCATATCCCCGCTGTGTCTTTCGACATACTCGGCATATTCTCCTTGAAGAATTCGCGAAAAAACGCTTGTTCTTAAGGCTATTTCTGATTTTCCCTGACTTATTGCCTCCACCAACGACGCAACTACTCGTGCTATAATCTGGGAAACAATCAGGAAGAGAAGATAAACAGAATGTCTTATCAACGCCTCTTTATCCCCTACCTGAGCACTGTCCATAACCTTACGAGACAGAAGTGCAAATATAGTTACACAAACGGCAGACCAGGCGTTAAGTGCCACAAGCACTACACCCTCTTTAATACGACCACCACAGTTCGTATATATCCACTTAAAAACTGACCTATCCTTCATTTTTTTCGTCCTGCTCTTTTATTCTTCAATAAGATTATGCTTTCTCATTTTTTCAATGAGTTTTTCTACATCGCTTTTTACAACCTCGTAAGGTGCATTATAATCACTGGAAATTTTAGCAACAATTTCCTCAACAGAATTTGTTCCGTTAAGCATATTAAAAACTTCAGCACCTACATCATTAAAAGTAATGATTCCGCTGAAATTGAGTCTTTGCTCGCCTGTTGCAATAACAATTTTGCTACCTGCAACTTCCTTTAAAATAAAGCCTTCTTTAATCTTCACTTTCTATCAACCTCTCTATACCGTTATATGCGACAGATGCAGCCTCAGGGTCCATATTGCAACCCAATGAGAACACCGGTACACTTCTTAACAACAAATCTGCCAAATCAAGCATTTTTTCAGCCACTTCTCTGTTTACGGGATTTATTGTCTGCTCAAGCAAGTGAGTAACTGCTTTTGCAGGATGCATTTTCTCAATTCTGTTTTCCTTGCTTCTGTGTAAAAAGGTAATACCCCTTACAGGTATTTTTACATTGACATTTTCGTCTGTTTTTCCTGAAAAAGGTGTCCCCCACACATACCACTTACCATCTTCGCACACTAATGCGGGTTTATCATCATTTATAATTCTTGTTCCCGACAAATTCTCAACCCACAAATGGGTATGAGTTGATTTTCCTGTTCCGCTTCTTGCCGAAAAAAGATATGCTTTCCCATCTTTTTCAACACAGGAGGAATGTAGCATCAATCCGTTGTGCTTAATCAACTCGTTGTAAAAGGCTTCTGCAGTCCACATATACTCATGCTCTTCCTCTGTAAGATATGGGATTTCCTCTTGCTTCCTTTTAAGGAACTCATCTTTGAGGTTAAGTCTGATTTGAGTTTCAGAACTGTCAAACTCTCCACGGTATTTCTCTGACCGTGTTTTCAAAAGTTCACCTTTAACTTTGTATTCAGTTTTTAATCCTGCAATTATAAACTGTTCCATTTTTACCTACCTTATTTTAAATATGGCAGAGGATTAACAGACTTACCATTTATCCTTACCTCAAAATGAAGATGTGGTCCTGTTACATAGCCTGTTGCCCCTATCTGCCCAATTGGCTGTCCACGGGAAACTTTCTGTCCTTCCGACACTACAATGGACCCCTGCTTCATATGATAATATCTTGTCTGTACTCCGTTTCCGTGGTCAATAAGCACCGAGTATCCTGCTGTTTTCTTCCAGCCTGAATGAACAACCGTTCCGCTCTCGGCAGCCACGACTGTACATCCCATACTTCCACCGGGACGGACAATATCTATTCCGTCGTGCCAACCATCACCAAAGTCGCGATATCCATAATAAGACGATATTTGAAATGCACCAATTGCAGGCCAGATAAATCTTCCTCCAAAAGATACTGCTCCTCCTGAAGCATAAGGGCTCTTCTTTGTTCCTACATGGATTTTCTCGCTTACAGATTCCTTGATTACTGTTCGAGACACCTCTTTTGAAGAAACAACTTTGCCACCAATATATGTTACTAATTCAGTAACTCTTTCCACACCCTCTTGTCCCTTTGTAACGGTTCTGTTGTCACCCACATACAAGGTGTCAGAATTAATCTTGATGGTTTCAAAGGGTATCTCTACATCCTTTTGCTCCGTTTTTGTTGTCTGCACTTGTATATATTTCTCTTCCTTTTGCACAAGAAGTACCTGTCCGACTTCTAATGCATCTTTAACGCCGGGATTAAGTTCCATAAGGCTTGAAACTGTTATTCCGAACTTTTCTGCCACCTTGGAAAGGGTATCGTTTTCCTGCGCGGTATAGTTTTTTGCATCCCTTTTATTAGTTTTGAGTTTTTGTTGTAAAAAAGATGCATCCTTGATTGTGTTTTCATTATCAGGATAAAGGCCCTGAATATAGTCGATGTTTTCTACAAAACTTACAACAGCATTTGCTTCACCGGTTTCGTTTTCTGCAAGAATAGAGTCAAACACACCCAATGCGTCTGTTTCGTTTTTTACCGCACAAACAAATTCGTCGTTAATATAAACTCCACAGGCATTTGTTATTTTGCTATCAGATTTTGCAATAAGCTTATCACAGATTTCTGCAGCTGTATTTATCTGACTCCTTTTCACCGGAACAATCTTATATTCCATAGTCCCGATTATAGGGCTTTCTTTTGTATTTTCATCAACAATAGCAACCGTATCAGAGCTTATATCAAGTCTGTCATAAGCAAGGTTTTTTGCCTCTTTATAAACTGCCTCACTCTGAACATAACCGATAACCTCATTTTTATGACTGATTTCCAGTGCATAATTCATATCCGCCCAAAATCCAATTACATTCAACAGCAAAAACAAGGATAAAGCAGGAACAACAAAATTCATTACATAAACGAAAGCGTGTTTATATCGTTTTACGGCAACAGAAACATAGTGAGATAATTTTTTCTTCTCAGTTTCCTTGTTTGAAACACCCGAAAAAACATTTTTTGCATCACTTATAAGATTTTTAAACTCCTCCACGCTTTTATGGAATGTCTTTAATGCGAATTTGTTGATAATAATTATCAATGTGAAAATTAAGGTGCTAACAGCCTTAACAGGCTTCAAAAGTAATGACAATAACCAACGAAAAAATCTCTTTCCATATCTTAATGTTTGTATTCCCACAAAGTAAATTGCATCATATAACATCTCAAGAAAATCCATTGTCCTTGTCACTCCTTTCGTAAAAAATCACATAATTACTCATAATAATCCATTCTCTGTGCATTATATCATATATGCAAAAAAAACGCAAGTTTATATAGATTATGACTATATTCTCCTATGGAAATTCCGTCGTATTTTTTATAAATATAGAGTTTACTTTTTTCTCTTTATATAGTATAATATTTTATAATTGTGATTAACTAAAAAATGAAGGTGGACGGACTATGAAAAACTCTACAAAAAAATGGTTGAAACTCGGTGTCGGATTAGCAGTTCCTGCTGCCCTTGCCATTACACTCAGAAAGACCTATACTGAAATCAGATATGGTGAAAAGAAAGCAAAAGAAACTCTTTCATCCGTACAAGCAACCAACAAGGATTTGTCCGATGTTCACTTTACAGCACATCGCGGACTTTCATCAATTGTGCCCGAAAATACAATTGAAGCTTTTAAAGAAGCTGCAAAATATAACTACTATGCTCTTGAATGTGATGTTCACTGCACAACCGACGGCAAATGGGTAGTTATTCACGACTATATGCTCCAAGCAATGGCTGAAGAAAAGGGCGATGTTAAAAACTGGTCTTACGAGGACCTTAAAAAGGTTAAATTCACAAACGGTGCAAACATCGAGAAATACCCTGATGCAGGTGTTTGCCTTGTTGAAGAATTTATTGAAATATGCAAGGAAGCAAACATTAAACCTATGATTGAGGTTAAGGACAAGCGAATCAGCAAAGTTAAGAGCCTTCTTGATATTATCCGTGCTTACGACATTGAGGATGATGTTATTCTCATCTCCTTCCACGCACCTGTTCTTCGTGAATTCAAGCGCCTTTCACCAAATATGACTCTCTGGCTTCTCGTACACGGTATCAAGGATGAAAAACTTCTTGAATGTATTGAAAATGGCTTTGGCGTTGCCTTTGAGGCAAAAAAAGCGCTTAAAAATCTTGATGTTATTCAGAAAATCCACGACAACAAGCTTACTGCTGCTTGTTGGACTGTTGATACACCCGAATTGCTTGACACAATGCTTGAACACGGCGTTAAGTACATTACAACAAACGCAATCATTCCGGAATAATTAGAACATATAGCAAAATTTGTAGGGGCGGGTCTCCGTGCCCGTCCGCACATTAAGAATTGATGGAATGATACAAATGAACCGAATTGAAGGACTTTTATCTGCATCCCCCGAAAAAAGATATAGAAATTTCATAAGTACGGTTGTTGACCGTGAAGAAGTTTGGCTTTTGTCAAACGAACGTGGTTATGCAACTTATGATGATGAAAACTACACAAACTTACTTGTATGGTCAGAAAAACAATTTGCAGAAATGTTTGCTGATGGAGATAATGCTATATCAATAGAAATACACGATTTCTGTGAACATGGCAAAGAAATGCTTGATGATAATATTGGATTTTTAGTTTTCTATAATGGAAAAGATGCTTATTGGGCAGATGCAAATAAGATTTTGAACGATATACAAGAAGAATTAAGCTTGGTTGAATAATTCACGGGTCGTCGAGGACGCCGACCCCTACGAAGAGGTAAAAAAATGACAGACTGCAAAAAAATTGCTGATTTAATTTTCAGCGATGTGGACAAGTCCACAGAGTATTATGAAGAACTTTATCCCGCAAGAGATTTGCCCGAGGGTGCGAGAGTAACAAGATTTGCACCAAGCCCGACAGGATATCTCCATTTTGGCGGACTCTACGCAGGCTTTGCATCAAAGCTTACCGCTGACACAACTAATGGTGTATTTATGCTCCGTATTGAAGATACTGACAAAAAGCGTGAGGTTGAAGATGGTGTTACAGGTATTGTAACCGGACTTCGTGCTTTTGGTGTTGGTCCTGATGAAGGTGTAACAGGCTTTAATACCGAATATGGCAACTACGGACCCTACACACAGAGTCACCGCAGAGAAATCTATCGTGCTTTTGCAAAGAAACTTATGGAAGAAGGCAAGGCATATCCTTGTTTCTGCACTCCTGAAGACCTTGATGAAATCCGTGCAAATCAGGAAAACGAAGATATCAAAGGTTATTATGGCTCTTATGCTAAATGCCGTGACCTTACTGACGAAGAAATCATTGAAAAAATCAATGCAGGTATCCCTTACACAGTCCGCCTTCGTTCAACTGGTGACATTTCAAGAAAAATCAAGTTTGAAGATATGATTAAGGGTAAAATCGAAATGAGTGAAAATGTGAATGATGTTGTTGTTTTAAAAGCAGACGGAATTCCTACATATCATTTTGCCCATGCAGTTGATGACCACCTTATGAGAACAACACATGTTGTACGCGGTGACGAATGGATTGCATCCGTACCTGTTCATATTGAACTTTTCAGAGCGTTGGGCAACAAACCCCTTAAATATGCTCATATTGCACCGATTATGAAAGAAGAAAACGGTGGCAAGAGAAAACTTTCAAAGAGAAAAGACCCTGAGGCAAACGTTTCATACTACATTGAAAAAGGTTATCCCGAGGCTTCTGTTAAAGAATATATGCTTACCATTCTTAACTCAAACTTTGAGGAATGGAGAAAAGCAAACAAGACAGAGGATATCGCAAAATTCCCGTTTAATCTTAAAAAGATGAGCGTTTCAGGTGCACTTTTTGATATGGTTAAATTCAACGATGTGTCAAAGAATGTTATTTCTGTTATGACTGCAAAACAAGTTTATAAGCTTGTTACTGATTGGGCTATGGAATATAACGAAGTCCTTTATTCACTTTTTGTTGATGATAAAGAAAAAGCAACCGCAATTTTAAACATTGACAGAGATAATCCAAAACCAAGAAAAGATATTGCATGTTGGGAAGAAGTGGAGAACTATGTTTCATTCTTCTACAATGAGCTTTATGATGCCGACAGCACCCTTCCCGAACACATCAACAAGGACGATGCAATAGAAATTCTTACAAAATATAAAGAAGTTTATTCTGCAAACGACAGCAAGGACGAATGGTTTAATAGAATCAAAGAACTTTGCTCTGCTTGCGGATTCACTCCAAATGTTAAAGAATATAAACAGAATCCCGATGCCTTTAAAGGTCATGTGGGTGATGTTTCAACAGTTATCCGTATTGCAATTACCTCTCGTACAAACACTCCCGATTTGTATTACATTATGCAGATTCTTGGTGTGGACGAGGTAATGAACAGAATTGATAACACAATAAATTCATATAAAGCATAAAGAGGCAAAAAACTATGGAAGAAGTAACAAAGATTTCAAATTTTATTCACGACTTTATTGACGAGGATTTGGAAAACGGAGTCTATAACAAAGTTCAGACCCGTTTCCCACCTGAACCAAACGGTTATCTTCACATTGGTCACGCAAAGGCAATCTGCATTAACTTTGCAACAAGTAAAAAGTATGGTGGCGAATGTAATCTCCGTCTTGACGACACTAACCCACAAAAAGAAGATACAGAATATGTTGATGCTATTAAAGAGGACATAGAGTGGCTTGGTTTCAAGTGGAATAAATGTCTTTTCGCATCAAGCTATTTTGATTACATTTACGAATGTGCAATAAAGCTTATCGAAAAAGGTCTGGCCTTCGTTGACGACCTTTCCGCTGACGAAATAAGAGAATATCGTGGTACACTTACAGAGCCAGGTAAAAACAGCCCTTATCGTGACCGTTCAATTGAAGAAAACCTTGACTTGTTCAAAAGAATGACTGATGGTGAATTTCCTAACGGCGCAAGAGTTCTTCGTGCAAAGATTGATATGGCTGCTGCCAATATCAATATGCGTGACCCTGTTATTTACAGAATCGCACATGTGCCACATCACCAAACAGGTGACAAATGGTGTGTTTACCCAATGTATGACTTTGCTCATCCTTTGTCAGATGCAAGAGAAGGTGTTACACATTCTCTTTGCTCACTTGAATTTGAAAACCACAGACCACTTTACGATTGGTTCTTAAAGGCACTTGACATTGAGATGCCCCCAAGACAAATTGAGTTTGCTCGTCTTAACCTTAACTATTGTCTTACAAGTAAAAGAAAGTGTTTGGCACTTGTTAATGAAGGCATTGTTGATGGTTGGAATGACCCACGAATGGCAACTCTCAGCGGTATGAGAAGACGCGGTTATCCTGCAGCAGCAATCCGTAACTTCTGCGAGAAAATTGGTGTTTCAAAGGCATATTCAGTAGTTGATTACGGACTTTTAGAATCTTGCGTTCGTGACGAACTCAACGCAAATGCTCCAAGAGCAATGGCTGTGCTTCGTCCATTAAAGGTTGTTATTGACAACTATCCTGAAGGACAAACAGAAACCTTGGATGTTGAAATTCATCCAGACCATCCTGAAATGGGTACTCGTAAAGTAACATTCGGCAAGACGCTTTTCGTTGAGCAGGAAGACTTTATGGTTGAGCCTGTTAAAAAGTATTTCAGACTCTTCCCCGGTAATGAGGTTCGCCTTAAGAGCGCATATTTCGTTAAATGCGTTGGATACGATACAGACGAAAATGGTAATGTAACTTGTGTTCACTGTACTTATGACCCTGAAAGCCGTGGGGGTAACTCACCTGACGGCAGAAAAGTCAAAGGTACTCTTCATTGGGTAAGTGAGGCAGATAGTTTCAAGGCAGAAGTTCGTCTTTATGACAGACTTTTCAATAAAGAAAACCCATCTGACGAAAGTGCTGGTGCATTCACAGAAAACCTTAATCCCGAGTCCCTTGTTATTCTTAAAGATTGCCTTGTTGAAGGTGGTCTCAAGGATGGACTTAAAGTTGGAGACACATTCCAGTTTATGCGCCAGGGTTACTTCTGTGTAGATATTACCTCAACAGATGATGCAGTTGTATTCAACAGAACAGTACAACTTAACTCATCTTGGGGAAAGTAAGGTGATAATATGAGCAAAGCAAAACAGACAAAAACCTTGAAAAAGAAGGAAAAGCTTACAGGCTTTGACATTATGTATAAGGTGGTTACGATACTTTTAGTAGTAGCTATGTTCCCTCTCTGCTTCTTTACAACTATGGTTTATCTTCAGATGGACCACACTCAGATAGCTGACCTCTGGGGGTCAATCACACAAAATCAAAACCCGGAATTAGGTGTGACATACGAGGAAATCTCACTTGCCAAGCTTCCTGAATATGTAAAAATGCTCTCTAGTTTTGGAAGTGCTGATGCATCTGTTAACATCTGGAGTTACGAGCATTTCAGACCTGCAATTATTGCCGGTGGATTCCTTGCTTTGGCATTAGTTTTAGGACTTGTAATCATCGGTATTGTTGCCTTTTCAAAAAACATAAAAGCAGTTATAGGCGTTTCTGCAGTAGGGTTCGTTGCAACTCTAATTTCTCTTGGAATATTCAACGAAGCCTTTGCAAAGCCCATCATCAGTGGTGCTGTTTCTTTAACAGAACTTTTGAAAATTGATAATGTTATAGGCTCGCTTGCGTTACAGTATATTGGTAAAGTAACCGCAATCAGCCCACGAGAAGCCTTTTTCTCTGTAATGTTCATAATGCTTGGCATTTGCCTTTGGTCATTATGTGTTTTACTTGTTAACTCAAGTGATGAACCACAAAAAGTGAAAAAAGCAAAAAATAAGTAAAAAAATAAAAGCCTCAACGAGGCTTTTATTTTTTTCTTTATCAGTTATCAAATTTAATTTCTTCGATTGAATTGAAATATGGTTCTGTTTCCTCTATTGCTTCCTCTGTGTTTCCCTCTTCAATCATATCCTCAGCACTATAGCCTTTTTCCCTTGATAAGAGAATAAGTAAACCTGCTGCAAAAGGAATTACACTACTGATAATTGCAAATACAAGGCTGTTTTTTGCGTCAGTTGATTCAAACACCTTGTAAAGAGAAACAATGTAGCAAGTTCTATAAATTGCGTGCGCTATGAGAATGCCTAAAAGAGCAAATACAACCGGCACAAGAAGAGCAAGGTTACCAAGGTCATAAGTGAACAAATCAAGACCATATTCAAGAAAATATGGTAACAACATACTGATATATGAACCTACTGCAATAAGAATTGCTATTTTGATAATGGAGAAAAGCACAAGGAAGACTTTAAAGTTTCTCTTGATTCCTCTTGTTTCATCATATTTTTCCGCAACTGTTCCGATTGTCCAGTTTCTTGCAATAGGAATCCAGATAAGCCAACCGTTTTTAATTTCTCTACGGGCTGCAATTCTCATATATCCTATTGAGGACATTATATAATCTGCACCTAAAAGAAGAACAATTGTTGTTACTGCTGCAGAGGCAACGCCAAGAAGGCCTCCAAGATTTGATGTATCTAATGGCATAACTAATCATCACCTTTTCTTTTTTTGTTAATTAAATATATCACATTATAGCTATTCTTGTCAAATTATCTTTTAATTGTTTTCAAGATTCTTCTGTGACTGCATTTTGAGATATGCATTGATGAATCCGTCAATATCTCCATCCATAACAGCATTTATATTACCATTTTCAAAAGATGTTCTGTGGTCTTTTGCAAGAGTATAAGGCATAAATACATAGGAACGAATCTGACTGCCCCAGGCAATTTCTTTATGGTCACCTTTAATATCTTCAATTTTAGCAAGGTGTTCACGCTCTTTAATCTCAATAAGTTTTGATTTGAGCATTGTCATAGCAACCTCACGATTCTGATGTTGGCTTCTTTCAACCTGACAAGAAACCACAATGCCAGTTGGCTTATGAGTAAGACGAACCGCGGAAGATGTTTTGTTAACCTTCTGTCCACCTGCACCACTTGCACGATAAACTGCCATTTCAATATCATCAGGATTGATGTCAACATTTGTATCCTCGTCGATTTCCGGCATTACTTCCAAGGATGCAAAGGATGTGTGTCGTCTGCCCGATGCATCGAATGGTGAAACACGAACAAGACGGTGAATACCCGCTTCACTCTTCATAAATCCGTAAGCATTTTCGCCCTCAATAAGGATACAAGCAGATTTAAGCCCTGCCTCGTCGCCATCAAGATAGTCAAGGGTTGAAACCTTGTAGCCGTGACGCTCACCCCAACGATTATACATTCTGAATAGCATTTGCGCCCAGTCCTGAGCCTCTGTACCACCTGCACCTGCATGGAATGTGAGAATTGCATTTTTCGAATCATACTCACCTGTCAAGAGGGTTGAAAGTGTCTGTGAATCAAGGTCTTTTTCAAACTTATCAACACCCTGAGTACATTCCTCAACAAGGCTTTCATCCTCTTCCTCATCAGCAAGTTCAATCATAACAAGTGCATCATCGTAGTCTGCTTTTAATCTCTCATAAGCAGAAACCTTGTTTTTCAATACACTTGTTCTTTGCAAAACCTTTTGAGAATTCTGAATATCGTCCCAGAAGCCTTCCTGAGCTTGCTGGTCTTCAAGACTTGCAATTTCGCTCTTCATTTTTTCAAGCCCTAATGCCTCTGCAAGGTTAGAAAGTTCTTCCTCGTGTGCAATAAGTCGCAATTTTAATTCTTCGAATTGAAGCATAAATAATCCTCGCTTACTGTGTTTTAATTAATTTTGTCACTTGTCCGCAAAAACGGCATAATATATATTAAGATTACCGTTTGTGTAGAAATGGGGTAGGCTATGCCTTTTAAATCGCCCTATTTCTGAACGGATTAATATATTTTAGTTTTTTGTTGCAGTTTCAGGAGCGTTTGTATTCTGAATTGCAGCAATAAAAAGATTGTCGTTCGATTCTCTTAAAGTTACTTTAAGATATTTATCAGGTGAAGGTGCAACCATTTCACCGTTTTCCGCCTGCTCCCATGCATCACCTGAAAGACATGCAACCGTTACAACAATTGTGTCCGTAGATTTTTGAACATCCACCACATCAGGAGTGTAAATAGGCGTAACGCCTGTAAGAGGAACAGAATAAATTCCCGTAACACTATCATATGTGAAGTCAATACCATAACCCTCAATATTGCCGTGAGTTGGTATTACCTCTGTACCAAAAAGTTCAACAAATTCTTTCTCAACTTCTGATTTTGGAATAGAAAGTCCGTTCTCGTTTGCTTCAAATTTATCAGGTGTATTTTCGTTTTTGAGTAATGACCATATTGAAATTTCAATAAGTTCACTCATATCTGCTTTTGTAACATCATCAAAAGTTGTAGGGTCAATATGGATAACCGGAACAAGATAGGCTTCATATTCCTCATAGTGCTTTGATTTTTCTCTTGCCGAATCAACAAGATTAACTGTTGCAACAATAATTGTAACTAACCCTGTCAATGCTAACAGCACCACTATAAGACCAATCGGAAATGCGAGTTTTTTCTTTATATCAGATTTTTTCTTAACCTTTCCTGCCATTTATCTCACCTGACCGTTGCCATAAATTTTGTATTTAAATGTATTCAATTGAGGAAGTCCCAACGGACCTCTTGCGTGGAGTTTTTGCGTGGAAATGCCGATTTCTGCACCAAAGCCAAATTCTCCGCCATCAGTAAATGCAGTGCTGACATTATGGTAAACTGCCGCTGAATCAACTGAATTCATAAATTTTTCTGCATTTTCTATATTCTCTGTAACAATACTCTCACTATGATTAGTGGAGTATTTTCTTATATGCTCAATTGCCTCATCAACAGAAGAAACAATCTTAACAGACATTTTGTAGTCAAGATATTCCGTTGCCCAGTCCTCTTCCGATGCTTTCTCAATGTCGGGACAGATAGCCCTTGCAATCTCGTCACCATAGAGAACAACATTTTTCTCATCAAGTTTTGCTTTGATTGCTATGAGAGCAAGTTCTGCAATATTTTTATGGATAAGAAGACTTTCTGCCGTGTTGCATACAGAAATTCTTCTTGTTTTTGCATTGTTGACAATTTCAACAGCCATATCAATATCTGCAAACTCATCAATATAAACATGGCAGTTACCTGCACCGGTTTCAATAACAGGTACAGTTGAATTCTGCACAACTGCATTTATAAGCTTTGCACTGCCACGAGGAATAAGAATGTCAATATATCCATTCATCTTCATAAGAGCATTTGCACTTTCCCTTGAAGTATCCCTTACCAATTCAACAATATCAGGATTAAAACCCTCTTTGCTAATCGCATCTCTCATAACATCCATAATAGCAGAGTTTGAGTTAAACGCCTCTTTGCCACCACGAAGAATTGCTGTGTTACCTGATTTTATAGCCAGAGCTGCAGCATCACTTGTAACATTTGGTCTTGCCTCGTAAATGATACCGATTACACCTAAAGGTGTGCTGACTCTCTGAATTCTCATACCATTTGGTCTTTCGGTTTCCCAAAGAATTCTGCCAACGGGGTCAGGAAGTGCAATTACGCCTTCAACACCCTGTGCCATACCCTCAACTCGCTCTTCATTAAGCATAAGACGGTCCAAAAGAGATTCTGCCATTCCATTTTCTCTGCCATTGTTAAGGTCAAGAGCATTTGCTTCTAAAATCTTGTCGCAATTCTCACGAAGAGCAGTTGCGATTGATTTAAGTATTCTGTTTTTATCTTCAGTTGATGCAACAGCCAAAGAAACTGACGCATCTTTTACTCGTTTACCGATTTCTGTGAGCATAAAATCACTTACCTTTAAAGAATGTACCTACTTGTTTTCCGTCAAGTGCTTTATATATATCTGTTGGATTTTCGCCATTCATAACTATGGTGTCAATTCCTGCATCCATAGTAATTTCTGCTGCGTGGAGTTTTGTAACCATTCCGCCCGTGCCGAGAGTTGAGCCCCTGCCACCTGCTATTTTATATAAATCCTCATCAATTTCTGTTACAAGAGGAATCAACTTTGCATCTTCATTTTCATTTGGATTTGAGTCATAAAGTCCGTCAATATCCGTAAGAATAATAAGAGCATCTGCTTTTATAAGTTTTGCAACAATTGCAGAGAGAGAGTCGTTGTCGCCATAGACGATTTCTTCAACTGCAACACTATCGTTTTCGTTAATAACGGGAATTGCACCAAAATCAAAAAGTTTATTAAATGTATTAACAAGATTCTGTCTTCTCTCGCCATTTTCAACATCACTTTTTGTAATAAGCAATTGTCCTACCGTATGACCATATTCACCGAAAAGCTTATCATACATAAACATCAATTCGCATTGACCGATTGTAGCCGCCGCCTGTTTGCCTGCTGTATCGGCAGGTTTTTCTTTAAGTCCTAGTTTTCCGACACCGACACCGATTGCTCCGCTTGTTACAAGAGCAACCTGGATTCCTGAATTAACTATATCCGAAAGCACACTTACCAACTTGTGCATTCTTCTTATATTTGTTTTTCCCGTATTATATGTAAGTGTTGATGTACCAACCTTAACAACAATTCGTTTTACATTTTTTAAAACTGCCATAATCCTACCCTCGTAAAACTATAATCATAATATTTTAACATATATTTTTCTCTTTAACAACTGTTTTGTAAAAAAAGGCAAATTATCTCGTTTCACAAGATAGCTCAATCAACTTAAAAGCCACTTAATTTCACCGTTGGTGCAAAATTTAGCTGTGAGCATAGCGAACAATTCAGCTATTATACAATAATAAATTAGCACGACGAAGCCGTATTTAGCTGACCGTCAGGTCAAATTAACTTATTACTCTAGTAACAATTCTATCTCTTCAACATACAATGGTACTGTCAGTTGATAATTTATGGGAGGAAATGCTATGTCAGAAAATAAAAACTGTACACCCACAAAGATAAAAGAAGCAGTCTGCATTGATACCAACAGAGTTTATGACTCCTGCGCAGACAAGGATTGTCTTGAAGATTTAAAAGTTTATTTCACTAATTCTGCACAATGTATCATTGACCGTGCAACAAATGTCCGTTGCCGAGGTGCCGAAGTACTTAATGCTTTTATCGAAGTCGAAAAAGTGCCTTTTAACAGAGGTTATTATTCTGTTGATGTTACTTATTATTTCAAAGTTTGCCTTGATGTGTTTACCGGCCACACCAATCCCCCTTGTATGGTAGAAGGCCTTGCCTCTTTCTCAAAAAAATGCATTCTATATGGTTCAGAGGGTAATGTTAAAGTCTTTTCATCAGAATTTGTTTGCAACGACATTGACGAGCAACTTGATATGGTCAGCACAAACCCAAAGGCAAAAGTCCAGACTGTTGACCCAATTTGCCTTGATGCAAAACTTCGTAACGCTAACGAATGCCATTCTTGTTACTCGTGTTGTCAGCCGTCACGACTTCCTCGTTGTGTTTGCAGATGCTTTGAAGGAGATTTTGACTGCTACGACGATGACCCCAAGAAAGCAGTTACAGTTACACTTGGAATTTTCACCATTGTACAACTTGAAAGAGATGTGCAGATGCTTATTCCTGCATACGATTTCTGTATTCCAAGCAGAGAATGTGCCTGTGATAACGAAAATCCTTGTGATGCATTCAGAAGAATCCAATTCCCGATTGACGAATTCTTCCCACCTAAAGAAGGTTGCTTAAAAGACAGCTATCGACCAACCTGTGCTTGTGGGGATTAATAAATAATTTGACAAATTGAATTTGTCGAACTCTTTTTCGCTCCCTCAATAAGGGAGGGGGTTTTAATTGCAACGTAGTTTCGAATTTTCGCATTTCGAATTTAATTTGACAAACTTCAATTTATACAACAAAGCCTCCACATTTTGTGGAGGCTTTAACTTTTAATTGATATTATTCGTTGTTTCTTTTCTTGTGGAAACGACGATTGTTGTCGCGTTTTTTTGGTTCTTCATCAATTTCATTTTCAGGAACAAGACCCTTAACTTCGATAAGAGCATCACGGCGAGAAAGGTTAAGTCTGCCTTGGTCGTCAATTTCAAGTACCTTTACAAGCACTGTGTCACCAACATTAACAACATCTTCAACCTTTTCTGTGCGTTTAACATCAAGTCGACTGATGTGAACAAGTCCCTCTTTACCAGGAGCGATTTCAACGAATGCACCGAAGCTCATAAGACGAGTTACCACACCGTTGTAGATTGCGCCGATTTCAGGGTCTTTTGCGATAAGTTCAACAATTGAAAGAGCGCGTTTTGCGTTATCAATATCAATACCTGAAATGAATACGCGTCCATCTTCTTCAATGTCAATCTTAACTTCGCAATCAGCCTGAATCTTCTGGATAACCTTACCCTGTTTACCGATAACATCACCGATTTTTTCAGGGTCAATCTTTGTTGAAAGCATCTTTGGAGCATATTTTGAAAGTTCTGCTCTTGGCTCTGCGATGCAAGGAAGCATAATTTCATCAAGAATATATTCTCTTGCTTTGTGTGTCTTTGCAAATGCTTCTTTAATAATTTCAGGTGTAAGACCGTGAACTTTAAGGTCCATCTGAATTGCTGTGATACCTTTCTTTGTACCTGCAACTTTAAAGTCCATATCGCCGTAGAAATCTTCAAGTCCCTGAATGTCAACCATTGTCATAAAGTCGCCATAAACGCCTTCGTCACCTGTGATAAGACCACAAGAGATACCTGCAACTGGAGCTTTAATTGGAACACCCGCAGCCATAAGAGCAAGAGTTGAACCACAGATTGAGCCCTGTGAAGTTGAACCGTTTGAAGAAAGAACTTCTGATACAACACGGATAGCATAAGGGAATTCATCAACTGATGGAATAACCGGAACAAGAGCCTTTTCTGCAAGAGCACCGTGACCGATTTCACGACGACCCGGGCCACGAGATGGCTTTGTTTCACCAACTGAGTATGATGGGAAATTGTAATGGTGGATATATCTCTTTTCTGTCTGTTCATCAAGACCATCAAGAAGCTGTGCATCACCCATAGGTCCGAGTGTTGCGATTGAGAGAACCTGTGTCTGACCACGAGTAAACATACCTGAACCATGAGCACGAGTGATAAGGTCAATTTCTGCATTAAGCGGACGGATTTCGTCAATACCACGACCGTCTACACGCTTATGCTCATCTTTAAGCCATGCACGAACAACATGTTTCTGAACAAGATACATAATCTCGTCAAGTTTTGCTTCGTTGCCTTCAAATCTTTCGTCAAACTTTGCGTGAACTGCTTCGTAGATTGGAAGAAGAGCTTCGTCACGAACAAGTTTGTCGTCTGTATCAAGAGCTTTTTTAACATCTTCAATGCAGAATTCTTCGATTTCTGCCATAATCTCTGGGTCCGGGTCAGAAGATTCATAAGCAAACTTTGGCTTGCCTATTTCTTCAACGATACCCTGAATGAATTTAACGATTTTCTGGTTTTCAGCGTGACCTGCCATGATAGCATCAAACATTGTATCGTCGTCAATTTCGTTTGCGCCTGCTTCAATCATAGCAACAAGGTCAGCAGTAGAAGCAACTGTCAACACAAGGTCTGACTTTGCTCTTTCCTCGAGATTTGGGTTAATAACGATTTTGCCCTCAACAAGACCAACATTAACACCGGAAACAGGACCGTCCCATGGAATATCTGAAATTGCGATTGCTGCTGAAACACCAATCATAGCTGTAATTTCAGGTGAGCAATCAGGGTCAACTGACATTACTGTTGCAACAACTGAACAGTCGTTTCTGAGGTCTTTTGGGAAAAGAGGACGAATAGGTCTGTCAATGCAGCGTGATGTAAGAATAGCCTTTTCACTTGCTCTGCCTTCTCTTCTCTGGAATGAACCGGGGATACGACCTACTGAGTACATTTTTTCTTCATAGTCAACTGAGAGAGGGAAGAAATCGACACCTTCTCTTGGTTTTGCAGAAGCAGTTACTGTACAAAGAACTTCTGTTTCACCGTAACGAGCAAGAATAGCAGCATTAGCAAGACCTGCCATTTTGCCTGTTTCAAGAGTCAATTTTCTGCCTGCGAGTTCTGTTTCCCATACTTTAAAATTCTTGAAAAACATAATTTTTACCTTCCTTTACTTTTTGTTTTTTCTTGTACTGAGGCAAAAATCTGTTTAGCAATAAATACAACCTTTAAAGTTTCTTAAAAGCTCTATTTACCGCTAAAACCTTAAATTTTCGCCTCAGAAGTTAATGCCTTTAAATGCATTTTAAGGCAGATAAGCGAAAACTTATCTGCCTTAATTTGTTGTGATTACTTACGAAGACCAAGTTTAGCAACGATTGCACGGTATCTTTCGATATCCTTCTTCTGAAGGTATGCGAGAAGATTTCTTCTACGACCAACCATTTTAAGAAGGCCACGACGAGAGTGGTGGTCTTTCTTGTTAGCCTTAAGGTGCTCAGTTAAGTCGTTAATTCTCTTTGTGAGAACAGCGATTTGAACTTCTGGAGAACCTGTGTCGCCTTCGTGAGCAGCGTATTCAGCCATAATAGCTTGTTTTTCTGCCTGTGTCATTGATTTTCACCTCATTAAATAATATTTATGCTCAAATGCCCCAGATGAAAGTAGGTGAACTCCCGTTTGGGATTACTCAATCACCCGAGTGCACAGAGATAGCCTTGATAGTATAACACAAGATTTTTCAAAAATCAAGTATTTTTTTAATTAAGAATTACTCCACTTTGTTGTGAGTTGGTTACATCTGAATTCTTATCGAAATATGCCTTATAAACTTCTGCAACATAATTGCCCAAACCACCTGATGAAACATTTTCAATAGCGATTACTACAGCAATCTGCGGATTGTCTGCAGGAGCAAAAGAAATCATAAAACCATTGGTATATGCAACATATACATCTCCCACTTTTTTCTTTGCCTGAGCAGTACCTGTTTTTGAAGCAACGCTATAGTCAAGTGCTTGGAAGGCATAAAGAGTATTTGCCATGGACATCATACCTCTTTTTGCTTCCATAATGGATTCCTGTGATGCTGTTACCTGACTTATCACCTCGGGCTCTGCCTCGTAATAAGTTTCCGAATAATCAAATGATTTTATACTCTTTACAAAATGTGCTTTATACTTTGTTCCGCCATTCGCCAATGTTGCTACATAAGCACAAAGTTGAATTGGTGTAAAAAGGTTGTCCGATTGACCGATAGCCGCCTGAACAGTGTTGCCGGGATACCAGATTCCGCCTGCTGCCTCACGGTTTTCCTTACTTGCAACAACTCCTTTTGCTTCAGTCAGTTCAACACCTGTTTTTTGTCCCAAACCAAACATTGTAAAATATTGATTGAGTTTTGAAATTCCCAACATTCTGCCCACTTCATAAAAGTATGTGTTACAAGAATAGGTAATTGCCTGATTAAGATTTATATACTTTCCGCCGTGATTGTGCAAACCAACGCAGTTAAGAGGCAAATCGTCAAAATATGTGTAAGTAAGGTTACATTTAATTCCTGATTCGCTTGTTATTATTCCCTCTTCAAGTCCTGCAATACCTACAATGGGTTTTACTGTTGAGCCGGGAGCATAGGTACTTCTTAACGCTCTGTTCCACAAAGGCGCTGTTTTATCCTTATTCAGTTCAACTATATTTTCTTTATATGTTTCAAGGTTATATGACGGATATGTTGCACAAGCAAGAACGGAAAAATCATTTACATCCATAACAACAATGCTACCTGCTGTTGCAACCTTATCAGACTCTACTGTACTATGAATTTTTGAGGACAATATATCCTGCACCTTTTTTTGAAAATCTCCGTCTATTGTTAAAATAACATTGTTTCCGTTAACAGGCTGGGTTGTAATAGTATCTGTTTTTGTTCCGTCTGAATTTGTAGAGGTTGTGAGAATTCCGTTTGTACCACGAAGCTCATCTTCCAAGGCACTTTCAATACCAAATTTTCCAATTTTATCAGTCATACCATAGGAACGAAGTTTAAGAATTTTTAATTCTTCATCTGTTAATCCTTCTGCCTTGATTGCTTCCTGATACTTTTCATTTTCATTTGCATATTCTTCAGCACTGATGGAGTCATAATATCCTATAATATGTGGTGCAATTGTGCCGTCAGTATAGGCTCTGCCCGTATCCACACGAACATCTACGCCTTTAAAAAATCTACTTTGTTCTTTCAAATATGAAACCAGCTGTGTAGATACATTTTCTGCTATGGTAAATGGATTATTTGCTGAAAAATCAGCCTTAACCATAGCAATATAAACAGAGGAAAGTTTTATTGCTTCTTCTGTTGTCATATTCTCAAGTTTATAATAGTCACACAGAGCATCAAAACAGTTCTGCGCTGTTGCATAACTGTTTAAATTAAGATAATCCTTCTTAAAAAGAAAACTCTTTAAACTTTCACAATCTTCTTTATAGGTAATTTTTCCGTCAACGATTTCCAAAGGGGAAAGAGAGTTGTATTCAACCTGATTTTCGTCAAAAACCTTTAACAAGGCAAGAACAATCTCGTTTCTCTCCTCTTTTTTGGATGCTTTTGGGAAATATGATGCATCTATAAAAACAGAATTTGAACGGGTGTTGTAAACCAAGGCTTTTCCATTAGAATCAAGAATTTCTCCTCGCAAAGCCTCAATTTTGGTATTCGCTGATGAAAGGAAAAGGTTTTTCGAGGAATATTCATCCCTCATTAAAACCTGAATTCTGAAAAGGTCGGCAATAAAAAGTGAAACTACAAATAAAACAACTGTAACAAACGCCGTTGCTCTTATTTTAAAACTATATGCTTTCTTCACTTTTTTTCACCTTCCTTTCTTTATATCGCCAATTAATATTCTGTATAATCAAAGGAGAATTTTCTGTAAACTGCTCTTATAAGAATATACCATAAAGGGGTAAGTGATAAAGAGTATAGAGTCATTGGGATATAATATCTCAAAAACATCATACCAGCCCCGTCTATTCCTCTTGCAGCAATAAAAAACAGAACATATGAAATTACATAAATAAGGGTTATTCCCGTATTCATAATTGTATAGGTAACGATATTGTTTCTCATTAAAATTCTCAACAACACACCACAGGCAGCACATACCACCATAAGGTAGAACGCATTATATCCATCCGCTGTTACTGTAACCGTATCCCACAATGCTCCTGCTATAAACCCTGCACAAGCACCAACCAATTCGCCCTCAAACATCGAAATACAAACAGCAACTGAAATAAGCAAAATTGGTTTTACAGATGCTATGGACGGGAAAATACTGACAGTATTCTGTAATAAATGAGCTATAAGAACTATTAATGTATAAACTAAATATCGCTTTGTTTTTATTTTTGTCTGAACTGTCATAATTCTTATTCTTCCTCAAAGGATGTAATAACAAAGCAGTCGTGGATTTCTTTTGAATTGATAGTTGGTTCAATCACAGCATATGCCGAAAGGTCCGTTTCACTCTTTTCAACAGCTTCCACAGTGCCTATAATCAGGTCTTTCGGGAAAATTCCGCCTGTTCCCGATGTGCACACAATACCACCCTGGGAAATCGCTGTTTCTGTTTCAAGTCCTGCAAGCTTGCAATTCCCTGAAACAGAAAGTTTATAATCAGCGGAAACATAACCTAACTCACCCGTTCTGATTTCATAGGCAGCAATATTAACAGATGGGTCAAAAACCGAACGAACTACAGACGATGTAGGGCTGACCTCTGTTACAACACCAATGAGATATTCACCTGAAATAACTGCGTCATTAACCTTTACACCGTGTTTAGAGCCTTGGTCAATAGTGAATGAACCAAAAAGCTCTGCGGAGTCCCTGCCTATTACTGTGGCATGAACCCATTTGTAATCAGGATTCTTTTCACGGACATCAAGAAACTCCTCGTATGTTGCAAGCTGTTTTTTTGTTTTTTCGTAGTCAACAAGCTGTTTCTGATATTCTGCAACTTGTTCCTCAAGCTCTGCTACTCTGTCTTGATAGGATTTTGAAGATATGAAACCACCTGTCAGGTTATCAAACTTTGCCGAAAAATATGATGCAGCGTTTTGCAGTGGAGTTGTAATTACACTGACAACACTTGTCAACGGCGATGTTGATGTGGCAGTAACCGTTGCTAAAATGGACGCTAACAAAAGTACTATTGCAACTGTTATCAGAACTTTAAATGTTGTGCCTTTAAAGAAATTGTTCATAGTTTAATTTTTCTCCAAATTAATTCTGAAATAATGTAACTGCTAATAAATTCGTAAACGAGTTTACTATATATTGCCCTTTTCAAGACATACGCCCATACCTGCTGCAACACAATCCATTGGGTCAACGGCAACATGAACAGGAATTTTTGTTTCCTTTGAAATAAGCTTATCTATCTCTCGGAGTAATGCTCCGCCACCAGTAAGCATAATACCATTATCAACAATATCTGCAAGTAATTCCGGTGGTGTTTTTTCAAGTGTTGAGCGAACTGCTGCAAGAATTTGCGAAATAGGCTCGGACAATGCTTCTCTTACATCTTCAGATGTAATTTCAACATTCCTTGGCAGACCATTCAAAAGGTCTCTACCTCGAACATCCATAGCACCTTCACCATCATAACTCATTGCAGAGCCGATTTTGATTTTAATCTCCTCTGCTGTTCTTTCGCCAATAAGTACATTGTGTTTTTTGCGTATGTACTCAATAATTGCCTCATCAAAATCATCACCTGCAACACGACAAGATTTTGCAGTAACAATATCACGATAAGAAACAACAGCAACTTCCGTTGTTCCTCCGCCTATATCGACAATCATACTTCCCACAGCCTCAGTAACAGGCAAGCCTACACCAATTGCTGCAGCCAATGGCTTGTGAATAAGGGAAGCATATTTTGCACCTGCATCCCTTGCTGCATCGTGAACAGCTTTTCTTTCAACCTCTGTAATGCCTGACGGAACGCAGATAAGGACTCTTGCTCTTGCAAAAGGTGAACGGTTCAATACTTTTTTAATAAAAACTTTAAGCATATCAGAAGTTATTTCAGAATTGATAATAACACCATCTTTCAATGGCTTAACTGCTGTAATTGACCCCGGTGTTCTTCCTATCATTTCCTTTGCTTCATTTCCCACAGCAACAACTGAAGGTGGGTCAGCTTTTTCGTTAACTGCCACTACTGATGGCTCACGAAGGACGATTCCTTTTCCTTTAAGATATACTATTGTATTGGCTGTTCCCAAGTCGATACCGACATCTTGTGCGAATAACATTTCAACATCTCCTATTTATATGCAATAATAAATCATAGATAATCTATTTTATTATAACAAAACTGCAGATATTATACAATACCCGCAGTTGAAATTTCATATTTTTTTCAAAAAAGAAAACGCCCATCCTACTGGACAGACGTTTTTTCTTTATGTCGGCATTACCTATTTTTCCGGGCCGCTTCCAGCCAAGTATCTTCGGCGCAAATGAGCTTAACTACCGTGTTCGGGATGGGAACGGGTGGACCCTCATTGCAATCAACACCGACTCACGAAACACTTTATCTCGTGAACGCAAGAGATATTCTAACAGAAGAAAACTAAAAATGCAAGTATTTTTTTCACTTTTTTTGATTTTTTACATTTTCAACAAATGCTGTGCGTATTTACGAATATATTAAGTCAAAAATAGACAACAAAAACCAATATATAACAAAATAAGCAGAGTTCTGAAACAATTTCAGACTCTGCTTATCACTTTATTCAAACGCTTTTGACAAATCAAGAATTACACATTCTCTACCCCTGTTAGGGTCTGCCAACATATACATAACCGTATTATTATTTATAAAGCATAGATTCTTTGAAAGATTATTTACATTTGAATAGTTGTTTTCAAGATACTTTGCATATTCCCCTGTTTGAAGGTCGTATATATGCACCTGATAGTCCATAACATTATCCATAAGTCCCATAACTACAAGATATTTACCGTCAGGACTTACTTTCATAATCTCCGGAGAAGTCATTTTATATCCCACAAGCAAGGTTTCCTTACCTGTTTTCAAATTATATAAAGTTCCCTTTTCTTTATCAAGAATATACTCGTCGGCAAAAACACATCTGTTGGTTGAACCTGTAAACTGGAATACCACAGTTTCTTTACCATTAGCAAAACGATAAACATTGAAGCCTGTATTATTATACCTCATATAAATTACAGCATCACCATCAACAAGCATCAACTTGTTAGCAATACCACTTACATATATGCCTTCCTTGTTTGAGTTTTTGATAAAAATATCATCCTTGCCGGTTCCTCTGTCATAATTTCTTCCCGTTATGAACGGAACTTTTCCGCTTGTAGAATTATATCCCTCTTTGGTCAATATGCAGAAATCCTCCACATACGCACCTGTAGTAGGGTCAATTTCTCTACTTGCAACACTTAAAAACCTTGAGCATTTTCCTGAAGTAAGGTTAACAGTATAGCTTTCAGTCCATCTGTCATATTCTTTTTCAAGTTCTGCAGCAGAAGTAACCTTTCCTAAAAGAAGTGCTTCGCCAGCCGAACCAAATCCCTTTGGAAGATTTGTAAGTTTAAACATAATAAGCTGAATGTTAAAGAGATTAACATTTTGATGCTGGTCAGGACGGAATAATCCCACACCAAAAACCTTATCCCCTACTTTAACATAATCTATCTTCAAAGGCAGTGTTGCCGGTCCAAAGTTAACTGATGCATTAAGTGTTCCTGTTGACTTAACCGGTACCATCTGATTATCTCTGTATTGATAATACTGCAAACTGTAATCTGAAGAGAATTTGTAAAAAACATCAGGTATGTCAGACTGAACATAGTTTCTCAATGAGCCTTCACGGGAAACCTGAATATTTGCAAGTTGTTGCTCCGCTACTGTTGTTTGTTCGCTATCAACCGTGGGGCTGTCGTTTCTCGGGATATATTTCACAAGAACAAAGGCAAGAGCGAGAACAACCGCTACCAATGCCAAAGTAAGTGTAACATAGTCTTTTTTTGTTATAGGTTCTGCCAACTCGCCTTTTTCTTTTTTCTCCTTTGGAGGTTTTGGCTCTTTAACCTTTTTCTCTTTAGGTGCCTTAACCTTCTTCTCTTTTTTTTGTTTTTCTTCAGGTTCCGGTTCTTCAGCCTTCACCTCTTCAACATTAACCTCTTCAGTTTTGGGTTCCTCAATTTTGGGTTCCTCAATCTTGGGTTCTTCAATCTTTTTTTCTTCAGCAACCAAAGGTGCAACCATTAAGGGTATTGTTGCACTTTGAATAGGCTCTTCTCTTTCAAGAATACCATTTACAATTTCATCGATTTCTTCGTTATCCTTAAACTTATATTCAAAAAGTTGCCCTGACAAGTCTTCTTCTGTTGTAGGAACTTCTTCCTGCTCATCAGACAAAAAGGATATTTCTTGGTCTTGTTCATCTAAAACATTTTCTTCAACAGCCAAAGGTATATCTTCGTCTTGCTTTTCTTCAATAACAGGCTCTTGGGTTTCCTGGTTTTCAGCCTCTGCACCATCGCCTTTTACAGTTTTATATTTTTCAAAGAGTGATTTCTTTTTATCCAAAATAGCACCTCCGCGGAATATATGCCTATATTATACATTCTTTACAAGTTTATTGCAACAAAAAAATAGGGGGCAGAAATTTCCACCCCCACTATTTTGTTATTTTACAGCATTAAGTGCCTCAAAATTATCTTTGTTTGCCTTGTAAAGTTTCTTGAAAACTTCAAAATTCTTGTCGTAAACAGCCTTGTTTTCCTTATTTGGAATATATGTGTTTACAGCAGGAATAAGTTTCTTTGCCTCACCTACATTTGGGATAATACCTGCATTAACCGCAATAAGCACGGCAGCACCCACAGCACCAACATTTTGAGGGCTTGCAACAGTTTCAATTACTCTGCCCGTACAGTCAGCAAGAATCTGACTTGTAACTGACGACAGAGCACCGCCACCCACAAAACGAATTGTATTTGATGTCTTAATCTTCTTGTCCTGCGTTTCAATAAACCAACGAAGATGGAAGCAAACGCCTTCTACAACTGCTCTGATAAGTTCAGTTTTGCCTGTGTCAAGACTGATGTTGAAGAACATTCCTCTTGAGTTAGGGTCTTCGAAAGGACAACGGTTACCATGGAGCCAAGGTGTAAAGATTACTCCGCCACTACCTGCAGGAATTGAATCAACAACAGCCATCATATAGTCATAGAGATTTGTGTAAACAACTTCCATATCTGCATTTTTAAGTTTAAAATCATGTTGTTTATCAAGGTAAACGTCGATTTCGTCAAGTGCCAAATGGTCTTTAACCCACTCAACGCACTTACCCGCTGTTTCAAGTTCTGCAAAGTAGTTATAAATACCATCAGCAGCACCAACAACGGCAGCAATCATAGCACTTGCATCAACAATACTCTTATCAACAACTGTTGAAACCCAACCTGATGTACCTTGATAAATATGTGTATCACCAAGTCCCGTTGCACCTGCACCAACACCGATAAGAGTAGCGTCACCGCCACCGCCGAAAACAGCGATTCCGGGAACAAGGCCAAGTTCTTCTGCCTGTTTTTCACGGAGAACACCGATTTTTTCCGTACAGTCAGCAATCCTTGCAAGGTGGTCCATATTAACACCTAAAAGCTTACAAATTGTAGGACTCCAACATTTTTTATTAATATCATAAAGCAAAGCACCGAAAGCAGAGTCCTTTGTCATAACAAATTCGCCTGTCATACGGCAGATAAGATACTCTTTAACATCAAGCCATTTATGTACTCTCTTGAAGTTTTCCGGCTCGTGAGCCTCTGTCCACTTATATTTCCAAACAGGGTCCTTAACACTTGCTGCAACTGCACCTGTAATTGCAAGTGATGGAAGAAGTTTAAGGATATTTGCACCTGCAATCTGCGGACCATAAGCAATACCTTTTTTAAGTTCTTCAGTTGCTCTCTGGTCCATATAGCTGAATGCACGGCGAACATGATTACCGTCTTTATCAACAAGTACCAAGCCCTGCATCTGTGAGCAGAATGAAATACCGTAAATCTCTTTAGGGTCAATGCCTGATTCTGCAATAACCTTCTTTGATGTTGAGCACATTGCACCCCACCACTCATCAGGGTCCTGCTCAGCACCGCCATTAGGCATAATATAAAGTTTATAACCCTCACTTGCTGCTGAAATAAGTTCAATTGTCTTGCCTATTTTAAACAAGCAAGTTTTAACACCGGTTGTACCAATGTCAAACGCAAGAGCATAAATTTCTTTTTCCATTTTCTTTTTCTCCTTCAACTTAAAAGTTGTATATAAATAATATTATCATAAACAATTATTTTTGTACAGTATTTTTTATTCTGCCCTCATCTGTTTAATTTCTTTTCTGAACACAAAGAAGAACACAATTGATGCTGTAATTATTGAAATCGCATCCGAAACAGGCTCTGCAAGGAATACTGCAAAAACTTTATTCTCAAAGAAATTAGGTAAAATATAAATAAGAGGAACAAGTAATACTACTTTACGAAGACAAGCAATAAACAAAGATGCTTTCGCTTTGCCTAGTGCTATAAAAGTCTGCTGAATTGCCATTTGGATACCAAAGAATGTCATAGCACATCCGTAAAGACGAATTGTCCAAGTGGCAGTATCCACCAGGTCGGGATTATCATTAAAAATTCCTATAAAGAATTGCGGGAACAATTCTATTAATGCACCAAACACGAAAACATAGGTGAAACAGATAATGAGAAAGGCTTTAAAAGCTTGTTTCACTCTGTCTGCATTTTTTGCACCATAGTTATAACTGATAATCGGTTGCGCGCCCTGACCTATACCTTGTGCAGGCACCCAAGCCATCTGGAAAACCGTTGTGCAGATGGTCATAGCGCCAACGGCAATATCCCCACCATATTTTTGCAAAGAAGAATTAAAAGAAATGTTTATAACCGCTTCCGTTGCATTCATTATAAACGGTGAAATACCAAGTGCCAATACGGGAAGAAGAATTCTTGCCTTTGGTAATAAATTCTCTTTCTTGATTTTAAGTTTTGTTTGCTTTCCTAAAAGGAAAACAAGTACCCATACTGCTGAAACAGCTTGTGAAATAATTGTAGCAATAGCAGCACCTGCAACTCCCATATCAAATGCAAAAATGAATATAGGGTCAAGAATAATATTACAAATTGCACCTATAAGTACCGTTGCCATACTAATTTTTGTAAAGCCCTGTGTTGTTATAAACATATTTAGACCAAGGCTAATCATAACAAATATTGAACCCGCAACATAAATCCGCATATAAGGTAAAGCATATATAATTGTATCCTCACTTGCGCCGAAAAACATTAAAAGTTTTTCACCAAAAACTGAAAACGCAGTAGTTAGAATTATTGCAAAGAAAACAAGCAAAGCAAAACAGTTGCCAAGGATTTTCTCTGCTTTTTTGATGTCCCCTTTACCCATTTCAATTGCTGCACGAGGCGCTCCTCCCTGGGCTACAAGCATTGTAAATGCAGAAATGAGTGTGATTACTGGCACACAAAGTCCGACCCCTGTAAGTGCCGCCGTTCCCACTTCTGCCATATGCCCTATGTAAATTCTGTCAACAACATTGTAAAGAAGATTTACAATCTGTGCAAGAATTGCAGGAATACTCAATTTGAATATTAATTTCCATATTGGCGCAGTCGCCATTTGTTGTGATATATCTTGTTTGTTGTTCATTTTTTCACCTGATTAAATACTCATACTTTTTAAGGTATTCTGTAAGTTCTACCCCGTCCGCATATTCTGTCAAACAACCTATCCCTGTAACACATTTACCACCCGTTATGTTGCCTGCTAAAATACATTTTCTGAAATCAAAGTCATTGTATAATCCGTAGATAAATCCTGAAAGAAATGCATCCCCTGCACCTGTTGCATCAACGCACTTGAAATCATCAATATTATCTACCACAAAATATTCACCATCAAAACCTGCACAACCGTATTTACCAAGTTTTACAATTGGTTTCTCAAAGTGTTCACCTAAAATTCTAAGGGCTTCTTTATAATCCTTTGTGCCTGTCAGTTTTTCAGTTTCATCAATATTTGGTGTGTAATAGTCTGCGATTTCAATTAATTCCTTATGTTTTTCAAAGGACATATCATCACTATAACCTGTATCAAGAACTAATATTGTGCCTTCTTTTTTTAGTTGCTTGTAAACAGGAATAAGTTTTTCCTGCATAGCAACAACCTTTGCACCTTTAAGAGAATTATAGATTTTTTCAAGCATTTCATCAGAATAAGTTTCCGCACCACCGTATGACACAAAAGTTCTGTCTTTTTCGGTGATAATTGCAGAGGTAACATTCAGCGGAAAATTTTTGCTTTCAAAAACTTCGTAATTTGTTCCGCTTTTTTCGAGTTCACCTTTTGCAAAGTTTGAAAACATATCTTCACCTAAAAATGTGCCGATTTTGGAAGGCACACCAAGTCTTGAACAATTTATCATTGTTGCGGGCAGACCACCACCAAGGCAAACTTTAAAATCCTTTGAGTAAATCTCTTCACCCTCATTTGGGATTCTTGGCATACCCGAATAGAGTAAATCCACATTCAGTTTTCCGAAAGCTGCTACAAAACTCATTTCCATTCTCCCGTAAAATCTTTATTGAGTTCAATATATTCATCCACAAGTTTTTCAGCAAGAGAATATGAGCCAACCAATGGATGTAGATACAAACAGTCAACAGCACTTTCTCTGTCACAACTTATAATCGCCTTTGATGCAAGTCGCTCATAAGCCTTGACCCTTGTAATAATCTCTTTGTTTTCAATAGGAACATCACCAATTTTTATTGGTGTTACTTTTCCGTCTATTATTTCGCAAGAGATTTCAACCGTATCCCTTTCATTGAGAAAATCTAAAGCACTATTATCATTTGGCACACAAGCGATAATCTTTTTACTGCTTTCTTGATTTTTCGCATCAATAATTCCAAGAGCAACACCCGCGTATCCACCGTCATCAGGAGCATACATATCAAAATGCCAAGTGGAATTTCGCTTTTCTCCCGTTTCGCTTGCCATATATGAATTTTCGCGAAGACCATAGTAATAATCAAAAATTTCGAGTGCTTTTTCGAAATTGTTTTCAATATCAACATTTGACAATTCTTCTGTCATTTTCTCATTTATATCTGCAATCTGCTCACCACGGGTACGCTCTGCCTTGAGAATATTCTCTACAGCCTTTTCACGATTGTAAAAATAATACATATATTCATTTGGCACATACTGTTTACGCATTAAGAACTCTTTACTGAAATATCTTAAATCAGTATTTTTATATGCCTCATCATCACTTACAATTTTGCTTGTAATATCAACACCGTCTGCCTTGATATATTTAAAGAAAGACAAGTGGTTAAGTCCGTAGCAAAGTGCATCAAGATAATTCTCGGAATATCCGTACAATTCCTCAAATCGGCGCAACATTCCACTTGGTGCATCGCAGATGCCATATGTAAAATCATATCCCATATCACGAAGAGTCTGTGACACAACACCTGCAGGGTTTGTGAAATTAAACACCATAGCACCCGGCTTTGCAAATTGCTTTACCAATTCACAATATTCTTTAAGTGCGGGAATACTTCTCATAGCAAAGGAAAAACCTGCCGCACCCGTTGTTTCCTGACCAAGAATACCCATATCAAGTGCTATTCTCTCGTCACGACAGCGCATTCTGTCCCCACCTGCACGGATAGTTGTTATAACATAGTCTGCATTTTCAATTGCTTCCTTGCCGTCAGTCGTCAAGGTAAAATTCAAAACAGGACAAAGACGGCGAGAGACTTCTCTCGCCATCTTGCCGTAAATATTCAGTTTCTTTTCATTGTTATCCATAAAGACAAGGTCTGTTATCCCCATCTTTTCAGCTCTGCCCGCAATACTTTTAGCCAAAAACATTGAACGGACTCCGCCACCACCGATAACTGCTAACTTCATTTTATTTTCCCCTAAAACTAAAATAGAGCATTAGCGACTGCTGATAAAATTGTGATGTATGAGTTGGTGAGGAAAATTTTTAGATATTTTGTTTTAAAACCGCAGGTAATACTTTGTGTATTGCCGAGGATTTTAGGGCAAAACAGCAAAAATTTAACCATCAAGACATATATCAGAAATTTTAATCAGTAGTTGCCGGAAAAATCAAAGAACATCAAATATGTTACTTTCACCTGTAATAAGATTCATTGTAAGACTCTTTTCAACGCCATCCTCTGTAAAGTCAAGACGAATTACATCTTCATCAACAAATTCTGCAAAATTAACTTTATAAGCCTTATCTTTGAAGAAATCTTTAAGAACATCAATTCTGTTATCGTCAAAGTCTCCTGCGTTGTCAGAAACAAAGAGAACGTTACCACAAACAGAGTTTACTTTACCGTGAAGGAGTTTCTGCTCCCAGTTGTATCCGATATTGATGTCACGAAGGAAAAATACATCAGGGTCATTACAAAAAGCTCTACCATCAAGGTGATTACGGAAGATTGTATTTGTAATTGCATTCTGTGAAGATGGAATTTCAGCATTAAATCTGATACCTGTAACAATAGAGTTGATGTTAAGGCTCTTTTTAAGTTCAAATCTCCAGTTTTTGTTAACATCACAAGAGATACGACAAGCATCAAAAATACCCATACAAGCACCGAGTGGCACACCGCAACCTAAAATCCACTTGTCACCGCAAGCTTCACGGAGCAAATCAACACCGTCGCACATAATTTCACCACGAGTTTTACCATTTCTTGGCTCAATACATTGGCTGTAAAGGAAGTCAAGTTTGACCATATCATATCCCCATACATTGAGGATTGTGTCAAAGAACTTTTTAATGTATGCACGAACTTCAGGATTGTAAATATCAAGAGTGTATGCACCGCCCCAGCCTTGGCAACCAAGCATCTTTTTGCCTGTTTTGTTCCATCTGATAAGCCAGTCAGGATGCTTTTTAGCAATCATAGATGAACACTGTGCAGAGAAAGGTGCAACCCAGATACCTGCTTTATAACCCTTCTTGTGAATTTCGTCTGCAATATATTTCATACCTTTAGGGAATTTTTTGTGGTCAGTAACAAGCCAGTCACCAACTGCGTGCTGATAACCGTCGTCAACCTGGAAAATGTTAACTTCTTCACTTGCTCTGTCAAGACCATTAAGGTCACGAATGATAATATTCTCGTTAATATTCTGGAAATAGTTGTACCAAGATGTGTAACCTGAAAGATGCTTGATTTTTGGCTTTTTACATCCAACAAAGTCAAAGAAATACTTATCCATAACTTCGTCCATATTGCCTTCAATAACAGCAAGGTCAAACATCACATATTCCTGACCTGCTTTAAGGCGAAGACCTTCAACATCCTTTTTGATGATAAATTTTCCGCCATTCATATCAACTTCAAAAACTGTAAATCCCTGACGCTCACTCTTTGAGCCGTAGAGTTTTATTTCGTTTTCGCCTTTTTCACGGAAGTAGCAATATGTATAGCCGTGGAATTTACCCTTTTCACCATAACAGTCTGAGAAATGGTAGTCACCTGAAAGGCCTGCAAAATGTGCTGTGAACTTTGTAATTCTTGCAGGTTCAAAAAGTCCGTCAAACTTATCCTCTTTTGAGAATTCACGGGAAGTTGTCCATGCCTGATAACCATTTGCATAGAACAAATCGTCATCATCAAAGTCCTTTTCATAAGTTACTGCAAGACTTTTCATTTCAATATCTTTCTTTGCAGTGAAAACACCTTTGATAAATCCATCCTTCTTTTCATAATCAAATGAAAAATATTCGTTGTTAAATTCTTTACAACCAACAACAGCATCTTTTTCCATTAATTCTGCATAAAATTTACACATAAAAATTCCCCTTAAAAAGTTATTCAAAATATTTTATCATATGAAATATCTAAAATCAATAAAAAACTATTATTACTATATAGATGTGTTCAATAAATTTGAATTTGTCTAAATCTTTTGTTTATTATAATCATCAAAATTTGGTTATTAAGTCATTACATTCTGCACAAAATTATCATTTCTATTTTATTCATCCCGTCAAGTGACTTTTTAGGGAAATTCATATATACTTAATACAGTTTTTTCGAAAGGATGATACCTATGAATTTTGCAATTCCTGCCAAAAGTGCAAATGGCAAATATCTCTTTGTGTATTTTGTAGGAAATGAGCCTGAGCAAGAGAGAATTCACTTTGCTGTAAGCGAAGATGGATATAATTTTAAAGCATTAAACAACAATGAACCCGTTATCATTCAGACAAAAGGTAAAAAATGTGTCCGTGACCCCTATATACTCAAAGGTCAGGACGATTTCTATTACATAATCGGTACGGACATGAAATGTGTTGAAGGGTGGACATCAAATCATTCTCTCGTTACTTGGAAATCAAAGGATTTAATAACTTGGACGGACGAAACAATTATTGATATGCGCAAATTCGGTGGAAACTTTGCCACTACTACCCGAGCTTGGGCACCACAAGCCTACTGGGACAAAAACGAAAACGCATATATGGTCTATTGGGCACATTCTGACGAGAAAAACCAAGTTGCACAGATGTACTATGCTTATACAACGGATTTCAAGACAATAACAGAGCCAAAACTCTTGTTTGAAAGACCTGGAATTCAGACTATTGACGGAGATATTGCATACAATGAAACAAATGGCAAATACTACCTCTATTTCAAGCACGACGAGGACCAGACTATCGCTTATGTGACCGCTGATAAATTAAACGGTCCGTATTGTGATGATGCAGTTGTAATTTCCCTTGCAAAAACAGGTGTTGAGGGCAGCGAAATCTATAATATAACAGGCACTGACCAATGGATTATGATTATGGACGAATATGGCACGGACAGATTTTTTATGCAACAAACAACTGATTTTAAAAATTTCTTGCCGGTTAATCCCAATGATTATAGTATGGCATTTAACCCCCGTCATGGCTCCGTTGTTGCAATTTCTGACGAAGACTATGAAAAGTTAGTTGCAAAATATCTATGATTTTGATAAAATAAGTTATTACTGTTTTTGGTGGTGAAATAATGGGTTTTATCCCCTACAATTCAAGAGATTTATTCTTTAAAGACAAATTCGGTAGCATTTGTGCAGGTGAAGAAATCCATCTTCGCCTTTGTTTGCCACGCTCTTTTTGTTGCAGTAAAACTCTTTTTGTGCTTCGCCGTGATGATGGAAACTATGAAGAGAGACCCATGAGTTGGGCAGGAATGGCAGATGAAAACACTGAGATTTGGGACATTTACACCACCATCGAAACAGAAGGCCTTTATTGGTATCATTTCGACTATTTTTCCTCCTATGGCAGAAGCTCAATTCTGCAAACAGAAGATGGAATTGGGAATTTTTCGGGAGCATTCTCTGCGCGAAAAGACTGGCAGTTAACTGTTACTCAAAAAGATTTCACCACACCCGATTGGTTAAAGGGTGGAATTATTTATCAGATTTTCCCTGACCGTTTCTATAATTCAGGTGCAAAAAAGGAAAATGTGCCTGACGACAGGGTTCTCCGTACAGATTGGGGAAATGAGCCCAAATGGAAACCAACTCATGACGGAAAAGTTTTAAATAACGACTTTTTTGGCGGTGACCTAAAAGGTATAAGTGAGAAACTGCCTTATCTCAAAGATTTAGGTGTGACATGCATCTATCTCAATCCAATTTTTGAATCCCATTCAAACCACCGATACGATACTGCCGATTATGGCAAAATCGACCCACTCTTAGGCACAGAAAATGATTTTAAAAACCTTTGCAATAATGCTAAAAAGTTAGGAATTCATATAATTCTTGATGGTGTTTTTTCTCATACAGGTGACGATAGTGTCTATTTTAACCGCAAGGGCAGATATAGCACTCTTGGTGCATACAACTCACCTGAAAGTCCATATTACAAATGGTATAAATTTACAAACTACCCTGACAAATATCAAAGCTGGTGGGGTTTTATCACTCTTCCCGAGGTTATTGAAGAGGGCGAAGAATATCGCAATTTCATCAATGGCAAAGGTGGAATTATTGAAAAATGGTTGAAGGCAGGAGCAGACGGGTTCCGTCTTGATGTTGCCGACGAATTACCTGATATTTTCATTGACGAGTTAAGAGCAAGACTAAAAGAAACCAAGCCAGATGCCCTTTTAATGGGTGAGGTTTGGGAAGATGCTACAACAAAGCATAGCTACGGCTCCCGTCGTCGTTACCTTCTCGGCAGTCAGTTTGACTCTATAATGAATTACCCGTTTGCAAATGCTATTCTTGATTTTTGCCGTAATGGTAAAGCAGAGAGTTTTATGTCAACAGTAATGCAGATTGTTGAAAACTATCCAAAACAATGCCTTGATGTTATGATGAATCACATTGGTACTCACGACACGGAAAGAGCAATCACCAAAATTGCAGGTGAATCATGCGAGTATCGTGACCGTAATTGGCAATCTTGTCACTCATTAGGTGATAAATATGAAAAAGGTGTACAGCTCTTAAAATGTGCAGTCGCCTTGCAGTATACTCTCCCCGGTGTGCCATCTGTTTACTATGGTGACGAAGCAGGACTTGAAGGCTACAAAGACCCGTTTAACCGTGGTTGCTACCCTTGGGGAAATGAAAATCACGACCTTATTGATTTCTACAAAACAATGGGTAAGATAAGAAGAGAAAATCCTGTTTTCGAAGAAGGCTATTTCTCACCCGTTTCTTCAATGCTCGGTTGTGTAGCATTCCGTCGTCACGATGAAAACGGCAACATTATGATAATTGTAAACCGAAATGAACATTCAATTCTCTATCGTCTTCCACACGATTTTGAAAACTCATTTGCTCTTTACGGCACTAACCCGCAAAACAGCGAAGTTTTCATTGACGGATGCTCTTTTGCAATACTTTCCTTGTAATATTTTTCTTAATATGTTATTATTCTTTTATAACAAATATTCGGTGGTTAAAAAATGATTAAGATTTATGGTATCTTGCCAAAAAATCAAAGAATTCTTTGGATTTGTCTCCGTGTAATTATTTTATGCTGGGGACTTTTCGGTTTGTTCCACGGTTCAGTTGTAGAGTTTTTAGAAGCAATTTTTGCCATTATTTTCACTCACCTTTGGGACTTTTTTCAGATTTTTGGCAAAAAATCATTTATCATTGAAGTTGAAGCATCAACACAGACTATGCTTTCTCTTTTTATTTTCATCGGTGTCTGTGTTGGCTCAACAATTAACAACAGAACAACTTTTGAGCACTTTGACATTGTAACCCATTGTGCCTCGGGCGTACTTTCTGCTTGGTTTGGTTATGATTTTGCAAATATTATTTACCGTAAACGCGGTGATTTAGGCCCTGCTATGTCTTCTCTTTTTTCTCTTGCGTTTGCCTTGTCAATTGCCGTTGGTTGGGAAGTTTACGAATTTACAATGGATAGCCTTTATGGTATGACCTTGCAAAAAGGCAACACAGATACTATGGTCGACTTTATTGCTTGTGCAATTGGTGCGGTTGTAACAATGCTTTTGGTTGCATTTTACCGAAACGGTATTATCGGCAAAAACAAGGATGAAGTTAAGGAAGAGCGTCGTTTAATCAATGAACAGCGCCTTTTAAAGGATAAGCTATATCGCGAATATGTCGAGTCAAAGGGGGATAAACAGTGAAAAAATTTATATCCCTTTTACTTGCAATTGTATTCATTGCTCTTACTTTTTCCTCTTGTGATGTTTTCTCAAAAGTCAAAGTCAACGGAACAAAAATAGATAACGAAGTTTATTACTATTTTGAAGATTTATATAAAGAGGATAAAGCACAAATCAACAAAGCAATCTCCCGATATGTAGCGATAAATTCTGAATTTTCTGCTTGTTCTCTCACACTTTCTTCTGCCCAAAAATCCGAACTTTCAAAAAAAGTTAATAATCTATGGCATATTTACAGTGTGCATTACTCCAATCTTGATATTTCTAAAGAAACAATATACAAAATTGAAACATCTAAATTCTATGAAGATATCCTTCTGGACTATTATTATGGTCCTGACGGCGCTTCTCCCGTGAGCGAGGATGAGATAAAAAAATATTTTAAAGAACATTATATTGCCATAAACTTTGCAACTGATTATCTTTTTAATATTAACGAAACGGGCGCAATTGTTTCTATGCCCGATGCAGAAAAAGCCTCAATTATAAACAAATTTTCTGATTCAGCCGACCTTGTTAACACCGGCTCACTTATGGAAACTACAACGGATAAAGAGGTTCACAGCACAATCATAAACTCCTCAAGCGACGGCAGTTTTCCAACAGGATTTTACAAAGAAGCCGAAAAACTTGAAGTAAACTCTGCGTCAACTATTATTATAGGTGACTATGTTTTTCTTGTGCAGAGAATAGATGTTTTTGACGAAACATATAACTACTATGCAACACATCGTACAGAGTGCTTAAGAGCTATGAAAGGTAACGATTTCAACGCATTGGTTGACCAGTGGTCACAAAATTACAAAATAGATTAAAAGACGGTTTTAATTCCGTCTTTATATGCCTCCTTAGTTCAATGGATAGAATAAATCCCTCCTAAGGATTAGATGTGGGTTCGATTCCCGCAGGGGGTGCCAAAGAAAACCACAGAGTTTTTTGTGCTCTGTGGTTTTTTCATCAAGGGAATCGAACCCGAGAGGGTTTTGACGTAGAAAACAATTCAGTGAATTGTTTTTAGGCAAAAGTGATTGGCGGGTACTGAATTTCGCAGAAATTCGGTCGCCAAGCAATTAGTATGCAAGGCGTAGCCGAAGCAGACGGTCGATTCCCGCAGGGGGTGCCAAAATTAAAAGCCGAGAAAATATTCTCGGCTTTTATTGTTTTTCTTTATCTTTTTTCAAGGGATTGTTGGAACATCCATTCGTCCCAATCCACAGTTTTAAAGAAGTGTGGCATCATTTTATGACCGTATTCTTCCCAACGATGATAAACAACTTTTTCAGAGATTTTTCTAATTTCTTCAACTGCTTTGTCATCATATTCAATTGGTACACAAACATCGTCCGAAGCATGAACAACCATTAACGGAATATCCTTAAATCGTAAATAATCAATATCTCCTATTGTATCCAACGCACCCATAATAGGCATTGCACAAGCATAGTAATCCGGATAGTAATAGGCACTCCGCCAAGTTAATCGTCCCCCGAAAGAGCCACCGTACACATAAATTCTGTTTTTGTCGCTACAATACTTTTCACAAACAATCTCGGAAAGTTGTTTAACTGCGTCAAGATAGCTTTTTGATTCACTCATTAAAAAGACATTGGTTGGGAACTGTGGTAGCACTACTGTGCAATCGTGTTTTTTTGCTTTGGTTGAAGGTCCAAAATTGGTATATTCAGAGTAGGGGTTTACTCCGTCCATGCCACAGCATCCGCCACCGTGTAAGTATATCAAAACTGGTTGATTTTTAACTTTGCTGGGCTTTATTCTAAATGGAAAAACGACATTATGTTCTTTACTAATAAACCAATAGTGCTTAAACGGTGCAATAGTGAATCTCTTTCTAATTATTGTTTTTTTGGTAGAATCAAGTAGTTTTTTTGAAAGAGAGTCATACCTTTGTCGGGTTTTGTCCATTTTCTTAATTGCACGTCTATATTTTCCCAGTGATAGTTTTTGTCCTCTTTTTTTAGAATTCTCCCCTGTCACATCATATACATTTTGTTCATCGTCAATCGCTTGTATTGAGTAACCTTCTTTTTTGGCAAGGGCTTTTTCTTCTACATCTGTAATGGATTCAACATACAACTCGCAGATTCTTTTTTTGTCTTTTTCATCATACGCAAAAACAGAATAGTGTTTTGTTTTTTCTGTGACATACTCTTTAAATACGGATGTGTCAAACCAAAGATTATCCGGAAGTACCGATGTAAGTTTCACAAAATTCCCTTCTTTCCTTTTGTATTTTTATTTTACTACTCTGCAACCCTTATGTCAACAAACCTCACTCTTAACCTTTTTCCATAAAAACATACACTCCAAAATGTCTAACTTTTTGAGTGTATATTTTGTCATATTTTTCTGTGTTGTTTGTTTTTAACGTGTAATTTGCTCGACAAACTCAAATTTGTTCAGGCAATTTTTCCCTTATGTAAGATAGAGAGTCTTTTAACTACACCAAAAAATATAGATAATATTGTATTTCTTTTTGATGTATGTTAAAATATATTGATTATACATTTTGGAGGCGGTCTTATGATGAAAATTTCACCCTCAATTCTTTCTTGCGATTACGGTAAAATGGCAGAAGAATTAAAGGATATGGAAAACTGTGGTGCTGACTATATGCACATTGACGTTATGGATGGTCATTTTGTGCCAAATATCACACTTGGTGCACCTGTTGTTAAATGTATCAAAAAAGCAACTGATGTGCCTTTTGATGTTCATCTTATGATTAGTGAACCTCTTAAATACATTGACGATTTCTGCAAGGCAGGTGCTGATATTATCACCTTCCACACAGAATGTGACTCACCTATTGACGAAACAATCGACAAGATTCTCGCAAATGGTGTTAAGGCTTCTCTTACTGTAAAACCAAATACCCCTGTGGAGGATATTTTTCCATATCTTGATAAACTTTCAATGGTGCTTGTTATGACTGTTGAACCGGGATTTGGTGGTCAGAGCTTTATGGAAAATATGATGCCAAAGGTTTCTGCTTTACGCAAGGAAGTCGAAAATCGCGGCCTCAATTGTGAAATTGAAGTTGACGGTGGCATTAACGAAAGCACTATTGCAATTGCCGCAAAAGCAGGTGCTGATGTTTTCGTTTCAGGAAACGCAATTTTCTCAAGCACTGACCGTAAAGGCACTATTGAAAAATTCAAGAAAATTGCAGAAGAAAATTATTGCAAATAAATTTTCCCAAGATTTTTCCCGTATTCTAAAACTCTGTCCCCAGTTATTTTATTAACTTCAACTCCGAATTCATTGATAAGCCTTTTCATATTGTCATTCTTTGGTATTGAGACATAATAATTCTTATCCATTATGTAAGCATCCATATTTTTTTCGGTTTTTAGAGTTTTTCGTGCTACACAGATTAAATCAAGGAAATCATCAAGATTTTTCAAAAGATAAAAACTGACGGACTCACTCTTTTTCAATTTATACCTCTTTTGAATATTTGTAAAAGTAAAAATGAAAAAGCATCCGCCTCCATCAATGGGCAGAGCCTCAACGATTACTTTTCCCCCATTCTTGATATGGTTTTTGCTATCAATCTGGTCTAGCAGTTTTCTTATGGCTATTTTTGCTTCATAATTTTGATTAGTAAGATTTTCATATGTAATCTGAAGATTTTTCATATCCTCATAGGATAATTCTACCAGCATTATATTGTTGTTAAGAGTTTCAAAAGTCATTTTTGCCTCCTGAAAAAATGTTTATACTTCATCATATTACAAGGACCGGCAGTATGCAATTAAAAAATATTGGTAAAAGCGAGGAATATGTTTTGACAAATACAAACATCCCTCAAAACTCAATAAAAAACAAGACGCCTTCCACTACGGCAGACTATGCCCTTATGTTGGTTGCTCCCCTTGTTGTTGCTTTTTTTATTCACGGAGTATCTGCCGTAAGACCTGTTGCCATCTCCGTTTTTACTTGTGCCCTAATTTCCTTTTTTGGGAAAAAAATAATTAAAACTGAAACATCAATTAAGGATTTATCAGGTATTGTTATTGGTGTGATGGTAGCTTTACTTTTACCTGTAAACGCTCCTTGGTGGCTTATTGTTTTAACATCAGCATTTGCTGTTGTAGTATGCGTTTTGCCCTTTGGAACATTTGAGAAAACGCCTTTCCCACCTGCTGTTGCAGCCATTTGCTTTGCTTCTCTCTGTTGGCAGGAAATCGTTTTTGACTTTTCTTCGCATGGATTATCCTTGGCTAAGATGCTTACCTACGGCAACGCAATAGACAATAATTCCGTAGCAATTTTGGAAGCATTTATAGGGGCTGTCCCATCTGCTATGGGTACAGGTTGTATTATTGCCCTGTTTGGCTCATTGGCGTTTTTGTTAATCCGAAGACCAAAGGACACCATCCCCGTTTTCTCATTTATCTTTGCTGTTTGCACTATGGCAATCCTTTTTCCAAGAATATCATCAGGAAGATTTATCTCTGTAATTATGGAACTCTGTTCGGGAATGCTATTCTTCTGCGCTGTTTTCTTTATGTCCTCACCTAACAATATGCCTGAAAAGTTTTTGGGCAAAATCGCTTGGGGATTTGCAAGTGGTATTATCTGTATGCTTATCCGTTATGTCAGTTCTTTTGAGGAAAGCGTTGGTTTTGGTATCCTTATCTCCTGCAGTATTTCTGACTATTTTGATAAATTACCATATACTAAAAAGGAAAAATTGCAAATCAAGGCAAGTGAGCCTTATACCGAAATAGAAATTCCAACAGTTGTACCTGAAGAAATTCTCAGCGAAATTCCCGACGTTTCAGATGATATAATTATTGAATTTACCGAAGAAACTGTCCCTGTTGAAACTGAAAGTCTTGAATCTATCATTTCTGAAGAAAACACTTTGTCAGAGCAGGATTCACCTTTTATTATAGGAGGTGACAGCAATGAGTGATAAAACAAAAACACTTAAAACCATTCGCAATAGTGCTATTATTAAAAACCCCCTTCTTTTTGAAGCAATCGGATTATGTTCTGTTGTTGCTCTTGCCAGTTCTTTAAAACTTGCATTGTTTCTCGCCTGTGTAACAATGGTACAAATGATAGTATGCGAGGTTTTAGCGTCTCTTTTTCTTAAAAATGTAAAACGATATTGGCGAGTAGCCCTTTATGTCATTTTCAGTGTCATTGTGGTTTTCCCGATAATGTATTTTACTATTCGATTTTTCCCGAATATCGCTGTAAACTTTGGCATTTTTCTTCCACTGATGGCTGTCAACTCTCTTATTGCACTTCACTGTGAAAGAGTTGCCGTTAAAAGTGATATAAAGAAAAGCTTTATTGATGCCGTTTCCGCTTCTTTAAGTTATGGTGTTGTAACAATTATTCTAGGATTTTTAAGGGAACTTCTTGCAAACGGAACACTCTGGGATATTGAACTTAATCTTCCGGTTAAAATTTCTGCTCTTACCACTCCTTTTGGCGGTCTTCTGATTATCGGCTTTTTAGCAGCAGGTCTTAAAGCATATATAAATGCAAAATATCCTGAGGCTTCACCTGAAAAATCTTTTGATTTGTCAGAAATAAAGCGTTCCCATCGTGGTTCTATTCAAGAACTTATGCAAGAAGATTTTAATCCTTACGGCGAGGGCGAAGATGATGTTTTCTCCGTTCGTGAACACAAAAGAAGAATTAAAAAGTCAAAGATAAATCTTTTAAATGAAACAGAGAGTTCCAATGAAAATACTCAAACGCCTATCTTCACGGAAGAAAAAGAAAGAACTTATCTTGACGATTTTTCAGAAATACTTTCAGACCTTGAAAATAATAAAACTCCTGAAAACAATGACGGAGGTGATGTGCAGTGAACATAATATTATCCCTTATCTCTGCAGCTCTTTATGTTATGCTGTTTCAGAACCTCATCTTTAATGGTGGTTACAGTTTAAGTGAGGCTGTGCGAATGAGCGCAAAACCCCGTCAGTTGTTTCCTATGACCATTTTCATCACTATTTTTTCAACTGTTCTGTCAACAATTTGTGTATTTATTGACACAATTCCTTTTGTGCAGAAACTCAATGAAGTTTTTCACGCACTGATATATGTTGGCGTGCTTCTTGGATTATATTTAATTACTATGCTAATTGTAATTATCTATGGGAAAGTCCCACCAAGAACAGTTCGCAGAATAGGTATTGCTGCTTTTAACACTCTTGTTCTTGCAATGCCGTTAATTAATTTCCGTTCTGCTTTTACTGTAGTTGAAGCCATAGGTGCAGGACTTGGAGCAGGACTGGCATACGCTATTGCCGTTTTACTTATCAACTCCGGACTCAAGCGTCTTGATGCTAACAAATCCATTCCAAAATGTTTTAAAGGTACTCCTGCAATTTTCATCTATACTTCTTTGTTATCCTTGGCGTTTATAGGAATTTCAGGTACATCAATCTTTATTTAAGTTGGCGAATATAAATATGGCAAGAAACACAAATCAATCCCGAAGATTAAAAGGGTATTATCCTTTCTCAAAAAAATATCCGTCACGCCGTGGTGAAAGACCAATTCACGAAAGCAGACGGGCAAAGAAAAGAGAACGCAACAAAATCATTTTGTTCTGCGTTGCTTTGTGTTGCCTTTTTTTAGCAACCTTTATCACTGTCAAATTCTGTTATAATCTATCGCTGCGACCTCTGCCGGATGCAAACAACAATTCATCCGATGTTTCGTTGGATTCTTTAAGTACTTTAAGAGCAACATATATTGATAATTCAGTTCTGGATGATACTGCAGAGTTTAATAAAGCATTGGATACTGCTGCAAAAAACGGATTTAATGCGGTAATGCTCGATTTCAAAACTCAGGAGGGAATTTTAACATTTGATTCTAATCTGATATCTTATTCCGGAGGAACAAATTACAATTCCATAAATCAAGCTGTTATAAACAGAATAAAAGACCGTGGTTTTTTTGTTGTAGCAAGAATTTTCTGTTTTGAGGATAGTATTGCACCCCAACGCCTTAATGCCTATGTTTACGAAGACACAGAAAAAACAAAAATCTGGTTTGATGATTCCGCTATTAATGATGGAAGAGTATGGCTTGACCCTACTAATCCCAACGCAGTTTCCTATCTGACAAAAGTTGTTGGTGAAGTTGTTAATATGGGCGTTGACTGTATTTATCTTGATTCCGTACAGTTTCCTGTTGGTCGTGAGGGCTCAACTCCCGTCTTCACAAAGGACGATAAAACACTTAATCGAAATCTTGTGCTTACAGAATTTTTGGAAAAGGCTGTTTCTTCAGCAAGTGGATGTCCCGTAATTCTCGGAGTCCCATATGAAGCAATTTCTGACGGCAATGTTGAAAAATGGGGTGGTGTGCTTTTTGACACGCCTGCCCATATGTGCTCTCCTCGTATTGAACCACCCGAAGGTGGGGATTACATCACTTATATAGAAAACAGTTATATCGTTATGGCGGACAAAGCAAAAAACAATTATTCCACCGTAAGAGCCTTTCCCACAATAAAAAATCCATATACGGATGACCAATTTTACAAAACTTTATCATCAAGTAAAGCAGAAAGCTATATAATTATTCCTTGATTTTACAAAAAGACTTGAAATACAATAAATTTTATTGTATTATTTATAATGTATTAAAAACAAAAACGGAGGTATACTACCTATGGTATCAGCAGGTGATTTTAGAAACGGCGTAACATTTGAAATGGACGGTAACGTTTATCAAATCGTTGAATTCCAGCATGTTAAACCCGGTAAGGGCGCTGCTTTCGTAAGAGCAAAAATTAAAAATGTTATTTCAGGTGGTGTTGTTGAAAGAACATTCAACCCAACTGAAAAGTATCCAACTGCTTTCATTGAGAGAAGAGATATGGAATATTCTTACAATGATGGTGGTCTTTACTACTTTATGGACCAGGAATCTTATGAACTTGTTCCAATTAACGAGTCTGACCTTGGCGACAACTTCAAATTCGTTAAAGAAAATATGGTTTGTAAAGTTCTTTCTTACAAAGGAAATGTTTTTGGTGTTGAACCACCAACATTCGTAACTCTTCAGGTTACACAGACTGACCCGGGCTTCAAGGGTGACACAGCAACTAACGCTACAAAACCAGCTACTCTTGAAACAGGCGCAGAAATTAAAGTTCCACTTTTCATTGACGAAGGCGAAATGATTAACGTTGATACTCGTACAGGCGAGTATATGTCAAGAGCATAATTGGAGGAAACCAAAATGACAATTACTGAAAAAGTAGCTTATCTCAAGGGTCTTGTTGAAGGTCTTGATTTTGATAAGGACGATAAAGAAACAAAAGTTATCAACGCAGTTCTTGATGTTCTCGAGGATATGGCACTTACAGTAAGTGACCTTGACGACGAAATGGGTCTTGTTACTCAGCAGCTTGATGAGGTTGATGAGGACCTTGCAGAACTTGAAGAAATCTTCTATGACGAATGTGACGATTGTGACTGTGATTGTGACGATTGTTGCGATTGCGACGAAGATATGTATGAAGTTGAATGCCCAAACTGTGGTGAAGTGATTTACTTTGATGAGGAAATCATTCTCGACGGCGAAGCTGAATGTCCTGCATGTGGCGAAGTTCTTGAATTCGATTGTGACTGCGACTGCTGTGCAGAAGACGAAGAATAATTTAACTTTAAAAGCTTATTAACCACTCTGTTTTCAGAGTGGTTTTTTCTTTGTTCTATTCTAATTTTAAAATTTATAAAATACACTGTGTTTATTAATAAATGTTTTCCGTATTTTTTGTACTAATATACAAAAACATGTTGAAAAAGTCAAAAAAAAGGTGTAGAATAAAATGAATTATAATATGGTGTAGTATGCTTATAGCTATGCCCAAAATTCTTGAAAAAAGGAGGCAAAACGATATGAAGTATTTTAGAATCGGCATTTCTGTGCTATGTGCTTTGTCGGTTTGCCTGTATGCTGTATTTTTCATCAAAGAAAAAACTCAAGACAAAACATACCCTGTAATAACCATTGATGAGGAAATTATAGATGTAAGTATTAAAGTCACTGACGAAGAGCTCCTTAAAGGTGTTACTGCCTATGACGCAAAAGATGGCGATATCTCCTCAAAGATTTATGTTGAATCTATTTCTAAATTTGTGGAACACGGTGTTTCAATAGTTACCTATGCTGTTTGCGATAACGACAAACACGCAACATCAGCAACAAGAAAAATCCGATTCACAGATTATACTGAACCTGTTTTTGTTATAAAGGAATCCCTTATTTTCGGGCTTGGTCAAAAAATAAATATTCAGTCTTGTGTTGGTGCAACGGACTGTATTGACGGGGACATTAGTGACCGTGTTATTGTTACTGCAACTGACTATAACACTAACGAAGTTGGTATGTTCAATGTTTCCCTTATGGCTACAAACAGTATGGGAGACACAATCTATATGGAAGTTCCCGTTTACATAAAAGATATCAGTTTCTCTGCTCCAAAGATTGACCTTTCCGAACACATTATATACAGCAAAGTGGGTCAGGAAATAGATTTGGTTAAATATGTCCGTTCTGCTGTTGATAAGTTTGAACAACCGGTTAACGTTCTCATAGACACAAACCTTGACATCACAAAACCCGGCTCCTATGAAGCACACTACGAAACCCAGGATGTAGACGGCAGAAAAGGTTATGCAACAATGACAATTATTGTGGAAGAATAATTCGGTAGGTTTTATATATGAAAAATAAATCAGTATTAAATTTTTTCACCTTTGAATGGTACAGCGTTCTAAAGGACATAATATTGAATCTCTGGTTACTGGTTCTTGCAGCAATCATTGGTTTTTCATCTGTTTTTGTTTATGAGCAGATTTCCTATAAACCTGTTTATACAAGTTCGGCAACTATAATGGTTCAAGTTAAAACCGGTACTTACCAGGCTTATACCAATCTTTCCGCTTCTTCTGAAATGGCTACAATTTTCTCTGAGGTTTTTATACAACCTTCTATGAAGGAAAAAGCAGCAGAATATCTTCAGGTGGAAAAATTTGAAGGCAATCTCAAAGCATCAACGCTTACAAACACTAACATCATTAATTTGAGTGTTACTGCTGATGACCCTGAAACAGCATATAAAGAGATTCAGGCAGTTCTCAATGTTTATCCTCAGATTTCAGATACCATTTTCTCAAACGCAGTTCTTGATGTTGTAAGAGCTCCTGAAATTCCAAAAGCACCCTCCAACTCTAAGGCTATTCCTCAAAAGAAAATCGTTGTACTCTGTGCAGTGGCAGTAACTTTGTTTGGAATTATCTTTATATCTCTTTTAAGAGACACTGTTAAAGACGAAAAATCCTTTGAGAAAAAAGTGGGTGAGACTCTTCTCGGAACAATTCTCCAAGAAAGAGATTACTCATCACTTAATGATTTTCTTAAACGCAAAAAGAAGAAACATCTGGTTACAGATGCTTTTGCAAGTTTCTCTTTTGTTGAAAATTATCAAAAAATTGCAACAAAACTAGAGTATCTTAATCAGAAAAAAGGCGATAAAGTCTTTCTTGTTACAAGTGTTGCTGCTCACGAAGGAAAAACAACAGTTTCTACAAATATTGCGTTAACTCTTGCTCGTAAAGGAAACCGAGTTGCTTTATTGGATATGGACTTAATGAAACCATCCGTTTCGAAAACCTTGGACATCAATGCAGATTATGTGGATTTAGTCCATGTTTTGCGTGGCGATATGTCCTTTAGTCAATACAGTTTGCTTCCATATAAAGACGGAAGATTATCCCTTGGTTTGAATAAAAGAAGACATAGCGATTTTTCAAACTGGATTAATCGCCCTTCTGTTAAAACCGTTTTCAACCAGCTTGTTAAAGATTACGATTTTGTCATTATCGACTCAATGCCTCTTTCTGCTTCTGCAGACCTGACATCTATTGCAAATCTTGCGGATAAAACAATAATGGTAATTAAAGCAGACTATGTAAAAACAGGTGACATTAACGATGCAGTTCTGACTCTTGATAAGAAAAACCTTCTTGCCGGTTGTATTCTCAATGACGCTCATAAAGAATTTACTTTCTTTGGACAAATCGGTATTGATGAAAACAACTATTCCGGCAGATATGGTAAATATCAACGGTCACAAAAATAAAAAAGTTAAAATCAATTTTGATTAATTTGGTAGTGGTGTGTTATGGCTGAAAAAGAATTAACAACACAACTTGATAAAAAAAATGGCGACGAAAATAGTGGGCTTTTTGAAATCTATTTCAGCGATATTTGGCGTGGATTTCTTAAGTTCTGGTGGCTTTGTATATTGTTGACGGTTGTATGCACAATAGCAATGACCGCCTTCAGCTTTATAAGTTTTAAACCTATGTACACGGTTTCTGCAACATTTACTGTTCAAACACAGGATATCAGCGCCAACGGAAGCGGTATCACATCCTATTCATACTACTATAACCGAGCCAATGCCGAACAATTATCAAGCACATTCCCATATATTTTAGAAAGTAACCTTCTTCAGACTGCTATTTGTGAGGATATGGGCGTTTCTTCAATGCCCGCTACAATTTCTGCAACATCTGTTGAAGGAACAAACCTGTTTACAATGAAAACCGTTGGCAGAGACCCTCAAAAGACTTATGACACTCTTGTTTCTGCTATGAAAAACTATCCTACTATTGCAGAATATGTAATTGGTTCATCAAAACTCGTTATGATTTCCGAGCCGATATTCCCTGAAGCACCATCTAACAGCAGAGGAACTTTAAAATATGCCGTTATCGGTTTTGCAGCAGGTGTAGTGCTGAGCTGTGGAATAATCGCGCTCTATGTTTTTGCTCGTGACACAGTAAGAACAAAGAAAGACATCAAAGAAAAAATCAACCAAAATTGCCTTGGTGTTTTACCTAAGGTTACATTTAGAAAGCACAACAAGGAAATTGACCGTTCAATTCTCCTTGTTAACCCCTTAATTAACGATTCATTTGTTGAAACGGTAAGGCAATTGCGAAACTCTCTTATCAACGATATTGACGAAAAAACAAAAGCAATTCTCTGTACAAGTGCAAGTCCGGATGAAGGTAAAACAACAGTTACTCTCAACCTTGCAATAGCTTTGGCTAAAATGGAAAAACGAGTTATTATTGTTGATGCTGATATAAGAAATCCAAGTGTTGATGCTTCCTTGAAAAAATATGAAAAGTATGACAAAGAGCCTTTGGACACCTTATCACAAATCAAGGGCATCAAAGAATTAGGAATAGATGTTCTTACCTTTACTACATCTGAAGAGGATATGTGGAAAGTTATTAATACAGAATATCTGGAAAAAACTTTGAATATTCTTAAACAAAAATACGACTACATAATTATTGATGCGCCTCCCTGTGCCCTTGTTTCTGACCCTATTACTATTGCAGGCGTCGCTGATACCACTATTCTTGTTGTTAAACAGGATACAGTCAGAACAACAAGAATCAAGTATGCTATTGACAGTTTGCAGTCTGTCAATGCAAATATCCTTGGTTGTGTATTGAATTGTGCCGCTTCAGGTATTATTGGATATGGCTATTACTATGGCGGCTACGGATATGCATACAGCCGATATGGATATAAAAAGTATGGTTATGGCTATGGCTATAAATACGGTTATGGTAAAAATAGATTTTAAGGTCGAAAGATATTATGAAAAAAAGTGATTTCAAAAAAACCTTAATAACAGTTATCAAAGAATGGCAGTGGCTGATGAAATATATACGTACCTATTGGTGGGGTATAGTTATATATATTCTTATTGGCGTTGTTGCTATTGTAATGGGTTTGGGGTCTAGTGTTGCATCCAAATTCCTTATTGATGTTGTTGTTAGTCACAACAAAGCAGAAATCGCAGAAACTGCATCATTGGTAATCGGCCTTGCCGTGTTACAAATTGTCTTTCAGGCAGTCAGTTCTATTATTACCTCCCGTGTGGGAACAAGAGTCAACAAAGAAATCCGTTCAGATTTTTTTGAGCGAGTTATATATACAAATTGGGAAGATATCAGCAAATATCGTTCCGGAGATTTGATTAACAGAATTGAATATGATATAGGTATGGTTTCTTCCGGTATAGTAAACATCTTACCTGCAATTTTTTCAAGACTTACTCAGTTTTTGGGTTCTGCACTAATTGTTTTTTACTTCGACCATACCATGACATTTATCGCTATCTTGGGTGCTCCTATTCTTATGTTAACATCAAAATATATGTTAAAAAAGATAAGGAAATACAACGAAAAAGCCCGTGATATGAGTGGTAAAATCATTTCAGAATGTGAAGAAGCAATTCAAAACATCCAAATGATTAAAGCCTTTGGACTTACAAAAGATTTTTCAGAAAAATTTAAAATACTTCTAAATCAATATCGCGACGCCAGACTGGAGCAAGAAAAATTTTCTATTCTTACAACAATGTTCATGGGTTTGATTGGCATTCTTGTTTCATATTCTTGTTATGGCTGGGGAGTGTGGAGACTTTGGAACGGTGCAATTACCTTTGGTACTATGACTCTCTTCCTTCAACTTTCAACAACCCTTACAAATTCTTTTAATTCCTTAGCATCTTTAGGGCCCAGCCTCGTTTCGACTGCAACTTCCGCAGGGCGAATGATGGAGCTTTGCAACCTTTGTGAAGAAAATGATTTTGATGCTGAAAAAGCAATAGAGATGTTAGAAGAATCAAAGGATAATGCAATAGAAATTTCTGCAAAAAATGTTTGCTTTACATATAAGAACTCTACTGAATTAGTAGTTAAAAATGTAAATTTCAATATTAAATCCGGAGAAACTATTGGTATAATTGGTCCTTCAGGAGAAGGTAAAACAACAATGCTACGACTTATCCTCGGGCTTGTAACACCTATTGAGGGTGAAATAGTATTTTCAAACAAAAAACAAACTCTTAATGCGACAATGAGTACCCGACGACTTTGTTCCTATGTTTTACAAGTCAATAGTATTCTTTGCGGTACTGTCGCTGAAAATCTAAGAATAGTAAAACCCGATGCTACGGATGAAGAACTTGTCAATGTATTAAAACTTGCAGAAGCATGGAGATTTGTTTCAAAATTGCCCGAAAAGCTTAACGCAATAATCGGTGAGAGAAACAACAATCTTTCCGAAGGTCAAGCACAAAGAATTTCTATTGCCCGTGCTCTTTTAAGGAATTCTCCTGTATTACTTATGGATGAAGCCACTTCTTCCCTTGATGTAGAAACTGAAAATCAGGTTCTTGAGAACATTATGAAAATCAATCCCAATCAGATTTGTGTATTAACAACTCATCGTCCAAGTATGTTAAAATACTGTTCACGAATTTTCAGGCTTGGAGAAGATGGTTCTTTTGAAGAACTTTCAAGCACAGAAAAGGAGATGCTTTTAAATGCTGAAGGTTAAAAGCGGTTTTGTGTTGCGAAAAATCGGTACACAAACTGTTGCCGTACCTATCGGTCAACGCACAAGTGACATTCACGGTGTTATTGCATTAAGCGATAGCGGTGCATTACTCTGGGAAGAATTGGAAAAAGGTACAGAAAAAGAAGCACTTATAAATATCTTACTTAATGAATATGAAATTGATAGAGTTACCATCGTTTCTGATTTAGACGACTTCATTAAAGGTCTTTATGAACAAGGAGCATTGGAAGAATGATAAGTTGTGAAATTCCTTTTGAAAATGTTTTCCCATACACAATCGGAAAATATGCAAAAGAACACAAAATTCCTGTTTCTGCAACAATTGAACTTACACCCTTTTGCAATTTCAACTGCGTAATGTGCTATGTTCGTCTTACTCCTGAACAAGCTAAAAAGCAGGGTAATTTGCTTACAAAAGATGAAATTCTCAATCTTGCCCGTGAAGCAAAGGATATGGGAACATTGTATCTCACCTTAACCGGTGGAGAACCTTTATCACGACCAGACTTTTGGAAAATATATAAAGAACTCAACGAAATGGGTTTTCTTATCTCTATTCTTTCAAATGGTTCGTTAATTGACGAATCCGCCATTGAAAAATTTAAGGAATATGGTATGCCCTATTCCATTAAGCTCACTCTTTACGGAGCAAGTAACGAAACTTACAAAAAAGTTTGCAATACAAATATCGGCTTTACAAAAATAGAAAATGCTGTTAAACTATTAAAGGAAAATCGAGTTCCCCTTACTCTTACTGCTACAATTGTCAGAGAAAATGCAGATGATTTAAAAGAAATGTACGAAATTGCAAAAAATTGGGGAGTTCGTTTTCATCATACAATATCAGTTGTTAAATCTGCTCGTGGCAGTGTTAACACTGCTGAAACCTCAAGATTTGATTTTGACGAATTTGCTGAAAATCTTTCTTTGGAACAATTAGAAAAACACAAATTCAAAAATCCCGAATCACCTTTTTCCTGGTGTTCAAGTTATCGCAGTTCTTTTTGGTTAACTTGGAATGGTCATCTGCAACTATGTGCATTTATGAATGGCCCTTTTGCATCAGTTAATAACGGTCTTGAAAATGCTTGGAAAGAATTAAATGAAAAACTTGATAATTTGAAAAATCCAGAGGAATGTGAATCTTGTAAATACAGCGAATTCTGTCAAAGATGTCCCGGAATGCTGTGTGGTGAAAGTGGAAACGCAGAAAAGATTTCAGATTCCGTTTGTAATACAGCAAAAACACTTTACCTGATATACCAAAATAAACTAAAGGAGGCAGGAAGATGAAAAAAGAATATATCCCACCTAAATCATATTTATATTCTATCAAGTTTGACGAAAATATTGCGTCCTCTATTCCTGGCGACCTTGGTGGCGACCAGATATCTGGTGCTATGACTATTCTTTTCTCCCACTCCAAAACCCCTTGCCGTGATTGGTACACAGGCGGTGTTGATGTTGCACCAAACTCCGTTGGTAGTAGTGCCTCTTTCGTTGAATACTTTATGGATATGCAAAAGGTTAATGCCCCAATCGGCTGCTTACAACTTGTCTAAATGAAAAACTATATTTTTGTTGACTCTCCTTTCGAGATAACCTCAAAGAATGAGGAAGAATTTTATAAGGACTTTTATACGGCAGAAAGTCTTACTCCTATACAAAAAATTAATATTTGTGATTTTCAGGAAATATCCGGCTTTTCCTACGGTGTTGAATATCCCAACAATAAATACAGTCAATTCTTCCGTAATCGTGAGAATCCCACTTCTATGATGTTTGCAAATGAGGATTGGTCGCAGGTTGAAATTTGCAGGGGAATGAACGGAGAATATAGTAATGAGCTAGTTGTAACTGCTGTTTACTCCCGCCTTTGCTCAATGAACACCTTGCTTCTTCACGCATCATTTATTGATTACAATGGTAATGGAATTATTTTTACCGGCCCTTCCGGTATTGGAAAAACAACACAGGCAGAGTTATGGAAAAAATATCGTAATGCAACAGTTGTTAATGGCGATAAAGTCTTTGTTCGTCTTATTGGTGATAAGTTTTTTGCCTATGGCTCACCGTGGAAAGGTTCATCCCAATACGGACTCAACCATAAATCCGAACTAAAGGGCATAGTTGTTCTTTTACAAAGCGAAAATAATAGAATTCGAAAATTAAACGACATTGAAGCAACTCAACTATTTTTACCCCATGTGTTTATGCCTCGTTGGAGTGAAGATTGTATGCATCATCTACTTTCTTCATTGAATCTCTTACTTGAAAAAACTCCAATCTGGTTGTTGGAATGTAATCTTGAAGAAGAGGCAATAAACATTACAGAAAAAGCAATTTTTGATAAGTAAAGACATCCGTGTTTGGATGTCTTTTTTGTTGCTTTTATACCTGTTTCGTGATAAAATTAATTTTATGGAGGGATTGATATGACAGATAATAAAAAACTGATGAAAATCTATTCCGTTATGTGGGGAATTATAGCCATTGTTTATGGTTTATGGATGTCTATTTTTATGAGTTGGGACCAATATCCATATATTATTCCTACGAAAGCAGATATGCTTTTACCTGCAGACCAATTTATTGCAAAATTTGACGGTATGCTTTATGAACCATTATATGCAAACGCAACTGTTTTTTGGCTTTGGGTAATAGGCTCAACTGTTTTACTTTTCCTATATGGTTTATTTATAAGAAAAATCCTCTTTGCAGAAAAGTTAGGTAAACCAACAACTATTTTCTGTGTTGCAAATCTTATTGCGGGTTTTGTTTTTATTACATGGTATGGTTTTTTAGATTTTCCACACCAATTCGGCAATATTTTAACAGATGTTACTGCAAGCATGTTGGGACTTCGTTATCCTTGGGAATTCAAAGCATGGGGTGTTCTGGCTTCTCTTTCTATTTTTACAAATACCCTCTATATGTATCGTAAAAATAATTATCAAGGTAAAGCAGGTGTTATTGTAACATCTCTTGGATGTGCGTCAATTTTTGTAACAATCAATGTTCCTTCTGCCGGTCTTGACCTTGTAATGACTGCCCGTTGTTTAGGTCATTGGGCAACTGCTCTTATATTTGCATTTTTAGGTGCCGCTGGTGTAATTATCTTCTTATTTCATAAATGTAAACAAAAAGATAAGAAATACATAATTGCAACTATATTTTTTATTGCAGTCCTTACATTAATGCTTGTGCTTTTAGTAACAGTCGGTAAGAGTGCATTTATTGAAAACCTGCCTATGTGGGTTGCTTATGCTCTTTTATTCATAATCAATTTTACATCATTCTTTGACAAAAAAGAAGATAAAATATCTGTAAAAATATAAAGGAGATTTACTACTATGAAAGAAATTTTAATGTCAAATATCCCTGCAGCCGTTGCTACAATTGGACTTGTACTTTACTTTTTTGGTATGGCAATTGTTTTCATTATTAGTCCTTTGAAAAATGCTGAAAGTTTTTCAATCAAGCCCGTTGACAATGCGGGTAAAACGGAAATCCGAGTTTATTATGGTGGTATTTCAGGAGCTTTGGGCGGATTCTTGCTTTTCCTTATGTTAGCACTTAAAACACCTTACTACTCAATGATTGGTGGACTTTTCTTTGCAACAACGGTTTTTGTAACACGAACAATTTTCCTTTTTGTTGATAAAGGTTGGAAATGCCCTTACACAAAACTCGCAATTCCGGCAGAAGGACTTTTTGTAATTGCTCTTTGGACTTGTTTTATTCTTTCAAAGACATTGTATTGATAAATTCAAACAAAACACAAAACGGACTATCGATTGGGTAGTCCGTTTTCTTTTCGCAAATGATTTCAACAAATTTGAATTTGTCTAACAAAATAAGAAAGTGGAGGTTTCCCTCCACCATAAATTATTCTGCCATCTTTTTAATTACATCAATGAATTGTTTTTCTTCACTAAGTTCAATTGCACCTTTGTCAACAAGTGCTGCATTAGCAGGGTTGATAGGAAGCTTTGCAAGAACAGGAACACCGAGTTCTTTTGCAACTTCATCAATCTTGCTTTCACCGTAAATATAGTGCTTTTTACCACAGTCAGGACATTCAAAATAACTCATATTCTCAACAATACCAACAATTGGAATATTCATCATTTTTGCCATATTAACTGCTTTTTTAACAATAAGTGTAACCAAATCCTGAGGAGTTGTTACTATTACAATACCATCAACAGGAAGTGACTGGAAAACTGTAAGTGGCACATCACCTGTTCCCGGAGGCATATCAACAAACATAAAGTCAACATCACCCCATACTGTTTCCTGCCAGAATTGATGAATAAGACCTGAAATAACAGGACCACGCCAGATAACCGGCTGGTCTTCTCTCTCAAGAAGAAGATTAACACTCATAATTCTTGTGCCCATCTTTGACTCCAACGGATACATACCATCTGCAGTTCCTTCAGGATTACCGTGTACACCAAATGCCTTTGGAATTGACGGACCTGTAACATCAGCATCAAGAATTGCTGTTTGATAACCCATTGTCTGTGCTGTAACTGCAAGTGATGATGTTACAAAACTCTTACCAACGCCACCTTTACCGCTTACAACAGCGATAACCTTTTTAACGTCGCTCATTGGATTTCCCGGAATGTGTAAATCCTGTTTTTTGCTATCGCAGTTTGCTGAACAACTACTGCAATTTCCACTACATTCACTCATTTTATAAAACCTCTTTCGTAGGGGTCGGCGTCCTCGACGACCCGTATTATATTTAAAACTGCGAGACGATGCGAGCATCATCCCATACATTTTATTTTCCTACACAGAACTGTGCAAAAATTTCATTAACGACTAATTCCGTTGCCTTTTCACCTGTCAAAATCATTAGATTTTCAATGGCAGAATCAAGACAAACTGTTACTGCATCCATCGTCATTCCGAAATTAAGTGCATTTTCTGCATCTCTTAACGCCTCTAGGGCTTTTTTACAGCAATCACATTGGCGGTCATTGACAATTGCCGTTGCAGAAGTATCAAAATCTGCTGTTCCCAAAAGTTCCTCAACTGCCTTTGTAAGTTCTTCCTTTCCCTTACCTGTTTTAGCTGAGATAAAAACTGTCTGTGAGAAATTTTTCTCTATTTCACCGTTTAGATAATTTTTATCTATATCCGTTTTATTGACAATTCCTATTGCTTTTTTCCCTTTACAAAGGTCAATAAGTTTCCTATCCTGCTCGTTAAGTTCACGGCTTGCATCAAAAACTGCAAGGACTAACTCTGCACTTTCAAGCCTTTTCACCGCGCGGTCAACACCAATGCTTTCAACAACATCTTCTGTTTCTCGAACACCTGCCGTATCCGCAAGACGAAGTGTAATTCCACCCACATTTACAGTGTCTTCAACAATATCCCTTGTTGTACCTGCAATTTCGGTAACAATCGACTTTTCCGTACCGGAAAGCAAATTCATAAGTGTAGATTTTCCCACATTTGGACATCCTACAATGGCAGTATCCACACCCTCCATTATAATTTGTCCTTTGTCGAAGTCATTTATTAACTTTTCAAGACTGTTTATACTGTTTGTGATGTGTTCTTTTAAGTTGTTATCTGATAAATCTTCAATTTCTTCGTAAGGATAATCAACCCAGGCAGAAAGAAGCGCCAAATCGTAAACTAATTTATCATTTATTTTCTTGATTTCTTTAAAAAGTCTGCCCTCCAAAACACCAAGGGCAATTTTTTCTGCCTGCTCACCTTGAGCAGAAATAATATTCATAACGGATTCGGCACTTGTAAGGTCCATTTTTCCGTTCAGGAAAGCTCTTTTTGTAAATTCCCCTGCTTCAGCAGGAATTGCCCCTGCATCGTAAACGGCTTTAAGCACCTTATCCGTAACAAAAAGCCCACCATGACAAGAGATTTCAACAACATCCTCGCCCGTATAACTTTTTGGTGCTTTAAAAACAAGTGCAACAACATTATCAATATTGCCCTTACTGTCAAAAGCCTTACCATAAAGAGCAGAATAACCGGAAATTTGACATAATCTCTTTCCATTGAATGAAGAAAAAACTTTGTCTGCAATAGCGATAGAATTTTCACCTGAAATTCTTACAATTCCAATACCACCGGGGGCACGACCTGTTGAAATTGCCGCAACAGTACTCATTTTTCTTCACCCTCTTTCTGCTTTCTTAAATTCCTAAAGAATTCTGATAATATTTCAGCACATTCTTCTCCCATAATTCCACCCTCATATTGTGGTTTGTGGGTAAAATTCATATCAAAAAGTTGTGCTGCCGAAACGACAGCACCATTTTTTTGGTCACTTGCACCGAAATACACATTTTTTATTCTTGAATTTATAATAGCACCTGCACACATGGGACAAGGCTCCAATGTAACATACAAATCGCATTTCCAGAGTCGCCATCCACCAAGGTTTTTACAAGCTTCATTTATTGCTTCAATTTCTGCGTGGTGCAGAGCATTTTTCACAATTTCTCTGCGATTTCTGCCTTCGCCCACAATTTTATCGTCACAAACTACTATTGCTCCAACAGGCACTTCCCCTTCTTCTGCCGATTTTTTAGCAAGAGAAAGAGCATATTTCATATAATCAAACTTATCCATAATTTAAGATGACACACTGCCTAAAGCCATTGTTATAAAAACTACAATCATTATAATCATTGGCCCATTTTTTACAAATGCAGTTATTTTTTCCTTTGTACTGAGAACACTTTCTCCCTTTGACAGAGATGTTGTGTCCCTATTTTTCATATATCCGACAAAACCAACTATTCCGGATACCACAAACAAGGCCCAAATTATATAAGTCGCGTAGTTTCCTGCCTTGTCACCAAAAGTGTCCGATACAATCAGAACAATGGCAGAATAGAAATTGTTTACAAAATGCAGAATCATAGGTGGCCACATACTCTTTGTCTTTATAGCGAGGTATCCAAGAATAAGTCCACCCACAAATGTATATGGTAACTGCAACATATTGCCGTGCATTACTGCAAAGAAAATTGCCGACATAATAATTGCAAATTTATCCCCATATTTTCGTAAAGGTTGCATTGTTACTCCCCTTACGACAAATTCTTCAATTATTGCAGGTACAATTGCAACACTTACACATACTGTAATTACCCCTGCAATTCCCGTTGTTTTTGTGTCACCGATATTACTATTAAACTCTACTCCTAAAATTGTTTGAACAATTGCAGAAATATAGTTGATAAATAATGATGAAAAAACCATAACGGGTACACAAAGCATTGTAAGGTACATTGATGATGTTGTGTTTTTTGGTTTTTCATAAGGTAGAGGTCCAACTAATTTCTTTCCTCTAAAAACTAAATACACAATAAGAAAAGGTACTCCCAATGACAGTATGGATGTTACTGCATCAAAAGCAAAAGTTGCAGTTGTATCATAGAATACTGCATTCAAAGAAGGAAAAATCTTTGATAAAAACGACAGTAAAAATGCTGTACCATAGGCAAAAATAAGATACATCAACGCACCAATACCACAATTTTTACCTATTTTTTTTATTTCCTTGGTTTCATTTTTTCTTTGTTCTATCTTTTTAAAATAATCACTGTTTGCGTATGCTCCATAATTATAGTATCCGTACGGATTGCTGTTTGGAGTCTGCCAACTATTTTGCTGATTATTTGAGTAAAAGTCATTGTTCATTGATTTACACCTTTAATCAGTAGGTTTCTTGGGCACATATTTACCCATAATACTGATTGCTGTCTGTCTTTCCTCTGGCAAAGTAATATTTGTTCTGCCATAGAGGAAAAGTTGGGTTGTCTGTGCGGCTAAAGGATAGTCAATAATCCAAATCCAAGCTGTTGATGCTGACATATAAGTAGCTCGTGTATATTTATCAGGCATTGTCAGCTGTGAAACGGTAAAGTTAGCCCAATTATCAGAAACCGCTTTTGCCGCATAGCTTAAAATTGTCTTTTGGCTTATATTTGTTCTTATATTTGCAAGAAGAACATCAGCAACTGCATTTATTTCACCAAGTGTTGCTCCCTTACACTTATTAATAATTGCATTAATAACCTGTCTTTGACGAGCAGTTCGACTCACATCTCCATCTGCATCAGAATATCTTACACGACAGAATTTTAATGCCTGTTCACCGGTAAGAACAACATCTCCACTTGGGAACGGTCCATATTTTTTAGTAGAAAGAAATTCAGCAACATATGTTGGAACATTTACTCTTACTCCACCAAGAATATTTATAACCTGAACAAATGAGTCAAAGTCCACTAAAACATATCCGTCAATTTCAATCTTGTAGTCATTCTCTATTGTTTCTACAAGATATGCAGGACCACCGTTTGCACAAGCTGCATTAAGCTTTGCGTATCTGTCAAACTGGTCAAGATAGGTATAACTGTCACGCATAAAGGACACAAGTTTAATTGTCTCATTTTTTATATCAACTGAAGCAATCATCATTACATCAGTATTGCCCCTGTCAGCAGAACTTGCCCTTGTAGGGTCCTTTGTTGAAGCATCACTACCAATTAGAAGAATATTGATAACAGATTTATCAGACAATTTTGTTCCACCATTAATTGCCCAGTTTTTAAGAATTTCCCTAAAACTGTTACCTGTGGCATCGTCTATTTCATCAAAATCAATTGTTTCGTCTTCTTTTTCAATAAATTCCTGAGTTGCATCAATAGTTGTCGGTTCAGGAGTATCATAACTGATTTTTCCAAGTTTACTGAAAACAAAAGCCGCAACTGCACCAACCATTACAAGAACAACGGACATAAAAACAACAAAGAAGATGAAAAATCCTTTTCTTCTCTTTTTTCTTTTTTCTTTTTTTATTTCTTCAGGAGTCTTTTCCTCAACAACTCCCTCATTTAAAGAATCCTCAAAAACCTCTTGTTCTCTGTTTCTGTTTTCGTCCATAAAGCCTCTTCCTTTCACACAGAGAAAACTTATTCTTCACTTGTGTTTTCGTTTGCTTCGTCTTTTTCTTCAATTTCTTCCTCGTGCTCTGCAAGAGAAATTGTAACAACTCTTTCTCCGTCCTTGGTCTTCATAAGAATGACACCCTTTGAAGGACGGTTACATTCTCTTACCTGCTCTGCAGGAAGACGAATAATAACACCGTCTGAAGAAATCATAATGATGTCTTGATTATCTTCCACCATTTCAACGGCACAAACATCACCATACTGTTCTGTGTGGTAGTTAGTAAGACCCTTACCACCACGGTTCTGAACACGATAGTTTGAAACATCGCTTCGTCTACCGTAACCTTTTTCACTGATTGTAAGAACTTTACCCTCTTTGTTGAAAATAACCATTCCGACAACTTCGTCGTCTTCACCAAGAGTAATTGCACGAACACCACGGGCAGTTCTACCGATAGCACGGGCATCATTCTCGTCAAAGCAAATGCTCATACCCTTACGAGTAGCAACCATAAGTTTCTGTTCACCGTCAGTAAGTTTTACCCAACGGAGCTCATCACCCTCGTCAAGGTTAATTGCAATAATACCACTCTTTCGGATATTCTTGTACGCATCAAGTTCAGTTCTCTTAATAACACCGTTCTTTGTTGCCATACAAAGGAAATATTTATCTTCACCAAAATCAGGAACACGAAGCATTGCAGTGACTTTTTCGTCAGCCGTAATAGGAAGAATATTAACAATATTCATACCCTTACTTGTTCTTGTTCCCTCTGGAATTTCATAGCCTTTAAGTCTGTACATCTTTCCTTCTGATGTAAAGAAAAGAATATAGTCGTGGGATGAGCAGATAAACATACTTTCTGCATAGTCCTCTTCGCGACGACTCATACCCTTGATACCCTTACCGCCACGACGCTGTACCTGATAAGTTTCAACGGGCTGACGCTTGATGTAACCCATCTTTGTAAGAGTAAATACACAGTCTTCTTCTGCAATAAGGTCTTCAATGTCAACTTCACCGAGAACATTTGAAATTTCTGTTCTTCTGTCGTCACCGAATTTTTTACCAATAACTGAAAGCTCGTCTTTAAGAATTTCTTTAACCTTTGTTTCCGAACCAAGAATTTCAAGATATTCTGCAATTTTTGCTCTTAATTCATCACGCTCTGCAATAATCTTCTGAATTTCAAGACCTGCAAGTTGTCCAAGACGGAAAGCAACGATTGCAGTTGCTTGTGGGTCATCAAAATCGAATTTTTCCATAATTGCCACTTTTGCTTCTGCCTGACCACCCTTACAGCCACGGATTGTTGCAATAATTTCATCAACAATATCAATAGCACGAGCCAAACCTTCAAGAATATGCTCTCTCGCCTGAGCTTTATTAAGGTCATACTGGGTTCTTCTTGTGATAATTTCACACTGGAACTTAATATATTCATCAATAATTTGCTTAAGTGTTAAGATTTTTGGCTCACCATTAACAAGAGCAAGCTGAATAATACCATAGGAAACTTGAAGTTGTGTCATCTGATACAACTGATTAAGAACAACCTGTGGGTTAGCATCTCTTTTAAGGTCAATAACTATTCTCATACCGCCGCCGCGTTTTGATGAGTAGTCATTGATATCGGAAAGTCCCTCAATTCTCTTATCTTTGTGTAAGTCAGCAATTGACTCAATAAGTCTTGCCTTGTTTACCTGGTAAGGAAGTTCAGTAATAATAATCTGGAATCGACCGTTTTTCTCATTTTCAACGATTTCTGCGCGGCCACGGAGCGTAATTTTCCCACGACCGGTAGCATATGCAGCACGAATACCGCTTCGTCCCATAATAATACCGCTTGTCGGGAAGTCGGGTCCTTTGATATGCTCCATAATATCGTCAAGTTCTGCCTGCGGATTATCAATTACACAGCAGATACCGTCAATTAATTCACCAAGATTATGAGGTGGAATATTTGTAGCCATACCAACAGCAATACCTGTTGAACCGTTAGCCAAAAGATTTGGATATCTTGAAGGCAAAACGGTTGGTTCTTTAAGACGGTCGTCGTAGTTGGTTGTAAAATCAACTGTATCTTTATCAATATTTGTAAGCATTTCAAGAGCAATTTTACTCATTCTTGATTCTGTATAACGGTATGCAGCAGGTGGGTCACCGTCGACTGAACCGAAGTTACCGTGACCATCAACAAGAACATATCTCATTGAGAAATCCTGTGCAAGACGAACCATTGCATCGTAAACAGATGCGTCACCGTGTGGGTGGTATCTACCAAGTACTGAACCGACTGTGTCAGCACATTTACGGTGTGGTTTATCAGGATAAAGTGAATTTTCATACATTGTATAAAGAATTCTTCTGTGAACAGGTTTTAAACCATCGCGTACATCGGGAAGTGCACGGGATGTAATAACGGACATTGAGTAGTCAAGGAAAGATTTTCTCATTTCCTTATTAATCTCAACATTTATAATATTCTGTTCTTCAAGTGGAACATAGCCACCAAGATTAGGATTGTTAGCTTTACTCATTTTAATACCTCTTAAATGTCAAGATTCTGAACATACTTTGCGTTTTTCTCAATAAATTCTCTACGAGGTTCAACTTTATCACCCATAAGAATTGAGAAAGTTTCGTCTGCTTCCATAGCATCTTCAAGTGTTACTCGAAGCATTGTTCTTGTTGCAGGGTCCATTGTTGTTTCCCACAACTGTTCGGGGTCCATTTCACCAAGACCCTTGTATCTTTGAACATCACAGTTTGCACCCATTTCTTCAAGGAATGCATCTCGCTGTTCTTCGGAGAAAGCATATTCGTGGCGTTTGCCCTTACTTACCTTGAAAAGTGGTGGTTGTGCGATGTAAATATAGCCTTCTGTAATCAAGTCCTTCATATATCTGAAGAAGAATGTAAGAAGAAGTGTTCTGATATGCTGACCGTCAACGTCGGCATCGGCCATAATAACAATTTTATGATAACGAAGCTTTTCGATGTTAAATTCTTCACCAATACCTGTACCAAGTGCAGTAACAACCGGGGTCAATTTATCATTACCGATAACCTTATCAATTCTTGCCTTTTCAACATTGAGCATTTTACCCCAAAGTGGGAGAATTGCTTGAATTCTGTTATCTCTGCCTTCCTTAGCAGAGCCACCCGCAGAGTCACCCTCAACGATGAAAATTTCAGTATTTTCAGGATTTTTATCAATACAGTCTGCAAGTTTACCGGGAAGTGAGTTCCCCTCAAGTGCTGATTTTCTTCTTGCACTGTCCCTTGCTTTTCTTGCTGCTTCTCTTGCTCTTGATGCATCAAGTGCCTTATTGAAAATTGCCTTTGCAGCAGATGGATTTTCTTCAAAATATGTCATCAACTTATCGTAAATCATTTTTGATACGATAGTTTGCATTTCTGTATTACCGAGTTTTCCCTTTGTCTGTCCTTCAAACTCTGCCTCAGTAAGTTTTACGCTGATAACTGCTGTTAAACCTTCACGGACATCATCACCTGAAAGGTTTTTGTCATTATCTTTTAAGAGTTTAAACTTTCTACCATATTCGTTAAATACACGAGTAAGTGCTGTTTTGAAACCATTTTCGTGAGTACCACCGTCAATTGTACGAACACCATTAGCAAAACTCAAAATAATTTCATTATATCCGTCGTTATATGAGATTGAAACCTCTGCACTTCTGTCACCACTTACTGTTGTAAAGTGCATAATATCATCAACAACAGGAGTAAGTCCACGACTTGTATTAATATAATCAACGAAGGACTTAATGCCACCCTCATAGCAGAAATTTTCTTCTACAATATTATCAGGGTCGCGTTTATCTGTAAGTGTAATTGAAAGGCCTGCATTTAAGAATGCCTGTTCACGAAGTCTTCTTTGTAAAACCTCATATTCATAAACGGTTGTTTCTGTAAAAATTTCAGGGTCAGCTTTAAACATAATAAATGTTCCTGTTTCGTCTGTATCCCCTACAATTTCAAGGTCAGAAGCAATATTACCACGCTCAAATCTTTGACGGTGAATATGACCATTCTGACTAACCTCAACCTGAAACCATTCTGAAAGTGCGTTTACAACTGATGAACCAACACCGTGCAAACCACCGGAAACTTTATAACCACTACCGCCGAATTTACCACCTGCGTGAAGAACAGTTAAAACAACTGTTACAGCAGGAAGTCCTTGTTGTTCATTGATGCCAACAGGAATACCACGACCATTATCTCTTACAGTAATAATATCGTCAGGTAAAATTTCAACTTCAATATGTGAACAATATCCTGCAAGTGCTTCGTCGATTGAGTTATCTACAATTTCATAAACCAAGTGATGAAGTCCTTTTGGTCCTGTTGAACCGATATACATACCCGGACGCTTTCTTACTGCTTCAAGTCCTTCAAGTACCTGAATAGCAGAGGCGTCATAGGTTTCGGTTACAAGAGTATCCATAAACTCTTGTTCTTCAATGTTTTTAATCTGGTCGCTCATTTTTTTCCTCCGTCAAAAATTTGACTTTTTTCATTTTATTCGTTTAAAAATTGTTGATGTATTAAGTGGTGAAATATATATATTTCTTTTCTCACCTTTTGTTGTTACAATGAATGATTTTGGTAATTCCTCAAAGGAAACCGTTTCACATTCACCATTTTTTGAAGCTGTGTTTATATATTCTCTTGTAGATTTTGAGACCGTTGTATTATCTAAATCAAAAATACCTAAAATATCTTTATCAATAATAACTGTGTCCTGACCTATATTAAGATACATTAATCCACCGCTTTTCCGTTTTCTATTTTGAATACTTTTCCCGCGTGAAGTCTTGATACAGTTTCTTTTTCACAACAAGTAATAAACACCTGTTTTTCCGTCATTTTATTAAGAATATAATTTTGACGGGTAATATCAAGTTCACTCATAACATCATCCAATAAGATTATTGGATGTTCGCCCTTTAAATCTTTAATTATTTCTGCTTCACCTAGTTTTAAACTGAGAGATGCACTTCTCTGTTGACCTTGTGAACCAAACTTTCTTGCAGAAATTTTATTTATAAGAATTTCAATATCATCACGATGTGGACCACAGGTTGTACTCTTTAAATACAAATCATTTGGTCTGTGTTTTTGTAGGTTTTCAAAATATATTCTTGCAATATCCTGTTTATCTTCACTTTCATAACGGATATTACTGAGATATTTAATATCAAGTTCTTCTTTTTCACCGGAAATACCGTTATAAATATCTGTTGCTTTACTTTTAAGTTTTTTTATGTACTCTATTCTGTCTGAAATAATTTCTGCACCTGCAAATGCTACTTTTTCATCCCATATATCAAGAGTATCAAGTAAGGATGGATTTTCAACTGCATTTTTCAAAAGTGCGTTTTTCTGCTGTATAAGGTGATTAAAATACATAAGTTTTTTCGCGTACATATTATCAATCTGACTTATTGCAGTATCAATGAATTTTCGTCTGTTTATTGGTCCATCTTTAATAAGTGACAAATGAATAGGTGAAAATACTACAGCATAATATTTTCCTATTAATTCTCGTGGTGAAGAAAGGTTAATTCCGTTTAAACTTGCTGTTCTTTTTTTTTCAATAAAGATAGCAGCGTTGTTTTCCCTTAATTCAGTTTCATAACTTAATGAAATTCTTGAATTATTACTACTAAACTGAACAAGTTCACTGTCTTTTGAATTTCTAAAACTTTTACATCCCGTAAAAAGCCAGATTGCTTCTAAAAGATTAGTTTTTCCTTGTCCATTCTGACCATAAATCACATTTATCTCTTTATGAGGAAAAATTCCCATAAAGTCAATATTACGAAAATTCTCTATTTTTATTTCGTTTATATGCATCAGATAACCTCATAGATTATTCCGTCAAATTCTACCTTATCACCTTGACGAATCTTTTTTCCTCGTGCAGTGCAGATTTCATTATTTACCTTAACTTCACTTTCCTGTATAACAATTTTTGCATGACCACCTGTCATAACTGCATTACATAATTTTAAAAGTGAATCAAGCCTTATAAAATCACTGCCAATCTGTATTTGCTTTATTTCTTTTTTCTTAATATGAGCAGATATTTTTTTCATTTTAGTTCATCCTTACAGGAAGCACCATAAATAAGAAGCTTCTCTCATAAATTAATGAGCCATCATCTTCTGGTACAATAACAATCGGAAATACCGAGCCATTAAGACGAAGTGTTATTTCATCTGTATCACAAACCTTAAGAGCATCAAGAAGATATTTATTATTAAATCCTATTTCTACTCTTTCTCCCTGAATATCTGCAAGAATTCTGTCGTTTGCAGTACCTAAAGCAGTTGTACTTGAAATTCTTATTGACTCTGAATCAAAAATACATCTTATGTAACTCTTAATTCTTTCAGTAATAATAAGAGATGTTCTTTCAATACTGCTGATTATTTTTCTTGTATTAACTTTAACTTCTGTTTTTGCAGTTACAGGAATAGCACTCTTATAACTTAAAAATTCACCTTCAAGAAGACGAGAAACAATAATATATTTTCCACATTCAAACATAATGTGACGGGAAGCAACTACCATAGAAACAGTTTCATCTCCATCACCTGCAAGTTTCATAACTTCGTTAAGTGTCTTTTTAGGAATAATGAAAACTTTTTCTTCACCTTCATAATCAATCTTTTCATTTCTGATAGCAAGTTTATATCCGTCAACAGCAACAAGACGAATATTTCCTTGAGTTACTTCAAAACGAACACCTGTATGTACAATCTTTGCACCATTATCTGCAGTTGCAAAAATTGTCTTTTTAATCATATCTTTTAATATTTCACCTTTAATAACAATTGGAAAACCACCTGAAACAGAAGGTAATTCAGGATATTCATCCTCTGAAAAACCGGTAATTGAAAATTCTGAGTCACCACTCTTTATTTTACAAATAAGTCTTTCATCACATTCAATTGTAACAAGGTCTTCAGGAGCATTTCTTAAAATATCGCAAAGAATTTTTGCATTAAGAATAATACTACCGGTTTGTTCAACTCTACCTGCAACAGCAGTTATAATTCCCATTTCAAGGTCATAACCTGTAAGCATAATTCTGTCATTTTCTGCTTTTATTAAAATACCTTCAATTGTAGGAAGATTTGTTGACTTTGAAGATGTAGCTCTTTGAACATTCATACATGCTTCGCTTAATATCTGTGAAGAACAAATAAATTTCATAAACATTCTCCTTTTCAAGAAAATAAAAATATAAAGTATAGTATTAGTATTAGGGACAGCCGAAACTGTTGAAAATTAGATTTTTTGTTGATAAATCAAAGAAAAACTATAAAATTTTTACTTTGAAAACTCTTTGAACTTGTGTTTGAAGTAAAGAAGAATTTTAACTTGTTTAAAACTCAGTTGTTTAAAACTAAAAACTTGTCGAAAGTTTAGTCATTAATATTCTTAATTATTTCATTTATAAGATTTTTATATTTGGAATCAGAGCTCATTTTTTGCTGAACATTTTTAAGAGAACTATTAACAGTAGAGTGATTTCTTCCAAAAACTTTACCAACTTCATCTTGAGAAAGTCCTGTAATTTCTCTTATTATGTACATAGCAGCTTGTCTTGCACCATTAATATTGGCATCACGACGCTCACTTTTTAATTGTTCAGGAGTAACACCAAAAGTAAAAGATACTTTTTCAAGAATATTCTCAATAACAACACCAACAGGTAAACTTGTTATAAGGATATCTTTAAGAATGTCTTTTACAATTTCAACAGTAGGAGTAACATTATTAAATGAACAGTAAGCATAAATATTTTTTACTGCGCTACCCATCTGACGAACATTACTCTTAATATTTTCAGCAATAAAACTGCAAACATCATCAGGTAATTCAAAACGAAGATAGTTTGCCTTATCTTTTATAATTGCAACTCTTGTTTCAAAATCAGGTGGTTGAATATCACAAAGTAAACCACTTTCAAATCTTGTTTTAAGTCTGTCTTCAATTTTTGGAATTGCACTTGGCGGTTTATCAGATGTAAGAACAATTTGTTTTCCTGCTTTGATTAAAGTATCAAAAGTATGGAAAATTTCTTCTTCTGTCTGAGTTTTTCCTGCAATCATTTGAATATCATCAATAAGCAATGCATCACAGGTTCTGTATTTTTGATGCAAGTCATGAGTTGTCTTTGTCTGGATTGCAAAATATAAATCGTTAGTTATGTTTTCACTTGTTGTAAAAACAATATTTGCATCAGGATTATTAGATTTAATTTTTTCAATAATTGCATTTAAAAGATGAGTTTTACCAAGTCCCGAATTACCATAAATGAAAAGAGGATTAAAAACAGAACCTGGGTTTTCAGCAACTCTTAAAGAAGCAGTGTAGGCAAATTTATTTGATGGACCTACAACAAAATTATTAAATGTAAATTTTTCATTTTTAATATTTGATTTTTCTGAAGAAACACTATTATTTTCAGGCATGTCCTTTGAAATATTTTCTTCAGGAATAATATCAAGTTCAACATTAAAACCCATAACATTGTAAAAAGCTTCTTCAATAAGACTTTTATACTTTGTCATTATTAAATCGATTTTAAACCCCGGAGCAGAAACAATAACACGGTCAGCTTCTATTTTTATAAGTTTAAGAGGTTCAATCCACATATTGAATGCTATTGAGTTCATATTTTCCCGACAAAAAGCACGAACAGGTTCCCAAAATTCAATATAAGAATTCATAAGAGTTTTTCCTTTCTGAAAGTTTTTTAAAAAGTAGTAAGATGCTCATATTTCAATAAAAACGGCTTTATTTTGAGTTTTATACGCTTATAAGTGTAGTATCTCAATTTAATAGTTAATTAATTCTAACACAATTTAAAACAAATATCAATGGAAAATCTAATAAATTATAATTATATTTATAATATAAATATGGTAAAATTTTTTAAAAATTTTTTAGGAAAAAAAGAAAAAATAAAAATATTTTTAAAGAGAATTTAATAAAAAACACAAGATATTGTTGAAAACTTTTTAGTTTTGTTAAAAATTATCGTACATATTGAAAAATTAGGTAAAAATTTTTTAAGTTGACAAGTTGACAAATTTTTTATATAATGACTACTCGCAGATATTTTTACAATGTGTGACTATAATTTATGAAACGGAGGAGTAATAATGAAGAGAACTTATCAGCCAAAGAAGCGTCATCGCAAGATGGAGCACGGCTTCCGTAAGAGAATGTCTGACAGAAACGGCAGAAAGGTACTTGCTCGTAGAAGAGCTAAGGGCAGAAAGCAGTTAACATATTAATCTGTCAACTGGGAAAGAAAATTGAAAAAGACAGTAACAATTAAAAGTAACTGTGATTTCCGTAGAACATACGGCAAAGGTAAAGTATTTCAGGCTCCTGCACTGGTTTCTTATGTATTAAAAAACCGTGCGGGAATTTGTCGTATCGGGATAACAACTTCAAAAAAGATTGGTAACGCTGTTGAGAGAAACCGAGCAAGACGAGTTATTCGTGCAGCGTATCGAGAAATTGAAGACAAAATAAACGGCAACTATGATTTCGTTTTTGTTGCAAGGTCAAGAACAAAATATCAAAAAAGCACACAGATAGCACATATAATGCTTTCACAATTAAAGGAAGCAGGTGTAATTGATGAAAGAAATATTGATTAAAGCAATTAGATTTTATCAAAGAAAAATATCACCCTTGTTCGGACCAAAATGCCGTTTTTATCCAACTTGTTCGCAATATGCGATACAGGCAATTGAAATACACGGAGTTTTAAAAGGCACGATACTTGCTGTTTTAAGACTTTTAAGGTGTAATCCTCTTTTCCCGGGTGGATATGACCCTGTTCCGGAAAAAAAGAAAAAGTGAGTCCAAAAAATATCGGAGGACAAAATGTACGAATTTATTTACAACTACTTATCGATACCGTTTGGTATAGTTATTGGTTTCTTTTATGAAATCAGTAACAATTATGTTTTATCATTGTTGCTAATGACGATTTGCGTCAAGCTTATTTTACTTCCGTCCTCGATAAAGCAACAAAAGGGTATGGTTAAGACCCAGAGAATGCAACCAAAAATTAAAAGAATAAGAGAAAAATATGCAGGTAATCAGCAGAAGATGAATGAAGCTATGAATGAGCTTTATGCAAAAGAAGGCTATTCATCAATGACAGGTGGATGTCTTCCTATGCTTATTCAGTTGCCTGTTATGATGGGTGTTTTTGGTGTAAACTACAGACTCTTATCATATGTTCTCAGACTTCCTAAAGATATAATTGAAATTCTTAAAGCAGAGGTTTTAAAAATTTCTAATCTTACATCTTATGAAAAACAGGAAATGAGACTTGAACTTACTGCAATTACCCGTTTTGATGAACTTGACAAATCAGCAATCCCTGCTGAAGTAGTTACACAAATCAATGAATTTATTGATAATTTCCAATTTTTAGGAATTGACCTTTCAAGAACACCTGATACAAAAATGGGATGGGATATGTTATGGCTTATTCCTATTCTTACAGGTGTAACTTCTCTTGCTATGGGTGTTTACACATGGTTAAGACAGAGAAAGACAAACCCAGAAATGGCTAAAAACCCATCAACAGGATGTATGACATTTATGTCACCGGCAATGAGTGTTTATTTCTCATTCCTCTTCCCTGCAAGTGTTGGTATTTATATCATTATGTCAAGTGCTCTTTCATTTGTTCAGATGGTTATTACAAATAAAGTTTTCTCACCTAAAAAAATGCTTGCTAAAACAATGGTTGAAGAAACTATTAATCGTAGAGCAAAAGAAAAAGTTTTAAAGAATGTAGCAGAAAAGAAAAACGAAGAATAATCGAGGTAAAAATATGATTAAAGAAGCAATCGGAACCGGCAATACGGTTGACGAGGCAAAAGCTGCTGCCATGATAGAGCTTGGCATCAGTGATTTTGACGATTTTACTGTTGAAGTTGTACAGACTCCAACAAAGAAAATTCTTGGTCTTTTTGGTGGTAATCCTGCTAAGGTTAAGGTATCCGTAAATGTACCTGACCCAAAACCGGAGAAAAAGGAAACACGAAAAGAAGTCAAGAAAGCAGAAAAAAAACCTGAAAAAAAGGCAGATGCAAAAGTAGAAGAAAAAGCAGAAGTTAAGGAAACAGTTGAACTTCCTATGGAAACAACAAATTTATATCCTGAAACTGCTGAATATATCAAGTCAATTGTTTTGTCACTTGGTATGGAAAAATGCAATATTACTGAAAAGTCAAATGCAGAAGAGATTTATTTTGAACTCGACTGTGGTGAAGACTACGGTATTATTATAGGCAAGCGTGGAGAAACACTTGATGCTATCCAGTACCTTGCAAGAATGGTTGCAAACAAAGGAAATTCAAATTATAAGAGAGTTTCTATCAATGTTGGTAATTACCGTGCAAAGAGAGAAGAAACTCTTAAAATCCTTGCAAGAAAAACTGCAGTTAAGGCAGTTCGTCAAGGCAGAAACATATCTCTTGAGCCAATGAATCCTTACGAGAGAAGAATTATCCACACAGCTGTTCAAGAAGTTGAAGGAGCAACATCTCATTCAATCGGCTCAGACCTTGACAGAAGAGTTGTTATTTCACCAGTTGAAGGTGCAAGAAACAATGGTGGTAACCGTGGAAGAAATAATCGTCACGGTGGCAGAAGAGAAAAGAAGGAAGCATACAAGCCTGAGATTTCTCCGGACAGAGCACCAAAGAGCGATATTGACGGCTCTGCACTTTACGGAAAGGTTGAAATTCGTTCAACAACTACAGAATAATAAAAAAGGCGGTGGAGGGATTTTCTCCACTGCTTATTTTTTAGGAATGATATTATGGAATATTTTGCAAAAGAATATGATATAGCTGTTATTGGTGCAGGTCATGCAGGTATTGAGGCTGCACTGGCTTCAGCTCGTCTTGGTGCATCAACTGTTATTTTCACAATAAATATGGACTGGGTTGGTAATCTCCCTTGTAACCCATCAATTGGTGGCACATCAAAAGGACATCTTGTCCGTGAAATTGATGCTCTTGGTGGCGAAATGGGAAAAGCAGCTGATAAAAACTCCATTCAGGTCAGAATGCTTAATCGTGGTAAGGGCCCTGCTGTACACTCCTTACGAGCACAAATTGACAGGCGTGATTACTCAAAATATATGAAGCATACCCTTGAAAAGCAAGAAAACCTTGATATGAAGCAAGCAGAAATTGTTGACCTTTATAAAAAGGACGGTATTTTCTACCTTAAAACACAACTCGATGCAATTTATACTGCAAAGGCAGTTATTATCGCAACGGGTACATTCCTTGGTGGCAGAATTTATATTGGTGATGTTTCTTTTGAAAGTGGTCCGGACGGAATGTTTCCTGCAACCCGTCTTTCACAAGCACTTTATAAAATGAATATTCCTCTTCGTAGGTTTAAAACAGGAACTCCATCACGAGTTAATAGACGCAGTGTTGATTTTTCTGAGCTTGAAGTTCAAGAAGGCGACGAGCAAATTATTCCATTCTCTTATGAAACTGTTGAATTGCCTGAAAATAAAGAGGTTTGTCATATTACATATACAAACGAGGAAACAAAGCGAATTATTCTTGAAAATATTCATCGTTCCCCTCTTTACTCAGGTAAAATTGAGGGTGTTGGTCCAAGATATTGCCCAAGCATTGAGGATAAAATAGTCAGATTCAGCGAAAAAGAAAGACATCAATTATTTATTGAGCCTTGTGGACTTGATACAGAAGAATTATATTTACAGGGTATGTCCTCTTCCCTTCCTGAAGATGTTCAGTTGAAATTTTTGAGAAGTATCAAGGGACTTGAAAATGTTGAGGTTATGAGAACGGCCTATGCTATTGAGTATGACTGTGTTGACCCGTTGGCGTTAAAAGCATCACTTGAGTTTAACGATATAGACGGACTTTTTGGCGCAGGTCAGTTTAACGGTTCATCAGGATATGAAGAAGCGGCCGCACAGGGGCTTATTGCAGGTATCAATGCTGTTCGCAAAATTCAGGGGAAAGAACCATTTATTCTTGACCGTGCAAGTTCATATATCGGTACACTTATTGATGACCTTGTTACAAAGGGGTGTTCTGACCCATACAGAATGATGACATCCCGTAGCGAATACAGACTTTTACTTCGTCAGGATAATGCTGATATTCGTCTTACAGACTATGGATACCAAATCGGACTTGTTTCCGAAGAAAGATATGAAAAGTTTAAAAATAAACTTGAACTTATAAAACAAGAAAGAGAAAGAGTGGAATCCGTCACAATTCCACCATCAGACTCTATAAATGAGGTACTTGTTTCACGTGAAACAGCACCAATGAAAACAGGTATAAGACTTGCAGAGCTTATTAAACGACCTCAGCTTGACTATGAATGTCTTACACCATTCGACAAAACCCGACCGAATTTGCCATGGGAAGTTTTTGAGCAAGTTGAAATTGACCTTAAATATGAGGGATATATTAAGCGTCAACAGGCAAAGGTTGACGAAATGAGAAGACTTGAAGTTAAGAAAATTCCTGCAGATATAGATTATGATGATGTTTATTCACTTCGCCTTGAGGCTAGGGAAAAACTTAAAAAGGTAAGACCTGAAAGCGTTGGGCAAGCTTCCCGTATAAGTGGTGTTTCTCCGTCGGATATATCTGTATTGCTTATTCATTTAAGCAAAAGTGAAAGAAAATAAAGGAAAAAAATTATGTTAAACAAAGAGTTATTTTATAATACAATTAAACCCTTTGAAATAAATGTTGATGAGGATGCTTTTACTCGTCTTGACACCTTTGCAGAAATGCTTATTGAAACTAATAAAAGTTTTAACCTTACTGCAATAAAAGAGCCTGACGATGTAACTGTCAAACATTTTGCAGACTGTTTATCAATTTTTAAATATGTTGATATTCCGGAAGATGCAAAAATCATTGATGTTGGTACAGGTGCAGGGTTTCCGGGACTTGTCTTGAAACTTTACAGACCTGATATTCAAATGACCTTCCTTGACAGTACAAAGAAAAGACTTGGTTTTATTGAGAGCGTTTTGAGTGAGTGTGAAATCAAGGGTGATATTCTCCACATGAGAGCGGAAGAAGCAGCTCAACTCAGTAAATACAGAGAAAAATATGATTTTGCAACAGCTCGTGCAGTTGCAGCACTCCCCGTTCTTTCGGAGTATTGTTTGCCGTTTGTTAAAGTTGGAGGTAGTTTTGTTTCAATGAAATCTGCCGAAAGCAACGAAGAAATTAACGAGGCAAAAAAGGCTATCAACATTCTTGGTGGCAAAATTGAGGAGGATATTTTGTTTGATTTAGTCGAAAATATGCCCCGAAGAATAATTCGTATTAAAAAGAAATCGCAAACTCCGACAAAATATCCAAGACCTTCTGCACAAATCTCCAAAAAACCTTTAAAATAATATCGAAAATCATTGATATCCCGTCGTTTTTACACGATGGGATTTTCTTTACTTTTGTGGGCTTAGGGTGTTATTCTTATGTCAAGGACAAGCACTGCGGAGGTTTTATTTATGAAGAAAAACAATCATTACAAGGCAAGAACAGAGAGCAAAATTATTTTAATTCCGCAAAGTGAAATTCTCCCAAATCCAAATCAACCGAGAAAAAGGTTTAATTATGATGAACTTGAAGGTCTTGCACAAAGTATTCGTGCCAATGGTATTTTACAGCCCTTGTTAGTAAGAACTAATGAAGATGGCAGATATGAATTGGTTGCTGGAGAAAGAAGACTTCGTGCAGCAAGGCTTGTAGGAATAACAAAGGTTCCCTGCGTAGTAAATGATATTTCAGAAAGTGACTCTGCGGTGTTTGCCATAATTGAAAATCTTCAAAGACAAAATCTTGATTTTTTTGAAGAAGCAGAAGCCTTGGCAACCTTGGTAAGTGAATACCGTATGAGTCAGGAAGAACTTTGTAAAAAGTTAGGCAAAGCACAATCAACACTTTCAAACAAATTAAGACTTTTAAAGCTCAGTGACGAAATGAGATATAAAATTTCACGAGCAGGTCTTTCAGAAAGACACGCAAGAGCATTACTTGCGCTGGAAGACGAAGTCCAGCGAGGAAGAGCGTTGTCAATTATCATTGACCGTCATTTAACCGTAAATGAGAGTGAAAGTCTGATTGAACAGATGCTTCGTAAAAATGAAGCACCAAAAAGGCAGATTCTCAAGGGATTTAAAGATATAAGAATATTCATAAACACTCTCAATAATGCTGTTGACACTATTCGCAAAGCTGGAATTGATGCAGATTCCGTAAAAACAGAAACGGACGAGTATGTTGAGTATATTGTGAGAATTCCAAAACTTGAAGATAAGCCATTGGCGAGTAATCAATAACTATCTTGGTAAAACCACTTATATCCCCCGATATTGAGTGATTTTATAAATGTGGCGAAAGCCACTCCATATCCTTCTCTTTCACACCCCACATCCACAGCGAAAGGCTCCCGAAAGGGAGTCTTTTGCTGTTTATTGAAATAATCAAAAAATATGATATAATTTATTAAAAGGAGAGATTAATATGAAAAAAATAATCGCAATTATTATGACAATGGCTATTCTTGTGTCATCAGTAGGTATTTTATCTGCATCTGCAGCAATTAAGGGAGATGCTGATGAAAATGGCAATGTTACTGCCATTGATGCTCGTAAAGTGCTTTTGGCTGCGGCAGGAAAGGAAACAGTTTCAGCAGAAAAGTTTGCGTTGTATGATATGGATGGGAATGGTAGCATTACTGCAATTGATGCCCGAACAGTTCTTAGAATTGCAGCAGGACTTTTGGAAGAAACTCCGGTATTTGATGAAAAAGAATTTGAGAAGCAAGTAGCAGAAAAAGAAAAGTTTATCGAGAAAGAGTTCCTTAAACTTGTAAATGAAGAAAGACAAAAGCAAGGAGTAGGCCAATTAACGGTAAATAATGCCTTGTATAAGGGTGCAAGGGTTCGTGCAATGGAATGTACAGAGGTTTTTAGTCATACAAGACCAAATGGAGAAAGTTTTTACTCTGTTCTGCAAGGAGATATGTATTATAACTGGTATACAGTTGGTGAAAATATAGGAATGTCTGCTCGCGGTTATTATGAAAAAGAGGATATTCTGACGGTTTATACTGAAGAAAAACTAAAGGAAGTAGCTTTAACTCTGTTTACCGGTTTTAAAAACAGTCCCGGACACTATGAAAATATGATAAACGGTAGTTTTAAGGAAACAGGCTTTGGAGTTATATTGTATCATAATGCAGAAGACGATATGATATATGCTGTTTGTGCACATATCTTTGGAGCACAGAAATAGAAAAATAAGTTAGGAGAGTAGAAATACTCTCCTTTTTGTTTCACGTGAAACAATCCTAAAAGAAATTTTTGCAAATTCATAAAAATTATTGATTTTCACTTTAAATTTATAAAAATATGTGATATACTTGTGTAAAATCGGGTAATAGGGTGATAAAAACATCCTTTTTACTGTTTCGGAGTGGGATTTTTGGCAAAAGTCATTTCAATAATTAACCAAAAAGGCGGTGTGGGTAAAACTACAACTGCCGTTAGCCTTGCAGCAGCAGTTGGTGCAAAGGGATATAAAGTATTGCTTGCAGATATCGACCCACAGGGCAATTCCACAAGTGGCTTTGGTATAAACAAAAGAAAAATAGTTCATTCCTCCTATGATATTCTTGTCAAGGACATTAATGCTAATGAAGCAGTCGTTACAACATGGTTTAAAAATGTTGATATTATTCCTGCTGATTTAAACCTTGCAGGTGCAGAGGTTGAACTTATCGCGATTGAAAAGAGAGAAAGTCGTTTAAAGATGGCTGTTGCACAACTTTGGGACAAGTATGATTACATTTTCTTTGATTGTCCCCCATCTCTTGGGCTTATTACAATAAACGCATTGACTGCGTCGGATACATTTTTAGTCCCAGTACAATGCGAATTCTACGCACTTGAAGGTCTTGCACAACTTATGGCGACGGTTCGTCAGGTAAAAAGACTTTATAATCCACATATTGACCTTGAGGGTGTTTTACAGACGATGTATGACGGAAGACTTAACCTTACACAGCAGGTTGTAACAGAAATTAAAAAGTTTTTCCCGAATAAAGTCTATAAAACAACTATTCCAAGAAATGTAAGACTTTCAGAGGCTCCTTCATTCGGTGAGCCGATTATGTATTATGACAGGAATTCCAAGGGTGCAATCGCCTATAACGAGTTTGCAGAAGAATTTTTGTCCCAGCAGAAGCGATGAGGTGAGAAGATGGCAAAAAAAGGTGGATTGGGCAGAGGTATGGATGCTCTTTTCCTTGATAATTCGGCAACGGAGAACGAAAACTCTACAATGGTGCTGAGTATCAACGAGGTTGAGCCTAACAGAAACCAGCCAAGAAAAAACTTTAATCAAAAAGCTTTGGAAGAACTTGCAAAAAGTATAGAGCAGAATGGTATTATTCAGCCAATTCTCGTAAGACCAATGTCTGACGGCAGTTATCAGCTTATTGCAGGTGAGCGCCGTTGGCGTGCAGCACGAATGGCAGGACTTCACGAGGTACCGGTAACAATTCGTGAAATGACTGATGAAGAGGCAAGTGTGTTTGCTCTTATTGAAAATCTTCAAAGAGAAGATTTGAATCCTGTTGAAGAAGCAGAAGGACTTAAATCCCTTATTGAAACCTATGGATTTACTCAGGAAGAGGCTGCTGATAAAGTAGGAAAATCCCGTACAGCAGTTACAAATACATTAAGATTATTAAAACTCCCCTCACTTGTATTGCAGATGCTTGGTGACGGAAAAATCACAGCTGGACATGCCCGTGCATTGTTAGGACTTGACGAAGAAAAAGAGATGCTTCGAATAGCAGAAACAACAGTTGCTCAAGAGTTATCAGTGCGACAGGTTGAAAAGATGGTTAAATACGCTAATCAGGGTGAAAAACCAAAACCCAAAAAGCGTGACAAAAAAAGAGATAAATACTATGACGAGGTTGAGATTGCTCTTACCAATGTCCTTGGCAGAAAAGTAAAAATCTACTTATCGCCTAACGGAAACAAAGGAACTCTTGAATTTGAGTTCTTTGGAAAAGAAGATTTAACAAAATTAGCAAAAGAACTTGATAAATAAGGTGAAATAAAATGCTTGATATTAAATTTTTAAGAACTAACCCTGATGTGGTTAAGGAAAACATTAAAAAGAAATTCCAGGATGAAAAACTTCCTTTGGTTGATAAAGTAATCGAGCTTGATGCCGAATACAGAGCAGCTAAAGGCAGAGGCGACGAGCTTCGCGCACTCCGTAATTCCGTAAGCAAGGAAATCGGCGGACTTATGGCACAGGGCAAACGCGACGAAGCAGAGGTTGTTAAGCAAAAGGTTAAGGATATGGCTGACGAGCTTGCAGCTTTGCAGGTTAAAGAGGGCGAATTAGAGGCAGAAATCAGAAAGATTATGCTTATTATCCCTAACATTATCGACGACAGTGTGCCAATTGGTAAAGACGACAGTGAAAATGTTGAAATTCAGCGTTATGGCGAGCCTGTAACACCTGATTTTGAAGTTCCATACCATGTTGATATTATGGAAAGTCTTAATGGCATTGACCTTGACAGTGCAAGAAAGACAAGCGGTAACGGTTTCTACTATCTTTGCGGTGATATTGCAAGACTTCATTCAGCAATTCTCTCTTACGCAAGAGATTTTATGATTGACCGTGGCTTTACTTATTATATTCCACCATTTATGATTCGCAGCGATGTTGTAACAGGTGTTATGAGTTTCGCAGAAATGGAAAATATGATGTATAAGATTGAGGGCGAGGACCTTTATCTTATCGGTACAAGTGAACATTCAATGATTGGTAAGTTCATTGATACATTCATTCCTGAAAATGAGCTTCCAAAAACACTTACAAGCTACTCCCCTTGCTTCCGTAAAGAAGTTGGTGCTCATGGTATTGAGGAACGCGGTGTTTATAGAATACACCAGTTTGAAAAGCAGGAAATGATTGTTGTTTGTAAGCCTGAAGACAGTATGAAATGGTATGATGTGCTCTGGCAGAATTCAGTTGATTTCTTCCGTTCGCTTGATATTCCAGTTAGAACTCTTGAATGTTGCTCAGGTGACCTTGCAGACTTGAAAGTTAAGAGCTGTGATGTTGAGGCTTGGAGTCCTCGTCAGCAGAAATACTTTGAGGTTGGCTCTTGTTCAAACCTTGGCGATGCACAGGCAAGACGACTTGGTATCAGAATTAAGGGTAAGGATGGCAACTATTTCGCACATACACTTAATAATACAGTTGTTGCACCTCCAAGAATGTTGATTGCTTTCCTTGAAAATAATCTTAATGCAGACGGAAGCATCAATATTCCAAAGCCTTTACAGATGTATATGGGTGGAAAGACAAAAATTGAGAAGTAATTGAATTTCTCTGAGAGGGATACACAAAATGAATAAAATAATTGTTAAAACAATAAGCGTTACAATGGCGCTGATACTTATGCTCTGCACCTTTGCAGGCTGTGGTGACAAAGAGGATAAATACGAGCAAGACCCTAATTTTGTGCCACAGACAACGGAGCCTGTAACAGAAGGACCAGAAGAAATTCCTGAAAATATAAATCCTCTTACAGGTAAGCTTGATTTGTCAGAAAGCGCACAGGGAGCAAGACCAATTGCAATTATGGTTGAGAATGACCCTGCAGCAAGACCACAATGGGGTATCACCTCCCCTGACCTTATAGTTGAAGGTTTGGTTGAGGGTGGCTGGACAAGAATGATGTGGGTTTATGCTGATGCAGAGAAAATTCCCGATAAGGTTGGTCCGGTAAGAAGCGCTCGCCACGATTTTGTTGAAATTGCAGCAGGAATGAATGCAATCTATGCACATTGGGGCGGTTCAGACGGCAAAAATCTCGGCAAGTATATGGCATATCAGGCCTTTGACAAATATGATGTTGATAATATTGACGGAACAAAGTATGAGGGAACATATTTCTTCCGTGATAAAACAAGACCCAATGTTTCATTGGAGCATAGAGGTTATGTAACAAAGTCCTCCATTCAGAAAGCTATCAAGAATTTAGGTATTTCAACAAAGCAGACTCTTACAGACTGGACTCCATATCAGGTTGCAGTTGAGGGTGGTAAAGTTCCGTGGAACGATAGCATAACGGATTCAGGCTCATGCTCCTCAATAACAGTTACATATTCAAGTAATTATGTTTATACATTTAAATATGATACAAAAGACCAGATGTATTATAGTTATTTGAATGATAAGCAAGTAACAGACGGAAACAACGAAAAGCCATTGTCATTCAAAAATGCAATTTTCCTTTATGTGCCTGTTGAGAGTATGAACACATCAAAAGGTCATGTGGACTGGAAATTTGATGCCAAGGATATTGATAACAAAGGTCTTTATGTTGTTCAAGGCACAGGTCAGAGAATTTCATGGAAATTTGATGAAAAAACCGGTTCAATCAAACTCTACGATTTTAACAATGACCTGTTGACAGTTCACAGCGGTAATGTTTATATTGGTATAGTACCAATCAGCAATAGGGATTTAACAAAAATAACAGAGTAAAAGTTAAAAGGAGTAATTATTATGAGTAAAAAAATTATTGCAATTGCACTTGCGTTAGTCAGTGTGGCAACAGTTTTTACTGCTTGTCAGAAAAAACTTGATATCTATAAGATTTCAGGTGTTGATGTAGCAGTTGTAACAAATGAAGACGGAAAAGCAATTGTTGACGAAAGCAACAGAATTGCTGCTATTGTTACAGACAGAGAGGGCGAAATTGTTACTTATGAGAATAAAGAGCCCCAAACATACTGGGCAACAGTTCAGAATTCATTTGTAGCAGACCATACACTTTATACTCCCGTTTATGTAATGGCAGGTCTTGATGGTTGGGAGTTCAATGCTATCGGCGGTATGGAGAAGAAAAAGACAAACGGCCAGTGCAAGATTGAGTGTGCAATTATTATCGAAGAAGAATATATGGACAAATCTCTTGAAGATTACCTTAAAATGCGTGACGAGCGTAACGCTCAAGCACTTGTATTGTATGAAAAAGAGGGATATAAGGTAACTGTTGAAAAGAAAGCAGTGGAGCTTACTGAAAAGAAAATCCCAATGGTTTATTATACAGAAATTATTTACAATAGTGACGGTTCAATAGCAAACTATAGCGAAAGCCTTTATTTCCAATATGGAGGAACAGACAAATATAGCATTCAGTATAAATCTGCCGAGGGTGTAGGTCTTGATAAAGACTTTAACTTTATTGAGTTTGTTAATAACAATTTCAAATTGAGAGAAATCAAGGAAGAAGATAAAACAGCAACCACACCAACAGAAGCTCCAACACAGGCAAAGTAATCTCATATAATCTGTTTGTAAAAAACTACCTGATAATTTCAGGTAGTTTTTGCATTTATAATACAAATTTGAATTTGTCGAACACATTTTTGTAGGGGTCGGCGTCCTCGACGACCCGTTTCGCTCCCTCATTGAGGGAGGGGATTATAATTGCAACGCAGTTTCGATATTCCGCATTCTGCATTTCAAATTCATTTAGACAAACTCCTGTTTGTCAAACAAGCTTTGTAAGGTAGGCAGTCCTCTTTTTTCGTTCGGTCCTTCAACAATATGATAATTTGCCACATTTTGTCCACCAAAATTTTAGAAATCACAATATATAGTATTTGTGAATTTTTTATCAGAGAAAATTGACAAAATACAATGAAAATGTTCATCAACTCCCCTTTTTGATAAGTTTTATGGACATAATGTTGAGTAATCGAAAAAATTCCATTATTTATGCACAATGTAAAAATTTTCTTTTGTGTATTTGCACAAAATAGCTAAATATTTCTTATAAAAAATGCAAAAAAATGAAAAAATTATGAATTTTTTTAAATTTACTATTGATATCCAGGAAAAAACTTTGTATAATGATTATAACCATAGGAATGGTGTAATGGGGCGAAGTGTCTAATTTTTTAAATTTGACACACCTCGTGCCCAGAAAAGATACACATCCTAAGGTAATAACTCGGGTGTGTATCATCAGTCTTCCGCCGGCTTTGTTTAGTGTAAATTTAAGCGGAAGCGGTGTGAAGGCGGTCCGGGTAATTAGAGCGCTTTTGTCGAACTCTGCCGAATGCAGGATGTAGTTGCACGGCATGGTCAGAGAGTGAGGGATTGATGCTCTCTTATCGCCTCTCCCGTGGCGATGTAAAAAAGTTATGGGGAACTATTTACTTGCATATATAATAAGTATGCAAAATTTAATAGGAGGAAAAAAATTATGAACAAAATGAAAAAACTCTTGAGCGTTGTTCTTGCAGTTGTTCTTGCTCTTTCAGCTTTCTCAGTAATGGGTTCAGCAGCAAAGACAGCTTACAAGACAGTTGATGAGTTGGAAGCACTTAATGCTTACTCACCATACGGTCAGGTTACAAGACTTTCTCTTGAAGCAAGAACCTCAATCGTATTTGACGCTCTTGATAACTTGCTCGCAAAGACAAATATCAATATGGGTAAGGTTTTCGATGTTCTTGGTTTGTCAGTTACTATTGACTTGACATCTATCGACAGACTCTGCTACTCATTTGATACAATTAAGGATACCTTTACTGATACACTTGCTACTATTGCAATGGGTATCGTTGACCTTGGTATTCTTGAATCTCTTAACGTTGACACATGGGCAACAGGCATGAGCCGTGACGGTACAGCTAACTTTACAATCCTTTCTGAGATTCTTGAATTCCTTAGTGCTAACACAACTCTTGTTAATAAGGTATTCACAGACGGTCTTGACCTTGGTCTTGTTAGCCTTGGCGATATGTCAGCTATCGAAGACATCATCATGAATCTTCCTGGTATGATTAAGGGTCTTGTTTATCCATTGATTGAAAGATGGGACGATACTCTTACAGACATCCAGACATATGATGCAAGCATTGCTAATGCAGCTATTGGTAATGTAACTGTTAAAGGCGTTGAAACAATTGCTAATGAAAGAGTTAAGGCTCTCTTCAGCGACGATATGTCAATCACAACTCTTAAGTATGATGCTAACGGTAACATGACTTCAGAGCATACAAACTGGCTTGCAACAGCTACAGGTTCTGCAGCTCCTAGTACTCCATCAGCTAACAGCCCAAGATGCTACTATCAGTTCAGCAGCACAACTCCTGGTTCTGTTATGACAGTTTACCACATCGTTAATGCAAAAGAAGCTAAAGCTCTTGCAGAAGATGCAGACGATACAAACAATGTAGCTGCTTATAACTACATTAAGGAAGAACAGACATTCGTTATGTCTCAGGAAGTTGAAGGTAGTGCAACATATGTTTGGAAAGCAACTGACGAATGGGGCAACACATGGTCACTTAAATGGTACAATGATGATTCTGAGTTCCTTCCAGGCTTCAGCGGTGATGAATTTGACCTTCAGACAATGAGCCTTGCTGAACTCCTCTACACATTCATTCCTGATGTGTTTGCAAACATGGCACCAGTTGTTCTTAACGGTTCAGTTAAGAAAGCTCTTGCTGACTTCCTTGGTGCAAGCTTCAAATATGTTGGTCAGGTTGGCGACGAAGCAGTTGAAGCTCTTCCAGATTCTTCAAATGAATTCTTCACAAAAGAACAGGGCGACTATCTCTGGGAGTGGTCAGATTACGCAGTAATCAACGGTAACCACTACTATCGTTTTGAAGACCAGATTTTTGCTGGAGACATTACACAGAAGAATAACTACTTCGACATCATTAATTGGGATTATAAAATTACAGGCGACTTCATGAACGAATTCGTTCCTGAAAACGGCGGTTCAACAAGCGATACACTCCTTATGAACTTCAATGACTTCCTTATTAAGGTTGCTAACACAGCTCTTAAGGATTCAGCAGCAACAGTTGACGCAATCTCAGGTTTCGAAGCACAGTGGACAAAACCAGCTCTTACAGCAGGTGGCAACGAAAACCTTGTTGCTAACATTAAAGCTATTGCACAGGCAGTTATCGGACTTGCTCCTCAGCATGTATTCGGTGACGACTATGCAGAAAACGAAAGATGCTATGTAGAGCTTATGCTTGCTAACAAGACATACACAGGTTACTTCACAAATGATGAAGGCGAAGTAGTAGAAACAGTTACAATTAAGGGTGAAGAGGTTGACCCAGCAGTAGAAAACGACACAATCCTTACAGGTATCGCTGCTCACCTTGTTAATATGCTTATGCCTTCAATGTCACTTCCTGGCAAATCAGAAATCGTAGCATCAGGTGCTAAAGTTGGTGCTATCCTTGCAGCAGTTGTTCGTGAATTCGCTGCATACCTTGCACCGGAATATGACTTTGACAAGCTTATTTACACAGACTTTGGTGCAACAGATGGCGGTAAGAATTTCGTAGCAAATAAAGACGCAGGTTACTGGTTCGACGTAATCCTTACAATGGGTATCAACATTGGTTTCGAGTATCTCCGTGCATTTGCTGATATGGGTGAAGGCACAACTCAGTGGAATTCATTCGTAGCATATTCAGGTTATGGTGTAGACGGTAAGACATATGCAGCAGGTACAACTCAGGAAGCTCTCAATGCTGAATGGGAAGGCATGCTTGACTACATTCTTGACTGGGCACTTTCATCAGAATTTGAATGGTGCTGGGCAATGGGTAACCTTGTTGATGTAAAATGGAACAATGAAGCACAGGAAATCAACCTTGCAACAGCTCAGGACCCATGGAAGAAACTTGATGCAGTTCTTAATGCACTTCTTCCGGTTGACGAAATTCTCAATGTAAAAGCAACTGATTGCGAAACAGAGCTCGAACAGCTTCTTCGTTATGACTTTATCCTTGCTATTGTTGAACTTCGTTGGGACGACCTTGTTAACCTTCTTATCGTTCCAGAAGGTTTCGTAAGAAACGCTAATGTTCTTGACCAGCTTGCTACAAAGCTTAAGGGTATTGTTAACTTCATCTTCAAGAAGGTTGGTAACTCATCAAATAATTTTGCATTTATTCCAGATGTAATTACTGACTTCGATACACTTGCAAATCAGGGTAACCTTAAAACAATGATTGTTAATATCGTTGGTGCTATCTATAACGCAGGTGTTACAGATGGTGGTTGTAGAACAATCTTCCCATTCTTGAACTTCCTTCTTGGTTGGAAGACAGACCCACAGGTTGTTAAAGACCCAGAAATCTGGACATCATTCCGTGACGGTAATGACTATGCATTCCAGTGGACAGGTAATGGCGTATATCCAACAATTGAAGCTGATGCAACAATTATTAAGGTTCTTAACAACTCATCAGGTATGCTTGAGACTCACAGAAGCTCTGATGTAGAAGACCACGCATACGACATTCAGATCAAGTCAGTTACATCTGACGCAACAACAAATACACTTACATTCACTTATGGTGACGGTAACGGTCTTGTTTCTCCATACGAGACACTTGACATTAAGATTGGCGGTACATACAACGGTGAAGAAGCAGCTACTATCACAATTGCTTATGACTATGTAGGTAAAGATGGTCAGGCTATCGGTGGTACACAGTACACATCTCTTACAATCCTCTTCTCTAACCAGTATGAAGATGCTAATGTTGAAGGACGTTGGGATGGCGACGACGATACTGACTATACAGGTACAGATCCATGGAAGAAGTTCGTATTTACAGAAGATATCTATGACACAATCACAAATTATGAAGTACATATCTTCTATGTAGAACCAACAATCGCTATTTCAAAACCTGACAAGTCTCTTGGTACAATCGCTGCTCCTGACTGGGATGGCAACGACTGTGATGGTAAGACATATTATGATGTAACAGGCCAGGCAGCTGACTACTTTGCAATGAGAGCCGGCTCAGAAATGGGCTTCAAGTCAAAGCTTTCAACAAGTGATAAACACACTTACGGTAAACTTTACAAGGCTAAGGATGGCGTAACAGCTGACACAGAATTCCCATATGGTTCATACGATATGGGTCGTATCGCAGTTGCTTATGGTTCAGACAATAAGACTTATGAGCCAAACTTCATCTACTATAACGACTACGATATCTATGATATCTACCTTGAAAATAAGGATAATGGCTATCATGCAAATCAGGGTGTAAGCGCTGACCTTTACAACGCATATAATAATGCTTGGAAGACAATTGTTTACGGTGCAACATATCCAATGATGACAGAATTGAACGGTAACGAAGCAACAGACTACGTTAAGACAATTCAGCCATACATTCCTCAGGCAATCGAAGACTTCGAAGCAGCTAAGGAAGCTTACGAAACAGCACTTGCTGATGCTCAGGCATCTGGCTCAGCAGCAGCTCTTCCTCAGTATGTTCAGGATCTCCGTGCAGAAATCGATAACGACTTCGTAGATGGTAAGGAAATTAACTTCCAGGACTATGAATTCTATGAGTACTTTAACTACAATGATGTTAAGGTAGCTGCTGAAAACCTTTACAGAACATATCTTGCTCCTAAGGTTCTTGACAATTACTACATCCAGGGTTCAGGTATCAGCGAAGCAGAACTTGACCTTGTTATGGAAAACGAAGAAAATGCTGCTATTGCAACTGGTATCGAATACTCAAGATTAGAAAATGACCCAGAAGCAGTTTCAGCATCAAAAGCAGCTAAGGATGAGTGGAGAATGCCTACAACAACTAAACTTATTGTTGAAGACTTTACATCTCGTCTTGCTTTCTACAAGCAGTTCTTGAATGCAGATACTAGCGAAGCTAATGACCACCTCAAGTTCCTTGATAGAGAAATCGCATTCGTTAAAGCACAGAACCTTGTAGCAGATGATTATACAGCAGCTTCATGGGCTAAGTATGCAGAAGCTCTTGAAATTGCTGAAGCAGTAGCAGCTGGTAATGACCCAGAAGGCTTCTCAGACTTCAACTCAAGAATTTATGATGTTAAGTACAACCTTATGGTTGCTTACAAGAACCTTCTCGAAAAAGACCGTTCACTCATCGAAGCAGGCGGTACAGCTGACCTTCTTAAGAACATCGAAACAGCTAACGCTATCTTCGCTTCTATGAATGCAGGCGACGGCGAATGGGCTCTCGCAGAAAGCTACGAAGGCTCTGAAGAAGACGCATATGCACAGCTTATCTCTGCTCTTGGTTACAACTATCAGGCAGTATACAGCATTAATGACCAGGAAGTTGAGGACGGCGAAAAGACAGCTGGCGAACTTAAGTACAACGACGACGGTTCACCAATGATGTTCAACCTCTATGCAGATTCAGCTCTTGAATATGCAGAGAATGACCGTCCAGACAACCAGAATAACCAGGCTAAGGTTAACGCAGCTAACGCAGCTCTTGAAGCAGCTATTGCTAACTTCGAATCTGCAGTTTCTGAGCCAGTTCTTGGTGGTCTTGAAACAGGTGTTGTTGACACTGAAAATGGTTATGTTTACGGTGTTGTAGCTGGTGAAGATGTAAACTTGTTCTTCTCAGTTGAAAACGGTACATTTGAAATGAAAGCTAACGAAAGTGGCTATACAAATGGTACAGGTGCAACTCTCGTTGTTAAAGATACAAAGGGTAACGAAGTAGCTCAGTACACACTCGTTGTATTCGGCGACGTTAACGGCGACGCAGCTGTATCAGCTACTGATTCTGCTACTGTTGAAGTTGCTTCACTCGGTGCAGAAATGGAAACAGCAGTATATGCATACGCTGCAGACGTAAACGGTGACGGTTCTATCACAGCTACTGACTCTGCTACTGTTGAAGTTGCTTCTCTTGGTGGCGAAATTACAGTTAACCCTTATGCAGCTTAATTTAAGCTAAACAAATAAAGAAGAGTTGGTGGGGCAACTCACCAACTCATAAAAAGTACGAAAATTAAATAGTTTTGATAATTTATTGGAGGAAAAACAATAATGGTTAAATCAAAGAAATTATTGAGCCTTTTCCTTGCTGTAGTAATGGTTCTTTCAGTATTTACTGTTATGGCTTCTGCTTATACAAGAGGTCCTGAAGGAACAGCTGATATTGACATTAAGTACACAGTTGAAAAAGTATCTACTGTTCCAGAAACAGCTGCTGGTTCAGCTGAATGGTCTGCTGATAATATCTACGCTGTTACAGTATGGATGAAATCTGCAAAGCCAGTTGATATCTTAATTACACCTTTCCACTACAACAAGACTCTCTTTGCACCAATTACACTTTCTGATGGTGATATGACATATCCTTATGGTGCAGGTATGGACCAGGACACATACTACACAGATATGGGCGAAGGTGCTGTTTATGCATACTCACTTGGTGACTATATGAACAACACAGGTATGTATAGAGCAAACGGTACAACAGCTACAACAAAGGCTCTTGCAAAATGTATTGGTCTTGGTAATGCAAACTCAGAAGGTATCAAGGTTACAACTGAACTTGTTTCTCCTGACCACCCACTTTATAACAAATGGGGTGCAGGTCTTCCTGCAGACACAGGTGTTGTATACTCAAGTATCAACGTTGCAGGTAAAACAAAGACAGCTTACTTTAACACAATTGAGGGTATTACAACAAGCACAGCTTGGAACAGAATGTTCACTCTTTACTTTGAAGCAATTGCTGATGATGTAACAGGTGCAGAATTCGGTGTATTCACAGACGATTGCTTTACAGTTGATGGTAACTATGACGGTAAAGGTCTCGGCTACTTCCAGGGTGCTACAAATTACCAGGCTCTCGTTCCATCAATGAACGTTGTTTCAAACGCAGTAGTTGAAGAATCAGGTCCAGAATTCCCAGCAACATCAATCGTTAACCCACTCAAGGGTCAGATTCGTTTCCACAAAGACGATGCAGGTGAATATGCAGGTGAATACGACATTCGTGCTCTTGCAAAAATCACAGGTGCTGACTTCACAGCAACATTTGAGACAGAAGCAAAGGCTAAAGAAATGATTAAAGAAATCGGTTTTGTATTCGCAGCAGGCAGCAATGTAGCAGCTCCTTCAGCAGCAGCTGTTATGGGTCTCGTTGAAAACGGTACAGAAGCAGAAGGCTATACAAAGAAGACAGTTAACTTCATTTCAAGAAATGCAGACATCTTTGGTACTGGCAACTATGGTTTCTCATGTGTTGTTACTGGCATGACAGATGATGACTATGATAACAGCCTTGTTGCAGTTGGTTACATCAAGTACGAAAAAGATGGTGTAATGACATACGCTTATTACCCAACAGCTCAGACAGTTTCTTTCGCAGAATTGTTCGACGCACATTATGATAGTGCTTTCCCAGAAGCATAATCAGTAAAAAAATATGTTTAGAACAATGTCTATATAATAAGAAAGGGGCTTACAGAGCTATGATACGTGAATATGTAACACCTGATTTCGATGTAACAGTTTACGAAATCGAGGATGTAATCACACTTTCAATCGGTAACAGTGACCCTGATACTGATGCTGGTATGGGTGACGGTTGGTGGGGTTAATCCCATTTCTCACCCTACAGGAAAGATAAAAAAATAATTTTCCCCCCGAGGTATTCCCTCGGGGGGTTTTAATTAATGCAGAATGTAGAATTAAAAGAATCTAACGAACGAGGTAAGATGGGGAAATAAATATCATTTCAGACAATTTGATAAATTTGAATTTGTCGGGGAGAATGATAAATGCAAAACGCAAAGTGCAAAGTGTCGGAACTGCGTTGTGAATTAATGCCTCCCTCTGACGAGGGAGGTGGCATTTTCGTAAGAAAATGACGGAGGGAGAGATAAGGTTATGTGTTTACTAAATCTCTCCCTCAGTCTGCTTCGCAGACAGCTCCCTCGTCAGAGGGAGCCGAAAATAATAAATCAAAGAGCCTGACAAACTCCAATTTGTTAGTATATCGAAACATCCCGATAAATTTCAATTCCCAAAATTGAGCAATGCTGCTATATTTAGATAAAATATCACAACAAAATCGCGATTGACAAGGTGTGATGTGGAGTGATAAAATAGAGACATAAATAATAGTAAAAAGGGTGTTACTATGAAAAAAAGTAAAAAGATAATCGGCATAGTACTTTCTTTAATTTTAATAATCGGCATAGCAACGACGGTTTTTATTGCAACTGCAAACACAAAAGAAACAGCGGTTGTTATAACAGTAGATAAGGAGGAGCTCTCCCCGGGAGAATCTGCAATAGTTTCCGTTAAGGTAACTGCAAATTATCCTATTGCCACAATGTCAATTCCCGTATTTTATGACCAAAATCTTGTTACTGTCAGCGATGCAACGGCAACTTTAACAGATTATGCAGTTAAAAGCGCAATAACAGAGGAACAAAGTGCTGACACAACAAAGGTTTATGCAAATACAGGCATAAATTCCGAAAATTTTGGCTTTGTTCTTGCAACTTACATAGGCGGTGCAGGTGAAGATATACCAGAAACTATGGATAATGTTGTCCTTACCTTTAAAATTACCGCAAAGGTTGGTGTGGCAGGTACAGAAACTATAAAATGTGTTGCCAAGTCTGCAAAAACTGACGAAAATGTTGCGGGAATGCTCTATTTCGGCTCACCTGTTAGCGGAAGAACAATCAATGCAATCCCTGAAAATGTAGAGAATATTGATTTGTCAAATGCCTTGGCAAATGTGATTATATCAAGCGAAGGCTCTGCTCTTATTGCCAATGCAGACACAACGGCTGTTGTTGATACTGAGAAGAAGTACATTTATGGTGTTCCTTCAGGAATAAGTGTTGAGGATTTGGCAGAATATTTTACTGTTGTAAACGGTACATTCCAGATGGTTGCCAACGAGGCTGGTTATGCAAATGGTACAGGCGCAACCCTCGTTGTTATGGATCTTGACGGTAACGAAGTAGCTCAGTATACACTCGTTGTATTCGGCGACGTTAACGGCGACGGTGCTGTAACTGCTACTGACTCTGCTACTATTGAAGTTGCTTCACTCGGTGCAGAAATGGAAACAGCAGTATATGCATACGCTGC
>CALEJF010000002.1 GCA_937898625.1 uncultured Clostridia bacterium | reverse complement strand
CCGTCGGCATATGTTAAGCCATTAATTCTTTCTTCGTTAAGATAAATCTTTTTATCCTTAACGATTTCGTGGCGGTCACCGATGTAATAGAAATCACCATCAACCTCAACAAGCTGATATGCCTTTAACATTGTGTTGTTTTTATAAATCTTATTATCAACAATACCATTTAGGATAATCATTCTACCATTTTCATCAAAGTCATAGTATCCTGCTGTGATTGGTGTACCGTCTTCATAAGTAAGACCGTTGATTCTTTCTTCACTGATATAAACTCTTCTGTTTTTAACATATTGATGTTTATCACCGATGAAATAGAAGTCACCATAAAATTCAACAAGCTGGTATGCCTTTAATTGAGTGTTGTTCTTATAAATATAACCACTAGCAAAAACACCATTGATGATAGCCATCTTACCATCGATATCAAACATATAATATCCAGGTGTAATTGGTGTTCCGTCTTCATAAGTAAGACCATTGATTCGTTCTTCGCTGAGATAAACTCTCTTGTTTCTTACAAATTCGTGTCTGTCACCAATATAGTAGAAATCACCATCAACCTCAACAAGCTGATATGCCTTTAATTGAGTATTGTTCTTGTAGATGTGTTTACCAACAATGCCTTCACGCATCACCATTTTACCGTTTTCGTCAAAGTCATAATAACCAACTGCGATTGGCGTACCATCAGCATATGTAAGACCATTAATTCTTGCTTCATTGAGATAAGTAGTTTTATTCTTAACGATTTCGTGACGGTCACCAATGAAGTAGAAATCACCTTCAAATTCCACAAGCTGGTATGCCTTTTGCATTACATCGTCTTTGTAGAAATGATTATCCTTAATGCCTGTGAATGACTTGCCATAATTATAATGAATTGTTGCGTTAATTAATTCTTTATTGTTGCTGTCAATATTAATTTCATTCCATTGACTTTCTGTACCCTGATAATGAACATCTGTAATACCTGTGCAATCGCCAAATGCACAATATCCGATTTTTTCTATACTATCAGGCAATACGATAGATTTAATTGAAGTGGAATTGTAGAAAGCATATTTGCCAATTACAGTCAGACCATCGGGGAATATAATTTCAGTGAGAGACTTACACCAATAGAATGCATAAGCACCAATCTTTTTGACATCACTACCAAATGTTACAGTTTGAAGTTTGGTGCCGCAAGATGAAAATGCATCATCACTGATACTTGTTATGCCATCACCGATGACAATATGCTCAATTTCAAGTGCCCAGTCTGCCCACGGACTATAAATATCTCCACTATAATCAACGTCAAACTCGCACATATCACCTGTGCCTGTAAGAATTAAGGTTGAGCCGTCAAATGAATATGTAAGATTATGACCACAATAGCCTGCATACTTTACATAATGAATTGTTACATAGTTATCATCTAATAATATGTTAAAACTTCCCATGGAAATGTTATTCCACATTTCCTCTGTGCCTAAATAATAAATGTCTTTAGTCTTATATTTAAAGATATTGTCAGGATAAAATGCATTATCCCCAATTTTTGTAACGCTACTTGAAATTGTAATGTTCGTGCAGTTATCATAGCCCCTGAAGGCACCGTCACCAATTGTTGTTACGCCTTTTTTGATGATAATAGTCTCAATTTCAGATATATATTCATACCATGGATATTCGTTATAAGCAACACTTTCCATAGCTCCTGTGCCTGAAATTGTAAGAGTACTTGTTAAGCCGTCATAAGTCCATGTAAGGTTATCACCGTGTGTACCTGACGCTGTTACGCCATTGTAATCATTGAAAATTATTCTACCATTATTATCAAAATGACCGTCAATCTTGTTCCATTCTTCATTTGTGCCATTATATTTAATATAGAAGTTTTCGCAACCCTCAAATGCATTGTCAGCAATCCATTTAAGACTTGAAGGTAGGCTTATCAACTTAAGACCAGTAAAATAATAGAAGTTTTGCTCGTTCAAGCCTTTAATACCCTCGTGAACAATAACATACTGTACTAATGAATACCTATAAATAGCCCAAGGACGGTCATCCGAATCATTAGAGGCATATACTACAGGGTCATAATACTTCAGATTACCCTTACCAAAGAATTCCATGGTTTGAGTTGCTTCGTCATAAGTCCAGATGATATAACCGCCTGCATCCCCTGCTCTTGCTGTTTCACTAATTATAGGAACAACTACAGGTTCAACGAATATTTCGCCACATGTTGTACATTTTTGACCTCTTGTATATCCAACTCTTGAAGATGTTGGAAGAACCGGAGGAATTTCTTCTTCACTATGACCAAGTGCATCATAATTCACTGTGTACTCGTATCCACATTCACATACAAATTTTGTATATCCTGCTTCTGTACAAGTTGGTTCTATTGTTGTGACAGTATTTTTATGATTATTATGACCTGAAAAAATGTCTCCACCTGCACCATCATAACGATTGGTTGCTTTAAGAAGTGGGTCGTTACCTGTACCTATTGAGATTTCTTTCCACTGTTCTTCGGTACCTGTGTAATAAACATCTGTAAGAGCAGTACATCCATTAAAAGCATTATCATAAATTGTATTTACATTTTTACCAATTGTAACACTCTTAAGGCTAGTACAGCCTGCAAATGCACCAGCATTTATATAATATACACTATCAGGAACAGTTACATGAGTAAGAGAAGTACATCCTTTAAATGTAGTATCTTCAATATAACTTATGTTTTTACCCAATGTTACATAAATAAGGTTTTTACAACCCTCAAATGCACTGTAATTGATTGTATTTACCTTATCAGGTAGTACAACACTTCTTAAACTTGTACAGTTCTTAAATGCATTAGAACCGATTGCTGTTAGAGTATCAGGAATTGATACATACATAAGTGCTGAACAAGAATCGAATGTGTAATTATCAATTTTTGTAATACCTTTATTTATAACAATTGATTTAATATTGTCTTCATATCTTTCCCAAGGCTTATTTTGGGTAGATTTATATCTTTCCATTGCACCTGTGCCCGATATAATCAAAGCACCTGTTTCTGTGTTGTAAGTCCAAGTTGCATTTGTGCCACAAGTACCTGAAACGATTACAGAACTATCCTCTGTTGTGCCAAGAGCAGGAATAACCTCCTGTTTCAAAATGACAGCACCACAAGATGAGCAAGATACACCTACAGTTAAACCAGATTTTGTTTCTGTTGGAGCAAATTCAGGTGTAGCAACCTGAGTATGTGTTGTGCCAACAGCTTCTTTATATGTATCGCCACATCCTGAACATTTATATGTCTTGACACATCCTGTATCAGGTGATGTATTTGGTACTAACTGATAATCATGTTCGCCACTAGTTTTAACTACTTCTGTATATGTATCTCCGCAACTTCCGCAAGTGAATGTTTTAACACCGTCAGCTATGCAAGTCGGGTTAGTTGTAATAACACCATCATCATAGCTGTGACCTGTTTGTGAAACTGCCTCTGTATATGTATCGCCACAAACTGTGCAAGTGAATGTCTTAACACCGTCAGCATCACAAGTTGGTTTTGTTGTTACTACACCATTATCGTAACTATGCTCTGTTGCTTTTACATAATCGCCATTGTATGTATGACCACATTCGCAAGAATATGTTGTGTAGCCATCTTCGTCGCAGAATTCTGCTACATATTCGCCTGTTTTAACATAGTTATGTCTATGTACTGTGCTTTCACAATGAATGTTTGCTGCTAACAATGGTTCATTATAAGCACTAGGATGAAGCTTTAAAATATCTTCTTCAGTTCCTGTATAGTAAACATCTTGAAGGTTAACGCAATCGCCAAAAACACCATAGCCAACACTTGTTACACTAACAGGAAAAGTAATGCTTTTAAGATTTACACAACCTGCGAAATTCTCACCGCGAAGGCTTGTAACACCCTCAGGAATTACAATATCTGTAAGACTTGTGCAATGGGCAAATGTATCAAGTCCTATATCTGTCAATCCATCACAAAGTGCTACATTTGCAAGTCTATCACAGTGTGCGAATACATAATCGCCAAATTCTGTTACAGTACCCGGAATTACAACTGTATCAAGGTAATCGCAGTTGGCAAATGCACCGTCACCGATTTTTGTAATGCCTTCGTGTAAAACAATCTTTGCAAGGCTATCACACTCGCCGAATGCATAAGCTCCAACAACTGTTACGCTTTCGGGGATTGTAACGCTCTTGAGATTTACAAACAATTCGAATGCACTGCTTCCAATTGTTGTAACTCCATCTTCAATAACTACATTTACAATTTCAGATTTGAGGTCAAACCATTCAGAATCATCGTATGGATAATCATACATAGCTCCTTCACCTGAAATTGTCAATGTGCCTGTGGTCTCGTCAAAAGACCAAGTAAGATTATCACCACAAACACCTGAATTTTCGTCAGGAGCAGCACTTGCAGTAATAGGTATGATGGATAATACCATCATAATCGCCAAGAATACTGATAAAAACTTTTGTGTTCTTTGCATAAAACCCTCTCCTATTTTTTATAATTTGATATTATCATAATTAACTATAATTTTCAAGTAATAACATAGTTTTTGTATGAATTGCCGATAATGTTATTATCTGATATCTAGCACCTCCTATTTTTTAGTAAAGTATATTTCGCCTAATTTAATAATACACATTTTAGATGTATATGTCAATACACATTTTAGATGTACGATAAAATTGTTTTGGTGATAAAAATGTATTATAAACGAATTCGTGAACTCCGAGAAGATAACGATATTCTCCAAAAAGATGTTGCAAAACTCCTTAACACAACTCAACAGCATTACAGCAGAATTGAAAAAGGAATAACTGAAATTACTGCTGACAGAGTAATTTCTCTTGCTAAATTTTATAATGTAACCTCTGACTATATTCTTGGGTTAAGCGACCAAAAGGAACGGTAAAAAATGCCGTTCTTTATTATTTTATTCTAATATACTCATAGATTAATTTAAACCTAAAACGCAAAATTGCAGATTTTTTCTGCAAAATTGCAAGAAACTTCTATAAAAACCTCTTGACAAGCTTTTTGGTATATTACTATAAATAAAAAATGCGTCAGCCGAAGCCAACGCATAAAAACCTAAAAACTATAAATTTTTACTGATGATAATCTGCCAAGAAATCCTTGAAAGCATCCATGGCCTCACCAAGAATTCTGCGACGAGGAAGATATACAATTCTCAAATGGTCAGGTGTCGGATAATTAAAGCCCTTGCCGTGCATAAGAAGAACTTTTTTTGCTTTTAAGAAATCAAGAACTAATTTCTCATCGTCGTGAAGATTGAATTTCTTTGTGTCGAGTTTTGGGAAAATATAGAATGTCGCTTTCGGCTTAACAACGGAAATACCATCAATATCCATAAGAGCATTATATACAAATTCTCGCTGTTCGTAAATTCTGCCTCCGGGAAGAAGCAATTCATCAACACTTTGTACACCACCGAGGGCAGTCTGCACAATGCTCTGTGCAGGTACATTTGAGCAAAGTCGCATTGATGAGAGAAGGTTAAGTCCCTCAATATAGCCCTTTATTCTCTTCTTGTCACCGCTGATTACCATCCAACCCACTCTAAAACCTGCAACTCTGTGGGACTTTGAAAGTCCGTTAAAACTTACACAGGGTACATCGGGAGCCAAAGATGCAAGTGCAGTATGAGTAAGCCCGTCCATAACAAGTCTGTCATAAATTTCGTCAGCAAAAAGAATAAGTCCATTCTCTCTTGCAATCTGTACGATTTCCTTTAAAACTTCGTCACTATACAAAGCGCCTGTTGGGTTGTTTGGGTTAATTACAACAATACCTTTCGTATTTGGTGTAATCTTCTTTTTAATATCGTCAATGTCTGGATTCCACTCATTCTGCTCGTCGCACATATAGTGCACAGCATTACCACCTGCCAAGGTTACAGACGCAGTCCAGAGTGGGTAATCAGGTGACGGCACAAGGATTTCGTCACCATTATCAAGTAAACCTTGCATTGACATTGTTATAAGTTCACTGACACCGTTTCCAAGGTAGATGTCACCAATATCAACACCCTTAATTCCCTTAATCTGACAATATTGCATTATGGCTTTTCTTGCAGAAAACATACCTTTTGAGTCAGAATAGCCCTCACACTCACGAAGATTATACATCATATCACGGATAACCTCGTCGGGTGCTGCAAAGCCGAATGGCGCAGGGTTGCCGATATTGAGTTTGAGAATTCTTTGACCCTCGGACTCCATTCTTACTGCCTCGTCCATAACAGGACCACGGATATCGTAGCAAACATTATCAAGTTTTGTACTTTTTTTGAATGTTTTCATAAGAAACACCTCAACATTATTTTTATATCTTTGGTAAAAAAATATTCCCATCACCTAAGCAGTGATGGGAATGAAGTAGTCGAAAATTACTGCTCAACAGGATAAACGCTTACCTTTTTTCTGTCTTTGCCCATTCTTTCGAACTTAACTTTACCGTCGATAAGTGCGAAAAGGGAGTCATCAGAACCACGACCTACATTGTTACCTGGGTGAATGTGTGTACCACGCTGTTTAACAAGGATGTTACCTGCGAGAACGAACTGTCCGTCTGCTCTCTTCACACCAAGACGCTTTGACTCTGAGTCACGGCCGTTCTTTGTTGAACCCATACCTTTTTTATGAGCAAATAACTGAATGTTTAATTTAAGCATTAAAAACACCTCTTTCAAGTTTCAAGTTGTTGGGATACTGACTTTGCAACTCACTTAAATGCAAGTATAATCCGTCAGTAATCACTTTCGATTTACGGGCATCCTCCAAAGTCATTTTAACTTTTAAGTACCCGTCACGGACTACTGTTTCAGGATTTAATTTCATAATTTCGATTATAGTATTTGCTGCCATATAGACTGCCGAAGAAATTGCACTACAGACAATGTCTGTGCCTTCCTCCCCTGCACCAGAATGACCACTTAACTCAAAGAAAATTACCACTTCATCCGAAAACAGAAATTTTGCTGTTGTCATTATGCGTTGATACCGGTAATCTCAACCTTTGTATATGGTTGACGATGACCCTTCTTACGCTTTTCGTTCTTCTTTGGTTTGTAAGTAAATACCGTGATTTTCTTACCTTTACCATTCTTGAGAACTTTTGCAGTTACTGTTGCACCGTCAACATAAGGTGCACCTGCTTTAAGTCCGTCTTCTGAACCAACTGCGAGAACCTTGTCAAAAGTAATCTCTGCATCTGCTTCTACGTCAAGCTTTTCTACAAATACAACGTCGCCGTTCTGTACTTTGTACTGCTTGCCGCCTGTTACGATGATTGCGTACATTTTTCTAACCTACCTTAAATATAGACTCGCTATCGAGGGTGGAAAAATCACTTGCAGTATGCATTTTTCACAAAATGGCACACTACCCCCTAATATGCGGCTTAAATATGATAACAGAAACCTTGTCAAATGTCAACACTTTTTTACAAAAGCATAACTCACAATCGGTGCTAGGAATTTCTTGCTTCCAATAATTATTAAAATTTGGGGTATGTGATGTCAAATTAAAATATAATCGCAATAAAACATTTGAAAATTTTCATTATTATGATATAATCAATTCATCATTAAATGGAGGAAATAATTATGACAAATTTATTTTCACAACTAATTTTCAAGCTTCTTTCCGCGTTGCTTAGTGTTGCCTTTGTTTTTTCAGGCCCTATCGGTGGTACAAAGCCGGAAAAAGTAATGCATACTCCTGAGGATTTCACTCCCGTAGTCCGCTTTGTTGCTTGCTCTGACATTCATCTTGACGGTGATGAAAACCAACAAGCAGCAAAAAGATTTGCAAACTTATTTACTGATATGTATGAGTATGCAGAGGGTTGCGAGTACAAAAAACTTGATGCTGTTATTGTTGCAGGTGACTTTACAGGTGGCGGTGCAGAAAAGGAATATCAGATTTTTAGTAAGATTATTTCGGAAAACAAAAAGGATGAGACTCAAGTGCTTTCCGTCCTTGGAAATCACGAATTTATTGATTATCGTGATGTAGATGCAAGCGTTGGCTATGATGTTTACCGCAAATATGTAAACAAGGATGTTGATACTGATATTGTAATTAACGGATATCACTTTATTGGTGTTTCGTATGATGACAACGGAAGCACATACAGTGGCAAAAAAGAATGGCTCAACGAAAGACTTGCCAAAGCCACAGAAGAAGACCCTGATAAACCAATTTTCGTTTACCAGCATCCCCACCCTGCTCTTACAGTTTACGGAAGTGTAAACTGGGGAGACATTGACACCAGAGAGGTTTTAAGTAAATATCCTCAGGTTGTTAATTTTTCCGGTCACTCACACTATGCAGCAAGTGACCCGAGAAGTGTATGGCAGGGCGAATTCACTGCAGTGGGATGTGGTTCATTATCTGCATTTATGGGTAATCTTAACTATATTGATGGCGACAAGGATGCTCCCGGTAATTCAGGTGGCGCGTGGCTTGTTGAATGCGATGCAAAGGGTAATGTCAGCATGAAACTCTACGATGCAGAAAACAGAATGTTCTTCCCGGATATTGATTATTACTTTACCGATTTAAATGATGTTTCCAAGAGAACTCACACCTGGCAAAAGCAAAAATCCCTTGATACAGCACCTAAATTCCCAGAAGATGCTACTGTCAATTCTTATGTTAATGAAAACGCTGAAACAATAATAACCTTCCCCGAAGCTAAAGGTTATTACCATGCAGAAAACTATAAAATTACAGTTAAAAAGGGTTTGAAAACAATTTATGAGCAAACAGTTATTTCAGAATATGTCCGTGCAACTGATAATGATGTTTCCGTAAATATAGGTCAACTTTCAAGCGGTAAATACAAGGTGATAATTGTCGCCTACAGTCCTTATGCAAAGAAAGGCGAAGCAATAATACAAAATATAGAAATATAAATTTGGTCATACAACTTAAACAAGCCAACACAAAACCTGTGTTGGCTTGTTCTTTTCTGTGACAAATAAATTGGAGAATACCGTGAAAGGATGTGTGCCCTCGTGCAAACGCAACAGCATACTACAAATCAATTGCGAAAAAACTGAATTTAATTAAATCTTGGTAAGTAATCACCGTGTGCAATTATAAGGTCGTCAACCATTTTCTTAATTGTGTCAATGTCGAGTTCACTACCGGTATGCGGATCAAGCATTGCTGCTTGGTAGATATGCTCTTTTTTGCCCGTAACAGCTGCCTCAATTGTGAGTAATTGAACATTGATGTTTGTCATATTCATTGCGGCACATTGTACGGGAAGTGCTCCAACATGGCAAGGATGAACACCGTATCCGTTTACAAGGCAAGGTACTTCAACACAAGCATTTTCGGGGAGATTTGTAATAAGATGTCCTGTATTGAGAACATTACCACCGATTTGGTAAGGGTTTCCTGTTACTATTGACTCCATAATTCTTGATGCATATTCATTTGAACGTTCATGCTCTCTAACACCCTTCTCAAGCATTTCGGCATAATCCTTTTTCCAACGTTCAATCTGCTCTATACAACGACGAGGATATTCGTCAAGCGGAATATTGTATCTCTCAATAAGTTCAGGATATTTTGATTTAATATAGAACATATTATATTCGGCATTATGCTCACTTGACTCAGTGCAGTAATAACCGAAATTTTTAATATAATCCATACGCACCTTATCATCTGCATCGGGTTTAGCCATATACTCGTCGACTCTTGATTTGATTTCAGGATAAAGGTCAACACCATTTTTATCTTTGATTTCCAAAAGCCAGCCCATGTGATTAATGCCTGCGATAAGTTCTTTTCTTCCTTCTATCTTATCTTGCATACCAAGTTTTTCAAGAAGTCCTTTAGAACAAACCTGAACGCTATGGCAAAGTCCGACAGTTTTAATGCCTGTATATCTCTGCATATATCCAGAAAGCATTGCCATTGGGTTAACATAGTTAAGGAAAAGAGCATCAGGACAAACCTCTTCCATATCATTTGCAAAATCCTTCATAACCGGAATTGTACGAAGTGTACGCATAATTCCACCGATACCAAGAGTATCACCGATAGTTTGTCTTAAACCATATTTCTTTGGTACTTCAAAATCAATGATTGTACAAGGGTCATAAAGACCAACTTGGATTGCATTTATGACAAAATTTGCGCCACGAAGTGCATCTTTTCGGTTTTCCACACCTACATAGCACTCAATTTTGCCATAACCGCCTTTGGCTTTTCTCATAGCTTCAAGGATTACTCGACTTTCTTCAAGTCTTTCGGCATCAATATCATAAAGCGCAAAAGTACTGTCACGAAGTGATTCTGTACACATACAGTCGCCAATAACATTTCTTGCAAAAACAGT
>CALEJF010000001.1 GCA_937898625.1 uncultured Clostridia bacterium | reverse complement strand
TCTCGCTACGCTCGACAGCCCCCTCGGAGATGGGGCGGAAAAGAGCCCGACAAACCTCCAAATTATCGAATTATAATTTAAACAGTATCAATGTCAAAAAACAAACCTTTAACTTCTCTCAATGAAGAATGAATAACTGATTTTCGTCAATACTATTACAGGTGATTTATATGTTATCTGTATGGACAGCGAATTCGGAATTTAAAGAGTTTCCAAAACTTAATGAGGACATTAAAACTCAGGTTGCAATTATAGGTGGTGGAATAACAGGTATTCTTTCTGCTTATATGTTAAAGCAAAAAGGCGTTGACTGTGTTGTGCTTGAGGCAGACAGAGTGTGTAAGGGTGTTACACAAAATACAACAGCAAAAATAACCTCACAGCACGGTCTTATTTACGACAAACTGATTAACCATTTCGGTATTGAAAAAGCAGAGATGTATCTCAAGGCAAACGAGAGTGCAGTAAAAAAATACCGTGAAATGTGCAAAGAAATATCCTGCGATTTTGAAAACAAGAAAAATTATGTTTACTCAGTGAATAATGTAAGAAAAATTGAAAAAGAGCTTCACGCGTTGGTGCGTCTTGGATATAACCCCGACTTTTGCGGTGAAATTCCCGTGCCGGTGGAAATTGCAGGAGCAGTTATATTTCCAAATCAGGCACAGTTTAATCCTTTAAAGTTTTTATCATATATCGCAAAAGACTTAAAGATTTATGAAAACACAAAGGTCATTGAAATCCGTGAAAATCAGGCTTTTACACAGGACAGAAAAATTACAGCCGATTATTTTATTGTAGCAACACACTTTCCCTTTATGAACAAATTTGGTATGTATTCTCTAAAACTTTTTCAGGAAAGGTCCTATGTAATTGCTATTGAGAATGGACCTGAAATTGATGGAATGTATGTTGATGAGGCAAAAAAAGGAATGTCCTTCCGTAATTATGAGAATTACTTGTTAATAGGTGGCGGAGACCACAGAACAGGCAAAGATGGTGGAAATTATCGTGAACTTCGTGCCTTTTCGGCAATTCACTACCCGTCCAACCCTATAAAATACCAATGGGCGACTCAGGACTGTATGAGCCTTGATTCCGTCCCATACATCGGCAGATATTCTGACAGAATTCCCAATGTTCTTGTGGCAACAGGTTTTAATAAATGGGGAATGACATCTTCTATGGTATCTGCAGAATTGCTTTGCGATATTATTCTTAACAAAAAGAATGACTATGAAGAACTTTTCAATCCATCAAGAAGTGTTTTGACAACACAATTACCTATAAATATTTTTGAGTCAACTGTGGGAATTTTAACACCATCAAAAAAGCGCTGTCCGCATTTAGGTTGTGCATTAAAATGGAATTCAGCCGAGCATAGTTGGGATTGCCCTTGCCACGGCTCAAGATTTACTGAAGAGGGTGAGTTAATCAACAATCCCGCTACAAGTAACCTAAAAAAATAAAGTCGGTACTTTTACCGACTTTATTTTAATAATGGAATTACATTTTCTGCAATAATCTCGTAGGCTTTTGCGTTGATATGCAGTCCGTCAAAGGTGAATTCTTTTTTCAATTCCCCATGCTCATCACTTAATTTATCACTAAGGTCAAGCCATACACATCCATATTTTTCGCATAGTTTAATGAATTCACTATTCATTTCATTAATTCTTTGATTACTGCGCTTGTCACTTTTAAATCGCATAGGTTTGTTTATGGGATAAACAGCCTCAACAATAAAATTAATATCAGGACAAGCTTTTTTTGTGTCCGTTATAATTCTTTCAACATTTTCTACTGTTGCAGAAAGAGGAAGACCACGGCTGATATCATTTGTGCCTATAAGAAGCACAAGGTTTTTAGGCTCGATAGTAAGCACATTGTCATAAAGTCTTTCTAAAAGCCTGTCAGTTGTGTCACCACTTATTCCACGGTTATATACTGCCTGACCACTTGACTTGCAGAAATCGTAAAACAACTCATAGTAGTTGAAAAAATCAGTAATTGAGTCCCCTAAAAGCACGGTTTGATTTTTCAACGCATATTTTTGATTTAAGAAAGTGTAATTGTTCTTTTTTGTAGCCATTTCATTATTGTATTCAGTGGCTTTTGAGTAATCAGTAATATTTTTTAACAACATTAAATCACCTTATTCTGTGAGAAAATCTCTTTTCATAACACACTCTTCAAGGAATGAAGAAGCTGTTTCCATAACGGACAAATCCTCTTTTGTAATAAGGGCATAGTCAATGTTCTGATAAATTTCATAGGCTTCAGGACTGTTTTTGCCCAATGATTCAATCTTTGCAAAGGTGTCGTTTAAATATTGTTCAGCATCTTTTGCAAGGTAAACATTATGATATTTGCTATCGTAAAGAACAGTTCTTGCATTTGGATTGTCCTGTATTTTATGTTTTTTACCGACAGGACTGTTTTTTACTGTTACCTGCATATCGTTTCCGCCGTGCATTACAAGGGTTGGAATTGAGTTTGAGTTAATAGTGTCGCAAGAACGCAGATTTCCTGCTTTACCAAAACGAACAAAATTCACAATGTCAAAAAACGGACTTAAAATTGAAAGATTAACTTTTGTTTTTTGCTTTGCAACATCACGGATAAGCTTGTTCATTGAGTTGAATGGTGAAAAGGCAACAATTCCCTTGATTTCAACATCGGGTTTAAGTGCCGAAACATTGGAAACACTGTAAGCACCCCAGGAATGACCTACTAAAAGAATTGGTAAATCTTTTAAATCCTCGCGTTCTTTTACAAATGCAAGTGCATATTTCAAGTCAATAATTCCCTGGGCAAATCCCTTGATTTTTTTGCCTTCAGAAGCACAGGTGCCTGTGTTGTCATATGCTAAAACCATATAACCTTTTTGAGCAAAATAGTTGATTTCAGTTGTATATGCAAGATGACCTGCACCCATACCGTGTGAGAATACAATAAGACCTTTATATGTGTCAACTTTTGCACTACTGTATAAAAATCCGTTAAGCTTTTGCTTTTTGTCTGATTCAAAACTGATTGGCAAAGCATTAAGATTATCAAAATTCTTTGCTTTGAGATATTTTAAATTTTCGTCACCCTCGCATCGTTTATTGACACCTACGGTGTTAAGAATTGCTATTGCAAGAGCGAATAAAACAACTATAAAAATTACGATAATTACCGCTGAAATAATATAAGGCATAAAATCATCCTTTCGTTCAGGCATCATTTTACCATATTGACACAGATTTTGCAAATTTTTATTGCAGAAAGGGATGATGGTGTTGTATAATAATTAAGAAAGGAGAGATTGCCTTGAAATATCATCAACAACTTAAAGTAATAAGATTACAGAACAAGTTAACACAACAACAGCTTGCGGATGCCTTGGGAATTACCCGTTCAGCATACTGTGGTTATGAAATCGGCAGGCGTTCTCCTGACCTTGACACCATTATTAAACTGTCAGAGTTTTATAATCTTCCGCTTGTTGCCTTTTTTGAAGAACTTGATGGTAGTTTAGTAGGCGACGTGCCTACATTTGATGGTAACGAAGATAACTGGTATCTTTCAAAACTTACAAAGGAAGAAAGAACATTGATTGCCAAAGTCCGTTCAATGGCAGAAGAAGACAAGAAAGAGATTTACAGTTTGGCAGAAAGCAAAATTGAAAGTAAATAATATTTATGCTGTCCCTTGGGTATTTCAAGGGACTTTTTGTTAGCGTTATTGACTATTAGGCTAATTTTGTGGTAAAATAATATAATAAAATAAAATAATAAGGAATATAAAAATGAGAAACGATAATTATAATATGACTTCTTCTCTTGAAGATTATCTTGAAGCAGTTTTTGTTATTTCAAAACAGAAAAATAGTGTGCGACTTACCGATATTGCAGAATTTCTTGGTGTGTCAAAGCCAAGCGTTAATCGTGCTATCAATACACTTACTCAAAACGGATATTTAGAGCATGTGACCTACGGGGATATTGTAATTACCCCACAGGGTGAAACCTACGCTGCAAACGTGTTAAGAAGACATAAGCTTATTAAGCACTTTTTAATTGATACACTTGGTGTTGATGAAAAAACTGCAGAAAAAGATGCTTGCCAGATGGAGCATGTTATGAGTGCGGATACTATTGAAAGACTTTATGATTATCTCGAAAGGCAGGGATGAGTGATGTTTAAAGTTGCTGTAATCGGTGGCGGTGCATCAGGACTTGCCAGTGCTATTGAGATTATGCATACAGTTAAGGACAGGGATAGTGTAAAGGTTACTGTAATTGAAAAATTACCTCGTGTGGGCAAGAAAATTCTGGTTACCGGTAACGGAAGATGTAATTTGACCAATATGAATTCTGCATCATCGGGTTACAGAGGAGATACGGACTTTGCAACGGTTGCCCTTAATAAATATACACCTGAAAGCAATATAGAATTTTTTAATAATATGGGACTATATACCCGTGAAGAGGATGAGGGTAGAGTTTATCCTTTGTCAAATCAGGCATCTTCAGTATTGGATGCACTTCGTTTTGAGTGTGAGCGTTTGGGTGTTGAAACTATTTGCGATTACAATGTTGTACATTTGAAATCAGTTTTTAACGGTGCGGTACAGAAACTGGTTGTAAATAATAAAGACCGTTTTGATTTTGTAATAGTGGCATCAGGCGGAAAGGCTGCAAAGGTACATGGTACTGACGGAGCTTCCTATGACCTTCTTAAAATGAACGGACATAGGATAACTCCTATTGCGCCTGCCCTTGTTTCTCTTAACTGCGATAATTTCACAAAGGCACTTAAAGGTGTTCGTTCAATATGCAGAATGGATTTGATTATAGATAATGAAAAAGTCCTCCAAAACTATGGTGAAATTCAATTTACTGACTACGGGCTTTCAGGAATTCCCATTATGCAGTTGTCACGATTTGTGTCAATGTCACCATCGGACGATATTTATATAGATATTGATGTGACCCCTGATTTCACTTTTGACAAAATAAGTAATTACATTTTTGACCGTCGTGAATTCGGTACAGGACTTTGTGAAAATCTGCTTATTGGTGTTATGAACAAGCAGTTGTGCATAACCTTATTAAAGGAATGCGGAATTGCACCTAACGGCAAAATCGCCGAATTAAGCGACGACGAAATCTTAAAACTTGCAAAACTTTGCAAATGTTGGAGAATTAAGATTAAAACTGCCCGTGGTTTTGACTTTGCACAGGTTACGGCAGGTGGTGCAGATTGTTCACAATTCAACAGTGACACAATGGAATCAAAGTTAGTACAGAACTTGTTCTGCTGTGGTGAGGCACTTAATATTGATGGTGACTGCGGCGGTTACAATTTACAATGGGCTTGGAGTTCGGGTAGAGTAGCAGGACACACAATAGGCGAGAGGATAAATAATGCTCAGAATCAGTGAAATAAAACTTGACCTTGACTGCGGTTTTCACGACATAGAAGATGCAGTTGTCAAGACATTAAAGATAAGCAAAAACAGAATAATTAAAACAGAGATTTTTAAACAGAGTGTGGATTGCCGAAAGGGTGAAGTGCGTTTTGTTTTCACGGCAGATGTAACAGTTGACGGTGATGAAGATAGGATTTTAGAGAGTCTTAATAATAACCGTATTACAAAATGTCAGAAATACGAATACAAAATGCCCGAGTCCAATAGAAAAAGCACTTTGCCACCCGTTGTTGCAGGTTTTGGACCTGCAGGAATGTTTGCAGGACTGATTCTTGCTCGTAGCGGTCATTGTCCCATTATTATTGAACGAGGTAGGGATATTGATTCAAGAACGGATGATGTAAATAATTTCTGGACTAATCGTATCCTTGACGAAGCTTCTAACATTCAGTATGGTGAGGGTGGTGCAGGAACATTTTCTGACGGAAAACTCACAACGGGCATTAAAGACAGTCGTTGTCGTTTTGTATTTCAGGAATTTGTTTCCCACGGAGCACCGGAAGGTATACTCACAAATGCGAAGCCTCATATAGGCACGGACAAACTCAAAAAAACAGTTAAATCCATTCGTGAGGAGATTATTTCCCTTGGTGGTACTGTGCTTTTTGAAACTCAACTTACCAATATTATCGTTGCCAATAATTTTATCCACGGTGTAACTGTTAAGGATAAATATGGTAAGGAAAGAGATATTGAAACAGATGCTCTTATTCTTTCAATCGGTCATTCTGCAAGGGATACTATTGAAATGCTTTATGGTAAGGGTATTAATATGATGCAAAAACCATTTTCCGTGGGTGCGAGAATTGAGCATCCTCAGGAATATATAAATTCAGTTCAGTATGGTGAATATAAAAACCATCCAAAACTAAAAGCAGCGGACTATAAACTTGCGTGTCATCCGCCTCACGGCAGGGGAGCATATACTTTCTGTATGTGTCCCGGGGGTACTGTTGTTTGTGCTTCATCTCAAAAGGGTGGAGTTGTAACAAACGGTATGAGTGAATATGCCCGTGACAAAGAAAACGCAAACTCTGCAATTCTCGTGGGTGTTGAACCTGCTGATTTCCCAAGTGAACATCCTCTTTCAGGTTTTCAGTTACAAAAAGAAATCGAGGAAAAGGCATTCAAACTTGGTGGTAGTGATTACTCCGCACCTGCAACACTTGTGGGAGATTTCTTAAAAGGACAGAAATCTACAAAATTAGGTAGCGTTAAACCATCATTCACAACGGGTGTCACAATGGGTGATATAAGTGAGGTTTTGCCACAAAAAGTTGTTAATACAATGCTAGATGCATTAGTACAGATGGACAAAAAACTCAAAGGCTTTGCTATGGATGAGGCAGTGCTGACTGCCCCCGAAACAAGAAGCTCATCCCCCGTGAGAATTCTTCGTGATGAATTTTATCAGACAAATATCCGCGGTCTTTATCCCTGTGGTGAAGGTGCAGGATATGCAGGAGGAATTGTTTCTGCTGCCGTTGATGGTGTTAAATGTGCAGAAATGGTTTTATCCGACGAAACATAACAAAATTTCCATAAAATGTAATAAAACTGTAATTTGACTTTATTATGATATGTGGTATATTATTTTTGTAAAAACTGTTAAAGGAGGAAATGCAGTATGAATCTTGATAATTTATGTATGAATTGTATGGGCGAATTAAATGGCGAATTACAATGCCCATGCTGTGGATATATTATTGATTCACCTCAGTTTTCACCTAACTTACACCTAAAAACTATTATCGGCGGGAAATATGTTATCGGTTGTGTGCTTTCCTCAAACAGTGAGGGCGCCACATACATCTCATACGATATTGAGCGTGAAACTCCCGTTATTATAAGGGAATTTTATCCTGAAAATTACTGTGAAAGACAAATTGACGGTGTTCAGGTAGTTGTTGCTGATGAGTTTAAGGATACATATTTTTCATACCTTAGTCAGTTTAAGGATTTGTGGTCAAAACTTGCTATGATAAGAGGCTTTTCAGCACATATTCCTGTTTTGGATATTGTGGAAGAGAATAATACTGTTTATGCAATTAGTGAGTATTTTGAATCAATCTCCTTAAGGGACTTTTTGTTGAGAAGTAAAACAGGTTACCTTAACTGGGAAAAAGCAAATCAACTTTTTATGCCCGTGTTGACACTCCTTTCTGCACTTCATAAAAATGGCATTATACATTACGGAATAAGTCCGGATACATTGTTGATTGGTCGTGACGGAAAGCTTCGTCTTAGCGGTTTTTCAATTGTTGACAGCAGATTATATGGAACAAAACTCATTCCCGAATTTTTTGATGGTTATACACCTGTTGAACAATACGGAAATGATTTCAAAGAAGGATATAAATCAGATGTTTATTCATTCTGCGCAGTTTTATATAGGTCTTTGGTTGGTAGTGTTCCACAGGATGCCGTTGCCCGTTCAAAAAATGACCAGTTGATTATCCCTGCAAGATATGCAGAGATTATTCCGGCTTATGTAATCAATGCGTTGATGAATGGCTTGCAGGTTGACCCGCAGGAACGCACAAAAGATATTGAAACCTTGCGCGATGAACTTTCTGCCACCCCTTCAAGTGTTATGTCATCATATTCAGGTGTGAATGTGCCTTCTGAAGAAAGCAAAAAGCCTGAGGTAGTGTATATAGAAGAAGATACACCCGCCAGTACGGCATTTAAAACATTTATAGTTATTTTAATTGTCGGTCTTTTGTTTTTTGGTGGATGGATAGCCTATGAGGTGATTTCCAATCATCAGGCTGAACCCTCTGTTGAGGAATCAACAACAGTCGGGGACCTTATTGAAGTGCCTGATTTTACAAATTGGTCCTATAAGGAAATAACCTCCAATCCTGTACAAAACAAGAGGTTCAAAATTGAAATTGTTTACGATTACAGTAATACTGTTGAAAAAGAGTATATTATATCTCAAAGCTTAACACCGGGAACAATGGTTAAAGAGGGAACAGAAATCACTTTTGTTGTGAGTAAGGGTCCTGAATATGTGGTTATTCCAAAGGTTGTGGGATTAGCAGAGGATATTGCAAAATCTCAGCTTGAAGAAGCGGGCTTCGTTGTAACTGTTGAGGTAAAGTCGAATTTCGGCAATAACGAAGCCGGAACAGTTGCAGAAATTTCACCGGGAGAAGGAACAAGCCATATCAAGGGTTCTTCCGTTACAGTTTATGTCTGGGATAGCGGAGAATTCCAGTTGGAGCCTGATGAAATTATCGGTGGAGACGTATTCATCGATTGGTTCGACAGATTCTTCAGATAAAAGAGAATATATGATAAAAAGTGGCTGACATCGAGTATCAGCCACTTTTTTATATCAAATCATCAAATTATGAAATTGTCACACAGTCCCTTGCATTTACAACAACGCCGTATATGGTTACATCTTTATCAGTATAGTTAACATAAACTTTTGTGCTGTTGTCGTATTCAGTACAATAAATTCCTGACTGAACTTGTTGGTGGGATGTCATTCTCGATTCACGCAGTTCAGAAAGTGCCTGATTTGCTCTTGTGTAGAATGATACCATATTGTTTATGTTATTATCGTAATAATAAGAAGCATCGTGCTTTTCGTCAAATGCTGTACAGTACCAGTATGCACTTGGAATACAACCATATTCAACGGATTTTAGGAATAATGTTTGCATATCATCAGAAATGTTTAGGGGAGCGGAACTGTATTCCAACATTCCGTGAACAAGCATCTGTATAAATGGAATTCCAACATAAGAAACACTTTCTTTATACGCAAGGGGAGTAGTAGGAAAGTTTAAGACCGTGTCAGCACCCTTGAGTGTATAAAAATTACCGTGTTCAACTATCAAGGATTTGTTTGTAGCAAGGGTTGGGATTTGAGAAAAGATTTCTGTCTGTGCTTGGTTTCTTGAATACGAATTGCTTGAGTAGTCAGAATAAAGGTATTTTCCCATATCATTAAGACAATAACCGTCAAACATTAAGTCTTCCGAGTCCGTAAGTATGTTATTAATTCTACTCTCAAAACTACTCATTTTCAAAAATTCCTGTGTTGCGTTGGCTTTTGGAAAAGGTTTTCCCGATTCGTTTTTTATTGGTTTACCATCAACGGATTTTGCAACAGAGGTATTGTCTTTACAAGAGAGAATATCTGTGTCAATGAATAATGAAAATTTTTGACTGTTCAGGTAATTGTATAGATTTTCGTAATCTGTTGCGCTGCCAAGTGTATTTTTGAATTTGTCAAAATCTTTACTTCCACCGTTGTTGGCATTTTCATAGAGTCCCTTATATTGCAGATAAATATTGTTAACACCCTTTGCTTTTAAAAGTGTTACAAGGGAAAGTGACTGTTCAAAGTCAGATAATACAACATATTTTCCCTTTTCATTCTGATATCCTGCTTGCAAGGAAATAATCATAGGGATATGCTCATTGTTAACAGAAAGTGACTCGGCAGGAAGAACAGAGTTTCGGATTAAGTTCTCACGGCAGGTAGTTGCCATACCGGAATATGTTGCAGATTTGCCGGAAAGAAAACGGTAACATAATTGAATTTCGCTTTGGTATTGGTAACCATAGTATCGTGTCACCTTATTATCCTTTTCATCAGTGAGAATGTTTGTGGTAGAAAAACTTGCATAAACAGTATTAAGAGAATTAGTACTGTTTCTGTTGGCATTTATCTGTGCAATAGCATCGCCTTTTTCTATAATGCAAAGGAATGCGTTATCACCTTTTTTTAGGCCAAAAGCACCTAACAGACATTTGGATTCGGAAATCGTATTTGTTGTAGCAAGATTTTCACCATAAACAGATAATGAAACGGGTGAAAAGATGTCATCCCTTTGTCCTGTCATAATAAGTGCACCACTACCATCGGGTACAAAAATATAATCTTTTTCACCACTTGTTTCGTAAGCACCAAAGTTATTAAGCACAGTAACCTTTTCAAGGTAAACATCTTTTGGAAGAGCGAGGTTGTTCATATTGATATTTACAATAAGCGAGCCGTCTTTCAGTCTGTATGTAACGGTCAAATCGGCGCGGATTTCGTCCTTGCCCACCTCGGAAATGCTTTTTGCGCCACTTTCCTTTGTAAGACTGAATGCATATTTTACGGTAACCTCATCAACACCTAAAGTATAAGAGAAATTTCCAAAGTTTACAGAATTATCCTGCGAATTAAGGGTGTAGATTTTACCATCACTATTTGAGAGGACAATTTCAACGGCAGATGCACCAATCTGCTTGGTTATATTGTTTGACGGAAGAGTATTCCATATTTTCTTTGTGTGGTTATCACGGACTGCAACAGTAGCAGTTGCTTCATCAAAAAGCAATTCAATAAGACCCGAGGTGCAAACAGATGTATATGCGTCTTCATTGATTTTGTGCATAGTATCACCTGAATAGACGGCTTCGATATACTCGAGTGAGTTTACTTTGACTTTATCAATACTGAATGTACTTGCACAAGAGGTAAATAATATGGAAACAAGGCAAAAAACAGCAACGATTTTGCTTATTGTAGAATAGCGAGATTGTTTCATAATGCTCTCCCAAAAAATATGATAGAATATATTTCATATTCTATCATATCTCTTGAAAAATATCAAATTTTTCAGCCGGTCAGCTTTTTTCGTAACTCCATCAGTATAGTTTTTTCCTTTCGCGAAACCTGTACTTGGGAAATTCCAAGTATGTCTGCTGTTTTACTTTGGGTAAGTCCGCGAAAAAACCGTAAGGAAATTAATTGTCTGTCTTTTTCTGGTAACTGACTTAATACCTGCTGAACAGACAACTTATTATCAATAGGCGTGTATTCGTCCTCTGCAGGGATGTCAATCTGATTTTCGTCATCATTGTCAGCGGTTAGGGACTTAACAGGCTGTAAAACACAAATTAGTTGTGCCGTTTCAGAAATACTTTTGTTAATTAATTCAGCTAATTCTGAAATTGTTGGCTCAATGCCATTTTCTTTTTCGTATTTTTCCTTTACAATCAAAAGATTTCGCGCTTCTTCTTTTAATGAACGGCTTATTTTAACTGTGCCGTCATCACGAAAAATCCTTTTTATTTCACCTAAAATTGAGGGGACGGCATATGTGGAAAAGGCAAATCCAAGGTCCTCACGAAAACCGTCAGCTGCTTTTATAAGTCCTATACATCCTGCGGAATATAAGTCCTCATAGTCAACACCTTTACCAATAAATCTTGAAGCACATTTGCCCACAAGACCTAAGTTGTTAAGTATCAGTTCGTCCCTTGTCATTTTGTGCGTCCACAGATTCTCTTGCAGAGCGTAACACTTGTGCCCTTGTTGATAGTTGACCGTACAGAAACCTTGTCCATAAAACTTTCCATAACAGAAAAACCAAGTCCTGCACGGTCACCGCCAAGAGTGGTGAAAAGTGGCTCTCGTGCTTTTTTTATGTCACTTATTCCGCAACCACGGTCCCTTATGGTTATAAAAACTCTATTGTCATTGTGGATTTTCACATTTATGTAAATTCTTCCTACATTGTTTTTATAGCCGTGAACAATACAGTTTGTAACCGCTTCGCTGACAGCAGTTTTAATGTCGTTTATCTCCTCAACCGTGGGGTCCAGTTGGGATGCAAACGCTGATACAGTAGCACGGGTAAAACTCTCATTTATTGAACGGCTGTCAACAGTCATTTTAAATTCATTTATTACCATTTTTTACTCCTCCTTTTTTTATATTTGCAATTCTGTCAAGTCCTGCAAGACGCATAACCTTATATGAGTTATCAGAGAGTCCTGTCACTTCCAGTTTGCCACCCAATTCACCAAGCAATTTATACCTGCCCATAACAAGACCAATACCTGAACTGTCCATAAAAGTCACATCAGTAAAATCTAAAATCACAGTTTGCGGACGGCAATTTTCAATTCGTTCGTCAATATCAAGACGAATGGGTAGTGTTGTGTGGTGGTCAATCTCACCATTTAATCTGCAAATTAGGGATTCGTCCTGAAATTCAATTTTTACACTCATTGTTTAAACCTCCTTTTTTCTTATTTTAATATCTTGTTTACGAGAAAAATGTCATAATTGGCAATTGAAATAAAAGAATATAAACAGTATAATATGTATGAGGTGCTATGAAATGAAAATTCTTGCGATTTTAACAGGTGGTACAATCGGTAGCGTCGTTCATGACGGATATATATTTACTGATGAAGATGCAAAAAAACTTGTAATAAACAATTATTTAAAAGAATATGATAATGATATTGATTTCGATATCCTTGAGCCCTTTACTATTCACAGCGAAAACATTTCCAATAAAGAAATAAATATATTGGTACAAGTGGTATGTGATAATATTTCAAAGGGTTATGACGGAATAATTGTAACCCACGGTACGGATTCTATTCAGTTTTCTGCTTCTGCTCTCAGCTTTGCTGTGGGTGATAGTGATATTCCCGTTTTGCTGGTTTCTGCGCAGTATCCCTTGGAAGATTTTCGTTCAAATGGTCAAATCAATTTTAATGGTGCCGTTGATTATATTAAGAATAAAATGGGTAAGGGCGTTTATGTGGCATACTCAAATGATAATAATAAAGTAGAGTTTCATCAGGGCAACAGGGTTATAATGTTTAACGAGGCAGATGACAAGGTTTACAGTTTGCCACATACAGAGGTGAAATCTGCCTTAGGTAAATATGAATTGACGGAGAATTCAAAAACTATCGTAATTACAGTTTCACCGGGAGCAGTTTATAACTATGATTTAGATGGGATAAAAGCCATAATTTTAAGACCATATCATTCGGGTACCGTAAATATTAAAAGTCAGGAATTTGTTGATTTTGTAGCACGAGCAAAACAAAAAAATATTCCCGTTTACCTTGTTAACCTTAAAATAGGGCTAAACTACGAAAGTTTTAGGGAATACGAATCAGCTGGCGTTGATGTTCTCCCGTTCTGCTCTTTTCCAAGTATCTATGTGAAAGCATGGATAGGAAACAGTATAGATTGCGACTTTAAAGAGTTTATGAAAACACCAATAGCAGGAGAATTTTAAAAGGATAAGAATTATTCTGTAAATAATAAAAAAACTGTTGACTTTTTTAATTTGTAATGGTATTATATTCGGGCAGTTAAAACTGTTATGCGCCGGTAGCTCAGCTGGATAGAGTGTTTGGCTACGAACCAAAAGGTCGGGGGTTCGAATCCCTTCCGGCGTGCCAGGAAAAGCCTCGTTCTTAGGAACGGGGCTTTTTCAATGATGTTTGCTTTGCAAATGATATTACAAGTAATGATGTCGTTACACTAATGATGTTGCCTTGACTGGTAATTTTTTTAAAACATCACATCATTTTCTTGTAAGAAAACATCATTTCATCATTTTTTATTTGATTATATAGAAGGAAAATACCGTATGAAGAATCAATTGGAAGTTCTTGATAAAGTAGTAAATGTTTTAAAACAAGATAAGACTACACATAGTATTGTACTTATGGGGTCTGTTGCATACGGAATGGCTACGGACTATTCTGATTTGGATATCCTTGTTTTATGTGATAAAGATGATTTTATCACAAAAGATGTTGATGGTGTCGTTGTTGAAACTCATTATCATAAATATAATACAATGAATCAAAAATTGGAATCAAATCCTATGGATGTTTACAAATATATATATTCTAAAACAATTTTTGATGATGGCAAATTTGCTAAACTATATAATAAAGCAACTAGAATATATGATAATTACATAACTCCTAAAAAGGAAAAGGAAGATATAAAATATTGGCTTTCTTCAACCAAGATTAAACTATTATCTGCGATTGCAAGTGAAGACTACATTAAAGTATCATATCTTTTAGCCACTAATACTTGGAAAGTTCTTGAAGGTGTGTGGGCTATAAACAACAAGCCAATGCCACCTTCAAATATTGCGTATAATACTTATGGTAGGTTGGAGTTCCCGTTAGAGAATTGGTTCAAAGATTTAGTTACAGGAGATGTATTATCAAGAGCCGATACGATGATAAAAATAATAGGGATTATATGTAAATCATAAGGTATCGTTCCCTTCCGGCGTGCCATTAAAAGAGAGTTTGCTTTTGCAGACTCTCTTTTAATTTTTTATGTTCTGTAATATAGGATTCGAACAAGCATTTTACAAATTTGAATTTGTCTAACTGATTTAATTTTCCCCTCCCTCATTGAGGGAGGT